>JADHZE010000048.1 GCA_026934365.1 Isoptericola sp. QY 916 | reverse complement strand
GGCTCTCAGACCCCCGGGATGCTCAGCCCCTGGCTGGAGCTGCCCGGCACCGCCGACCTGCTCGACTCCTTCTCGGCTGCGGCTCGGGGAGGTCGACTGCGACGCCGACGCACCCGCGGCCCTGTCGGGCTCGGACGCGCAGACGACGCCGGTCGCGACGGCGACGGTACGGCTGGCGGTGGGTGGGGCGTCGCCCGGCGCGGACGACACGGGCGCGGGCACCGCTGTCGAGGTGGAGGTCACCGACCCGCTGGCCCGCCTCGCCGCCGTGCACGCGAAGGTGTGCGCCGAGCGGCTCGTCGCGTCGGGGGTCACGCTGCGCGTCACCGACGTGCGCGCCGCGGACGTGCCTACGCCCGACGGCGACGCGCCCGGTGGCCGCATCACGCTCGCCGTCGAGCCCGTGCCCGGCGGCCCGGACGTGCGGCTCGTCGAGGTCTCCGGCACGACGCTGCTCTCCCCCGCCACCGGCAACGCCTGGACGGGCGACGGCCTGGCCGACCAGGCGGACGGCCAGGTCGTGCTCGACGTCGTGCCCGCGCGCTGCGACCCGCACGTCGTGGCGGAGGACAAGCGCGGCACGTTCCTGCCCGTGCACGCCGACGTCGACGGGGCGCCGCAGCCGGTGATCTACGTGCCGATGACCGACCAGCAGCGCGCGGCCGTCTACGACGTCGTGCACGACACCTGCGGCTGGGGCTGAGCCCGCCGAGAGGGTGAAATCCACCCGCACCTTCCCCTTATTGAGGCAACCTCAGTAGTCTCCCTCCAGACCCGTCGACGACGACGGGCCACGGCCCAGCGCCGTGCCGCACCTCCCGCGTCGATGTGGACGCGGACCGGAGTGAGGCCCGATGAACCCCACCGCCCCCGTACCCCGCCGATCCCGCGGCCACGCCGCGTCCACGGTCACCGCCATCGCAGCGCTCGCGCTCGCCGCTCTCGTCGCGCTCGTGGTGCTCGTCCTGCTCGACGGCAAGGTCGCCGACGGCGCCACCCGCCTCGACGCCGGCGCCACCGCCGTGCGCGACGGAGCCGCCGACCTGTCCGACGGCAGCGGCCGACTCGCCGAGGGCGCCGGCACCCTCGCCGACGGCACGTCCGACCTGTCCGACGGCACCGCACGCCTCGTCGACGGGACCGACGACCTCACGGCCGGCACCGCCCAGCTCACCACCGGCGCCGCCGAGCTGTCCGAGGGGCTCAACGACCGCCTGAGCCCCGGGGCGACCCGCGCCTCCGCCGGCATCGTCGAGCTGCACGACGGCACGGTGCGGCTCCGCGCCGGGAGCGGTGAGCTCGCCGACGGCACGTCGCAGCTCCACGACGGCAGCGCCACGCTCGCCGCCGGGGCGGACAAGCTCGCCGACGGGGCAGCCCGTGCCGACGCCGGGGCGGGCAGGCTGGCGACCGGGTCCGGCCAGACCGCCGACGGCGCCCTCATCGTGGCGGGCGGGGCGCTCGCCCTGCGCGACGGCAACCAGGTCGCAGCCAACGGCGCCGACTCGTTGGCCTCGGGCACCACGCAGCTCGCGACCGGCTCGAGCGCCATCGCCGACGGCGCGGAGCCGCTCGCGGCGGGGGCCAGCTCGGTTGCCGACGGCACGAAGGCACTCGTCGACGGCAGTGGCGCGCTCGCCCAGGGCTCCGGTGATCTCACGGTCGGTGCGGCCGCAGTCTCCGACGGGGTCGCCAGCATCTCGGAGGGACTGGACTCGCTCATGGACAGCGGCCCGAAGCTGGAGGCGGGAGCGAAGGACGCCTCCTCCGGAGCTGCCGCCCTGGCGTCGGGCGCCGAGACGCTGGTCGCCGGCACCCAGAAGGTCGCCGCCGGCGCATCGACGACGGCCGCGGGTGCGACGAGGCTCGCGGCTGGCACCGACGAGGCCGCGGCCGGCGGCGCGAAGCTGGCCGAGGGCCTGAAGGCTGCCCAGGCAGGCGCCTCGAACGTCGCGGCCGGGACGTCCGGGATCGCCCGGCAGCTCACGGAGCTCGCCTCTGCCACCGCCGACCCCGACGCCCGGGCACGGCTCGAGGCCCTTGCCGCTCAGGCGGAGAAGGTCGCTGCGGGTGCCTCTGGGGTCGCTGACGGTGTCACGCAGAGCCGTGACGGCGCGACGACGCTTGCCGGGTCCCTGGACAAGCTCGGTGCTGGAGCGGCGAGCCTCCGCGACGGCGCCCAGCTCCTCGACGCGGGGCTGAACGACGAGAAGGAGGGCCTCCTCTCCGGAGCGACGAGGCTCTCTGCCGGTTCCGCCGGCCTCGCGGACGGTACCGCCAGGGTCAGCGATGGCGTCTCGGCCGTGCTCGACGGTGGCAAGCGGCTCCAGGCAGGCGCCAGCGCTGCCGCCACCGGTGCGAGCAAGGTCGCGGCCGGCTCCGTCGACCTCGACGCGGGGATGAAGCACCTCGCCGGCAAGAGCGTCACGCTGAACGACGGCGCACAGCGGGTCTCGGCCGGGAACGCGACCATCGCCGAGAAGACGGCAGCGCTCGCGGCCGGCGTCGCGGCAGCAGACACCGGCGCACGCTCCCTGGCCAACGGGACGGCGGAGCTCGCCGTGGGTGCCGATGCGCTGGCCGCGGGCTCGCTGCGGGTTGCGGCAGGGACGGACCAGGTGGCGACCGGCGCGGCCGAGCTCGCGGGCAAGACGCCGGCCCTCGCGGCTGGTGCCGACGACGTCGCCGCCGGCAGCACGCGCCTCTCCACCAAGCTGGGCGACGCGGAGGCGGGCGCGTGGCGTCTGGTGACCGGGCTCGATGACGCGGAGGCGGGCGCCGGCCGTCTCCAGGACGGCCTGGACGAGCTCGCGACCGGCGCCACCGACGCCGCGGCGGGCGCCGAGCGGCTGCGCAAGGGCAGCGAGCGTCTCGACGACGGCGCCACGGAGCTCGCCACGGGCTCCGGCGAGCTCTCCGCCGGGGCGGGCCGGCTCCTGTCGGGCGCGACGGAGCTCTCCGACGGCAGCGCGGAGCTGGCTTCCGGCGCCGGCGATCTGGCGGCCGGGACGGTCGAGCTCGCCGACGGCACCACCACGATGCGCACCGAGATGGAGTCCAGCCCGGCGGACCCGGCGGCGCTCGCGGGCGGGATGCTGCTGGTGCTCGGCCTCCTGGGCGGGGTGGCGGCCCTGGTGCTGCACCTGCGTCGTCGCGCCTGACGGCGCACCGACAAGCCGAACGGCCCGGCCCGATGCTCAGGGGAGCATCGGGCCGGGCCGTTCATGCGCGAGGTGTCGGGGCACCCCGTCACAGACTGCCGAAGATGACCTCCCACAGGCTCTTCACCCGGATGGTGGTGGTCGTCGTGGCGGCCTCGGTGGCGTCGTCGCCGGAGTAGCGCAGCTCCACCTCGACGGTGCCGGGCTTGAACGGCCCCGCCCACAGGCGCGCGTCGCCCTTCTTGTTCAGCGTGGCGGCGTCGACCTTCTTGCCGTCAACCGTCGCGGTGACCTTGCCCGTGGGCGTGCCGTCCGGCGTCTCGACCGACACCGCGAGGCGCACCGGCTGGAACCAGGCGACGGCGGTCTTCGGCGCGTCGACCGTGAGGGTCGGCGTGGCCTTGGCCGGCTCGGCCACCTCGATCGGCACGGTGACCTCGGTGCCGGTCGCCGCGCCGGACAGGGTGAGCGTCGCGGCGCCGGACGGGGCGTCCGCGGGGAGCTCGACGGCGACCGACGCGGTGCCGATCGTGTCGTACGGCTCGGTGCCCGCGGTGCTGTCCACGGCGGCGGTGCCGAGCACCCGGTCGCCGAGCGACACGGTGAGCTCCGGGTCGGTGATGTCCCCGGGGGCGGACATCGACCAGGAGGAGACGTCGAACGCGACGGTCGCACCGGGCTCGTACGCCTCGGGGGCGTCGGCCGGGAACGAGACGCCGACGGCGCGCTGGCCCGGGTCGACGGCGAGCGGCTCGCCGGCGGCGTGCGTCGCCATGTAGTCGACGAACGCCGCGAGGTCGGCCTTGCCCGTGTCACGGGCGTTCGCGCCGTCCGCGAAGGCGCGGAAGTTGTCGCCGCCCGACGCGAGGAACGAGTTCACCGTGACGGAGTACGACGTCGCCGGGTCGATCGGCTCGCCGTCCAGCCACATGCCGGTGATGCGGTCGCCCTCGGGCCGGTTCGCGTCGAAGGTGGAGGTGAAGCCCTCGGAGACGCCGAGCCGCAGGAACGGCCGCGACGGCACGTTGCCGTCCTTGTCGCGCTGCCACTGCTGCTCGAGGACCGTCTTGATCTGCTCGCCCGTGAGGTCCATGTTGACGAGCGTGTTGGCGAACGGCTGCACGGCGGCGGCCTGCTTGTAGGTGAGCGTGCGCGGGAAGGCGTCCGTGCCGGAGCCCACCATGTCGGCGCGCAGGCCGCCCGGGTTCATGAACGCGATCTGCGCCTCGCCGGACTCGGGGGCCTCGGTGGCCCACCGCTGCACCTCGGCGACGAGGTTGCCGAGCGTGGACTCGCCGCCGCGGTTCTCCGCGCCGGAGGACAGCTTGGCGCGGTTGAACGCACCGCCGATCTCGCCCAGCGGCTCCGCGCCGAGCACGTCGGCCTGCTTGACCGCGTCGGACACGATCGCCCCGACCGCCGGGTCGGCCGGGTACTGGCCCGCGAGCGGCAGGATCCCCGTCTCGACGCCGACCGGCTCGCCCGTCGCGGCGTCCACCGAGTAGGTGAGCTGGTTGAGGTTGTAGCCGTACTGGCCCGCGGAGACCACCGGGCGCTCCGTCACGGCCTCGCCGGACCACGCATCCACCGGGAACCTGCAGTCGTAGGCAAGGTGCGTGTGCCCGGAGACGATGGCGTCCACGTCGGGGCTGACGTCGTTCACGATCTCGGCGAACGCGTTGTCCGCCGTCGGCATCGCCGCACAGTCCGTGGACTCCGCACCCTCGTGCACGAGCATGACGACGAGGTCGGCGCCCTCGGCCTTGAGCGCGTCGGTCTCCTCGTTCACCGAGTCGACGATGCCGCGCACCTCGAGGTCCGCGATGCCCGCGGGGCTGACGAGGGCGGGCAGCTCCTCGGTGACGGCACCGACGAAGCCCACCTGCACGTCGCCGAAGTCCTTGATCCACGTGGCGGGGACGGCGTCGTCGCCGGTCGCCTTCATCTTGAGGTTCGCGGCCACGTACTGCCACTGCGCGCCGCCGTACGGGTTCGTCTCGGCGTCGAAGGGCGCCATGACGCGGTTCACCAGGTCGTCGTAGCCCTGGTCGAGCTCGTGGTTGCCGACCGCCGACACGTCGAGGCCCGCGGCGTTGAGGGCGTCGATCGTGGGCTTGTCGTGCTGGATGAACGACTCGAACGTGGACGCGCCGATGAGGTCGCCCGCGGCCGCGAACACGGTGTTCGGGTTCTCGGCGCGCAGCTGCTGCACGGCCCCGGCCAGCACCGCGGCGCCGGCCTCGGTGCCGTTCGCCTGGATGCGGCCGTGGAAGTCGTTGGTGGCGAGGATCTGGACGTCGACGATCGGGTCGGCGCTGGCGGACACGGCGCCGGCGGTGGCGATCCCCGCGAAGGCGAGGGTCACGCACGCGACGCCGGCGGTCCGCCGGCGTGCGAGGGGACGGACGAAGGACATGAGTGCTCCCTGAGGTGAGGAGATATCAGGGGCACCGTAGCGGCGCCGGGCGACGCCGGCGTGGCGGGCGGGGTAACGATCAGGAAACCGTCGCCTCGTCGCCGAGCCGGGTCTCGGCGGACTTCTCTGACGACACCGCCGACGGCACGCTCAGGTGGCCCGTGCGGCGCAGCCACCACTCGGCGAGCAGCGTCGTCAGGGGCGGGACGGCGGCCGCGAGCGCCACCAGCGCGCGGAACCAGCCCCAGCGGAGCTTCACCGCGGCGACCAGCGCCACCACCACGTACGCCACGAACGCCGCGCCGTGCAGGCGGCCGAACAGCCAGACGCCCGCCTCCGTCGTCTCCGTGACGTACTTGAGGAACATCCCGACCAGCAGGCCCGCCCAGGTGAACGCCTCGATCACGGCGACGACGGCGAAGACGCGGCCGACGACGGACAGCGGCGGGCGGGGGGACACGGGCGTGGCGGGCATGGCGGACCTCTCGGGCGGTGCGGGACGGCGGTGCGCCCAGTCTGCCCGACGTGCGCCGTCGTCCCACCCGACGAGGTGACAGCCCGTCGGCACCGTTCGGCGCGGCGCTTCCTGGGCCGGTCGCGGACGGCTCAGGCGAGCGGCCCGAGGGCGGCGCGCCGGCCGGTCCCGGACAGCGCGGCGGCGAGGGCCGGCTCGTCGAGCGCGGCGACCAGCCGCTTCTCCTCGTACCGGAAGTGCGTCTCCATGACGGCGTCGATGCCGTCCAGGTGCCGGTCGAGAGCGGCGGCGTCCGCACCGGCGTCGACCGCGCGGGACAGCTCGCCGAGCAGGTGGTCGAGCAGCCGGTGGTCGCGCTGCAGCTCGGCGACGACGTCCGCGAGGTCGGGGCGCAGGTCGAGCAGGGCGGTGAAGACGTTGGCGTCCTCGCCGCGGTGGTGGCCCTCGAGCGCCTGGCAGAAGCCGTGGCAGTAGAGGCCGAGCAGGCGGCGCGGGTCGGCGCCGTCGGTCGGGGCGGGCGCGGCGTCGCCGGCGGAGTCGACGGCCTCGCGCGCGACCTCGAGGGCGTCGCGGAGGCGGGCGTGGACGGAGCGCAGCTCCTGGCCCCAGGCGACGAGTCGAGCGGTGTCGGTGTCGGCGGCGGTGTCGGGGCGGGCGGCGGTCGGGGCGGTGTCTCGGGAGGGGTCGGTCACGATGCGCCCGAACCTAGCAGCGGGCGGGTGCCCGGGTACGGTGGCGGCCGTGCCCGACACCCTCCCCGTCGCGCCCGACGACGCCCCGCTGGTCGGTGCGCCCGACGCCGACCTGCTGCACGTAATGAGCCTCAACGTCCGCTGCGCCATCGACGACACGCTCCCCGGCAGCCCGGACCACTGGCCGGACCGCGCGCCTCTCGTCGGCCGGCTGCTGGCGCGGGAACGGCCGACGCTGCTCGGCGTCCAGGAGGCGCACTTCGCGCAGCTCACGACCGTCACCGACGCGCTGGGCGACGACTACCGGTCGGTGGGGCACGGCCGCGAGGGCGGCGCCGCCGGGGAGCACTCCGCGATCCTCTACGACGCCCGGCGGCTGTCGCTGCTGTGGTGGGACCAGTTCTGGCTGTCCGACACGCCCCGGCTGGCGGGCTCGACGTGGGACCACGTCTACCCGCGCGTCGTCACGTGGGCCCGGTTCCGCGACGAGCGCACGGGCACCGAGCTCGTGCACGTGAACTCGCACTTCGACCACGAGTCGGAGCCCGCCCGCGTGCGCAGCGCCGAGGTGGTGCGCGACCTCGTCTCCGGGTCCGGGCTCCCCGCCGTCTTCACCGCCGACTGCAACGCGCCCGCCGAGCGGTCCGCGCCCTACGACGTGCTCGTCACCGACGGCGGCCTGCACGACACGTGGGTGGTCGCCGACCGACGGCTCACCCCCGACGTCGGCACGTTCCCCGACTACGGCGCCCCCGTGCCCGGCGGCGAACGCATCGACTGGATCCTGGCGTCGGGCGGCACCGAGGTGCTCGCGGCAGGTATCAACACCTGGCGCGACGACGGTCGCTGGCCCAGCGACCACACCCCGGTCCAGGCGCTGCTGCGCCTGCCGTGACGTCGTCGGGCGATGAATCCGGCCCGCCCGCGGCGTCCACCCCGCATGACGCGACCTCCTGACCCCTCGTCCGTCGGGCCCGCGGACGGGGACGCCCTCGGGCCGGAGCTCTTCACCGACGGCGCGGCCCCGCTGTGCTACCAGGCCGTCGGGGACCCCGCCGACCCGACGATCCTGCTGCTCGGGGGCGTGGCCTCGTCCATGGACTGGTGGCCGGCGGACCTCTGCGCTGCGCTGGCCGCGGGCGGGCGCCGCGTCGTCCGGTACGACCACCGCGACACGGGCCGCTCCGCCACCTGCCCGCCCGGCGCCCCCGACTACACGAGCCGCGACCTCACCGAGGACGCGCTGCGGGTGCTCGACGACCTGGGCGTCGTGCGGGCGCACCTCGTGGGCCTCTCGGCGGGCGCCGCGATGGTGCAGGAGCTCGCGCTGGAGCACCCCGACCGGGTCGCCTCGGCCACGCTGATGTCCACGACGCGCGCGTTCGCCGGGCCGGACGACGCCGCGCTCGCCCCGTCCGCCCCCGAGCTCGCTGGCCTGTGGGACGGCCCCTCCCCCGACCCCGGCGACACGGACGCGCTGATCGATGCGGTCGTCGCCGACGACCGCGCGCTCACCGGCCGGGGCGACTTCGACGAGTCGCGCACCCGCGCCGTCGCGACCCGCGCCGTCGCGCGCTCGATCGACGCCACCGCCGGGACGAACCATTTCGCCGCGGAACCCGGGGCCCCGTTCGAGGGCACCCTGGCGGACCTCACCGTGCCGACGCTCGTCGTGCACGGCAGCGAGGACCCGCTGTTCCCCGGTCACGGCGCCGCGCTGGCCGCGGGGATCCCCGGGGCGCGGCTGCTGGTGCTCGACGGCGTCGGCCACCAGGTCGCACCGCCGTCGTCGTGGGACGTGCTCCTCCCGGCCCTGCTCGAGCAGACCACTGAGGACACTTCCAGGTGACAGGGCCAGGATGGGCAGCATGTCCTCCCTCACCCTCACCACCTGGGGCCACGCCGGCGTCCGCCTGGAGCGCGACGACCGTGTCCTCGCCATCGACCCCGGCACGTTCACCGACCCGCGCATCCTCGACGGCGCCGACGCCGTCCTCGTCACCCACGAGCACGTCGACCACGTGGACGTCCCCCGCACGGCCGCCGCGCTCGCGGCCGACGGCGGGCCCGACCTGTGGGCCCCGGCCGCCGTCGTCGAGCAGCTCACCGACGCAGGCGCCCCCGCCGACCGCCTGCACGCGGTGGACGGCGGCGCGTCGTTCGACGCGGCCGGGTTCGCCGTGCAGGCGCTGGGGCACGTGCACGCGACCATCCACCCGGACATGACCCCGCCGGCCAACGTCGCGTTCCTCGTCGACGGCGCGGTGCTGCACCCGGGCGACTCGTTCACCCCCGCCCCCGAGGACGTCCGGGTCGACGTGCTGGCCCTGCCGGTCGCGGCGCCGTGGCTCAAGCTCGCGGAGGCGGTCGACTATGTGCGCCGGGTGGCGCCGCGCGTCGCCGTCCCGATCCACGACGCGATCCTCAACGACGCCGGCCTGGCCCTGGTCGACCGCGTCGCGGGCGGGCTCGGCGGGGCCGAGTACCGGCGGCTCGCGCCGGGCGAGGCGCTGGAGGTCCGCACGGCCTGACCGCCCGGCGTCGTCAGCCGCGGCTCAGCGGGACGACGTCGGCGAGCGGCGCCTGCAGCTCCGCCGAGCCGCCCGCGGGCCGGAACCCCAGGGCCACGTTGATCGCCAGCATCGGGGCGTTCGTCTCGTTGTTCCACGTGGAGATGCGGCGCGCGGCGGGGCGCAGGCGGGTGTGCTCGCGCAGGTTCACCACCTTGAGGAGCATGCCGAGCCGGTGGCCGCGGTGCCCGGCCAGCACCACCGTGCTGTCCTGCTCGGTGAGCTCGGGGCGGTCGTCGTCCCACGCGAGCAGCGTCATCCCCGCCAGGGTGCCGGTGGCGACGTGCTCGGCGACGGTGACGAGCCCGGTCCGGCCGCTCTCGGCCCGCTTCGCCTCCTCCAGGCGGATGCGCGCGCCGTCCCACCGCTCGGCCTCGAGCGCGAGGCCGCCGTTCGGCTCGTCCTCCGACAGGCTGTGCTCCAGCGCGGCGAGCTGGTCGACCCACCGCTCGGGCGCCGGGTCCTGCCAGGTGTGCAGGCGGTAGCCGTCCCCGGCCCGGGCCGCGGCGTCCGCCACGAACCGGTCCACGACGTCGTCGGGCAGCGGGACGTCGAGGACGGAGCGCCGCGCCACGATCTCCAGCCCCAGCCCGGCCCGGCGGGCGAACCGCATGCCGGGCAGATCGGCGGAGACGTGCCCCGGACCCTCCCGGGGCGCGACCGCGTCCGGGGCGTCGGCGGGAGGCTCGGCGGCGAGCTCGACCTCCGCGAACACGGTGGTGCGGCACTCGGTGAGCGCGACCCGGCGCAGCCGGTCCGCGATCGCCGACCCGATCCCCTGCCCGCGGTGGGAGGGCAGCACCGCGATGCGCACGACGGCGAGGTGGCGGTTGTCGGAGACGGGCAGGACGAGCTCGCCGTGGCCGACGACGCGCGGCACGCCAGGTGTCACCTCTCCGTCCACCGCCACGAGCCGGTGGTGGCGCGCGTGCTCCTGGTGACGGTCGCCGACCAGCAGGTCGACGGCCCTGGGCGCGAGGTCGTCGTGCCCCAGGTCGGCCAGCCCCACCGCCCGCTCCAGCGCCGCGACGCCGCGGTACGCCCAGGCCTCGGCGGCGTCGACCAGGTCCGCGCGGGGCGGTTCGACCAGACGCCACGTCGGTGTGGCCGCGGGGGTGCTCATGCCTCCACGGTGCGCCGCACCCGGGGTCCGCGTCACGCACATTTCGGGGGCCGACGTCGCGGTTCGCCCGCCCCGGCGCGTAGGGTGCCTGACCGTGACGACCGAGACCCCGCTGCCGGTGACCACGGGCCGACTGGTCCTGCGCGCGCACCGCGCGGAGGACCTCGAGCCCCTGCTCGCCTACTACGCCGACCCGGAGGTGGCGCGCTACCTGCTCGAGGAGCCGTGGACGCCGGACGTCGCCGAGGCGCAGCTCGCGAAGCGGCTCGCACGCACCCGCATCGACGAGCCCGGCTCCGCCCTCGCGCTGATCGTGGAGCACGACGGCCAGGTCGTCGGCGACGTCGCCCTGTGGACGACGGGCGACACCGTCTCCCGCGGGGAGATCGGCTGGGTCTTCCACCCCGACTTCACGGGCCAGGGCTTCGCGACCGAGGCGGTGCGCGCCGTCCTCGACCTGGCGTTCGGCTTCTACCGCATGCACCGCGTGGTCGCGCAGCTCGACGCCCGCAACGAGCCGTCCGCCCGCCTGTGCGAGCGCGTGGGCATGCGGCGCGAGGGCCACCTGCGGCAGGACTGGTGGTCCAAGGGCGAGTGGACGGACACCCTCGTCTACGGCGTGCTCAAGAGTGACCGCGCGGCCTGACCCCGGTTGACCGCGACGGTCGACGTAGCGGTCGGTCCTCGTCCCCGCACAGCACGGGTACCGACCGCTACGTCGACCGTCGCCACCTGTGGAGGGCAGCCGGGCGGCCGGGCACGATGGGTCGATGACGTCCGACATCGTGGTCCGGCCGGCGAACGAGGCGACGTGGGACGACCTGCAGACCGTGCTCGGCCCGCGCGGCGAGGGGGCGCGCTGCCAGTGCCGGTGGTTCCAGACGCCGTCCTCCGACTGGCGGGAGACCGCCCGCGAGGAGCGGGCGGCCGCGCTGCGCCGCGACACGCACTGCGGCGAGCCGGACGCCCCGACCACCAGCGGGCTGGTCGCCTGGCTCGACGGCGAGCCCGCCGGCTGGTGCGCCGTCGAGCCCCGCACCGCGTACCCCCGGCTGCGCACGGCGCGGGTGCCCTGGTCGGGGCGCGACGAGGACAAGGACGACGACGGCGTGTGGGCCGTGGTCTGCTTCGTCACCCGCGCCGGGTACCGCCGCCGCGGGGTCAGCGCGGCCCTCACCGCCGCCGCCGTCGAGCACGCCCGCTCCTGCGGGGCGCGCGCCGTCGAGGGCTACCCGATGGTCGTCGAGCCCGGGTACAGCGACTCGTGGGGCGAGCTCTACGTCGGGGTGGCGGCGGTGTTCGAGGCCGCCGGGTTCCGCGAGGTGAGCCGCCCGACGTCGCGCCGCGCGGTGATGCGCGTCGACCTCTGACCTCCTCGTGGCTCAGCGCCGCGCGACGTGCTCCGCGAGGAACTCGGCCCACGTCTGCTTGCCGACGGCGCGGTCGGGCGCGAGGTTGCCGCCCGCCGCATAGGCCCGAGACGCCGCGCCGGGCACGCGCACCGGCATCGTCGGGCGGTGCGACCCCACCGCGTCGAGGTAGTCGCGGACCATCCCGCGGAACGTGTGGATCTCGGGCCCGGCGACGTCGGGCACCCACCCCTGCGGGTCGCCGAGCGCGAGCTCGACCAGACGTGCCGCGACCTCGTCCCCCGCGATCGGCTGCGCCCGCCAGCCGGACGGCGTGGGCACGACCGGCAGCTTCGCGAGGGCCCGGGCGGCGATGAGCACCAGCTCGTGGAACTGCGTGGCCCGCAGGTTGGTCCACGGGATCCCGGACTCCTCCAGCACGCGCTCCTGGGCGAGCTTGCTCTCCATGTACCCGAGGGCACGGCGGTCGAACCCCGACTTCACCGGCACCTTCTCCGCGCCCACCACGGAGATGTTCACCAGGTGCGGCTCGCTGCCCGCGTCGCGGATCGCCCGGACCAGCGCCCGAGCCGTCTCCTCGTTGTGCAGCTGGTCGCCGGCGAGGTGGACGACGACGTCCGCGTCGCCCACGGCCTGCGCCAGGCCCTCGCCCGTCGCCCAGTCCCCGACGACGTACCGCACGCCGTCCCCGTCCGCGTGCGGGCTGCGGCTGAGCACCCGCACCTGTGCGCCGGTGCGTACCAGGCGCGGCACCACCAGCCTGCCGAGGTGTCCCGTGCCGCCCGTGACCAGGATGCGTGCCATGCCGTCCTCCTCCGTCGTCGCGCGACCACCGCGCGTCCTGCCACTCCGACGACGCGGGCGGCCCGGACGTGACCCGACGGCGCTGCTATGTTCCGCGGGTGATCGTCGATCTCACCGCCGACCGCCTCGAGGACTGCGCGCGACTCTTCGTGCGCACGTTCTCCGCGCCGCCGTGGAACGAGGAGTGGACGCGCGGGGACGCCGCGCAACGTCTGGGCGACATGCTGGCCACGCCACGATCCGTCGGCTCGGTCGCGGTCACCGACGGCGGCGACGTCATCGGTTTCGTCCTCGGGCACCGTGAACGCGCCGGTACCGAGGACCACCTGCTCGTCCAGGAGATGTGCGTCGCCGCCGCCCACCAGCGCGAGGGCTGGGGGTCCCGCCTGCTGGCCGCCCTGGAGCACCGCCTGCCCGACGTCCAGCACTGGTACCTCCTGACCTTGCGGGACGGCGCCGCGGCCGCGTTCTACGAGGCGCACGGGTTCCGGCCCGCGTCGCGGGTCGGCGTCTACGTCCGGCCCTGAGGCGGCGGGCGGCGACGTGACCGCGGCTCAGGCGACCGGGTCCCGCAGGCGCGGCAGGGTGGCGACGAGCGTGTCGCGGATGTAGGTCAGCTCCGGCGTCGGCTCCCACTCGGCGTCGCTCTCGGCGTCGCTCTCGGCACCGTCACCGGCCTCCTCCCACTCGCCCGCGGCGTCGTCCTGCGGGGTGCTGTAGACCCACCACAGGTTGTTCCAGGGGTCGACGAAGCGGGAGAAGACCTCGCCGAAGAACGCGGTGGGCTCCGTCACGACGTCCGCGCCACCGGCCCGCGCCCGCCCGAGCACCGCGTCCACGTCGTCCACGTAGACCTGCAGCAGGGACGGGGTGAACGGCCAGCCGGGCTTGCGCTCGCCGAACATGACGGTGGTGCCGCCGATCTGGAGCTCGGCGTGCAGCAGCAGCCCGTCGTGGTCGACGGTCCGCGCGTCCGGGTGCTCGACGCCGTCGAACACGTCGACCAGGAAGAGGATGAGGTTCTCGACGTCGCGGCTGATGATGAACGGGTTGATCGTCGAGAATCCTGGGGGGACGGCCATGGTGGCTCCTTTCGTCCCCGCCATCACACCGCGCCGGCCGGGGCCCGGTCTTGAACGAGAACGTCACCGGGCGGGCCGTCGGCGGGCGGCGGCCGCGAGCACCGCCGCCGGGGTCCGCCCACGGATGAGGCGCAGGCTGCGGGTCAGGTGCGCCTGGTCGGCGAACCCGGCCCGCGCCGCCGCCTCGGCCGGCGCGACGCCGCCCTGCAGGAGGGCGTAGGCCCGCTCGGCCCGCCGGACCTGCTCCACCTGCCCCGCCGTCAGCCCGACGGTGCGCCGGTAGCGGCGCTGCCAGGTGCGCGGCGACGCGCCGTCCCGCTGACCGTCGAGCGCCGCGCGCACGCCGTCGTCCACGCCCAGCGGGCCGAGGCGCACCATCTCGTCCACCCAGTCCTCGAGCTCGTCGAAGGCCGGCAGCGTCGTCCACCGCTCCCCGAGCCGGACGCGCCCGGAGCGCACCGGCAGGTCGACGGTGGCCCCGAGCACCGGCTGCTTGTCGAGGCCCGCGACCACCACGAACGGCGCCAGCTCCACGCCCCAGTAGCTCTCCCCCACGACGCTCGTCGTGCGGCGGGCGCTCAGGCTCGGCCCGTCGAGCTCGCCGCCGAGGCTCCCGTCGGCGCGGCGGATGAAGGAGATGCCCCAGTACTCCGAACCCGCCACGAGGTACTCCCCCGGCTCCTCCACGGTCGCGGACCACACCGTGCGCACCGCGGGGGTCGAACCAGGCCGCTCGAACCACATGGCGTCACGGTAGCGCCGGTCGGGCGCCGCCCTCGGGCCGGAGCGGGAAGCGGCGCCGCAGCAGGATCCGCTGGACCAGGGTCCACGCCGCCGTCACCAGGAGGTACAGCCCCGCGGCGAGCGGGACGAAGCAGGCGACGACGGCGGTGACGAACTGGTTCGTCAGGTCCCGTCGGCGAGTCGGGCGAACGCGGCGAGCGGCCCGGCGAGCACGCCGCCGTCCACGGGCAGGGTGGCGCCCGTGATCCACGCGGCGTCGTCGGACGCCAGGAAGGCGACGGCGGCGGCGACGTCCTCCGGCTCGCCGACGCGGCCCAGCGGGTACATCGGCGCGAGCCGGTCGGGGCCGCCCTGGTCGTCCCAGACGCGGGTGCGGACGGTGCCCGGCGCGACCACGTTGACGCGCACGCCGTCCGGCCCGAGCCGTACGGCGAGGTTCTTCGCCAGCACCCCCAGGCCCGCCTTCGCGGCCGAGTAGGCGTCGCCGCCGAACGCCGCGAGCCCGTTGACCGACCCGACCAGCACGACGGCGCCGCCCGGCCGGGCCAGGTGCGGCGCGGCGGCGCGCACCACGCGCGCCGGCCCCGCGAGGTTGAGGTCCACCGTGGCCGCCCAGTCCGCGTCGGTGCCGCCGTCGAGCTGGTCCGGGTGCGGCAGCGCGCCGCCCGCGACGTTGACGACCGCGTCCAGGCGGCCGTGCCGGGCGACGGCGGTCTCCGTCGCCGCCTCGACCGACGCCCGGTCGGTGAGGTCGCAGGCCACGACGAGCGCGCGCTCACGCGCGACGGCCTCCAGGGCGGCCGCCGTTTCTTCGGCCGCGGCCGTGTCGACGTCGGCCAGCACGACGGCCGCGCCCTCGGCGGAGAGCCGCCGGACGACGGCCGCACCGATCCCGTGGGCGGCCCCCGTCACGAGCGCGACGCGCCCCGCGAAGCGGTCCATCGCTCTCCCCCGCCCGCCGTCCCGCATCAGGCGCCGACGTAGTCCGCGAGGTGCTCGCCGGTCACGGTGGAGCGGGCGGCCACGAGGTCGGCGGGCGTGCCCTCGAAGACGACCGTGCCGCCGTCGTGCCCGGCGCCCGGCCCGAGGTCGATGATCCAGTCGGCGTGCGCCATGACGGCCTGGTGGTGCTCGATGACGATCACCGTCCTGCCATCGTCCACGAGCCGGTCCAGCAGGCCCAGCAGGTTCGCCACGTCGGCCAGGTGCAGGCCGGTGGTGGGCTCGTCGAGGATGTACGTGCCGCCCTTCTCGCCCATGTGCATGGCGAGCTTGAGCCGCTGCCGCTCGCCGCCGGACAGGGTGTTGAGGGGCTGGCCGAGCTTCACGTAGCCGAGCCCGACGTCCTCCAGGTGGGCGAGGATCTTGTGCGCCGCGGGGATCTTCGCCTCGCCCTCGCGGAAGAAGGCGTGCGCCTGCGCGACCGACAGGTCGAAGACCTCGGCGATGTTCTTGCCGCCGAGCGTGTACTCCAGCACCGACGCCATGAACCGCCTGCCGCCGCAGTCCTCGCACGGCGTCTCGACCGTCTCCATGAAGCCGAGCTCCGTGTAGATGCGGCCGTTGCCCTTGCAGGTGGGGCACGCGCCCTCGGAGTTCGCGCTGAACAGGGCCGGCTTCACGCCGTTCGCCTTCGCGAACGCCTTGCGGATCGGCTCCAGCAGCCCGGTGTACGTGGCCGGGTTGGAGCGGCGCGAGCCCTTGATCGCGCCCTGGTCGACGACGACGACGCCCTCGCGACCGGCGAGGTTGCCGTGGATCAGCGAGCTCTTGCCGGAGCCCGCGACGCCCGTGACGACGGTGAGGACGCCGGTCGGGACGTCGACGTCGACGTCGCGCAGGTTGTTCTGGGAGGCGCCGCGGATCTCGAGCGCGCCGGACGGCTCCCGGACGGACTCCTTGACGGTGACGCGGTCGTCCAGGTGGCGGCCGGTGAGGGTGCCGCTCGCGCGCAGCCCCTCCAGCGTGCCCTCGAAGCAGATCGTGCCGCCGTCGGTCCCGGCGCCGGGGCCGAGGTCGATCACGTGGTCGGCGATCGCGATCGCCTCCGGCTTGTGCTCGACGACGAGCACGGTGTTGCCCTTGTCGCGCAGCTCCAGGAGCAGGCCGTTCATCCGCTCGATGTCGTGCGGGTGCAGACCGACGGTCGGCTCGTCGAAGACGTACGTGACGTCGGTGAGCGCGGACCCGAGGTGCCGGATCATCTTGGTGCGCTGCGCCTCGCCGCCCGACAGGGTGCCCGCCGGCCGCTCCAGCGACAGATAGCCCAGCCCGATCTCGACGAACTTGTCGAACAGGTGCAGCAGGGCCCCGACCAGCGGCGCGACGCCCGGGTCGTCGATCCCCCGCGCCCACTCGGCGGCGTCGGTGATCTGCATCCGGCACACGTCCGCGATGCCCGCGCCGTTGACCTTCGCCGACCGGGCGGACTCGTTGAGCCGGGTGCCGTCGCACTCCGGGCAGGGCACGAACACCGCGGCCCGCTCGACGAACGCGCGGAGGTGCGGCTGCAGCGACTCGGGCGCCTTGCTGAACATCGACTCGCGCAGCTTGGGGATGAGGCCCTGGTACGTCATGTTCATCCCGAGGGCCTTGACCTTGCCCTTCTCCCGGTAGAGAAAGTCGTGCCGCTCGGCCTCCGTGTAGTCGCGCACCGGCTTGTCGCCGTCGACGAACCCCGACTCCGAGAAACCCTTCACCATCCAGCCGTCGGCCTTGTAGCCGGGCACGAGGATCGCGCCGTCGCGCAGGGACAGCGACTCGTCGACGATGACGGACAGGTCGAGGTCGGAGACGGTGCCGCGGCCCTCGCACTCGGGGCACATGCCGCCCAGGTACACCTGGTTGCGCACGACCTTCTTCTCGACCTCGCCCCCGGCCTTGCCGGTGCTGAACACCCCGCTCGCCGTCGACGTCGGGATGTTGAACGAGAACGCCGTGGGCGGGCCGACGTACGGCTCGCCCACGCGGCTGAACAGGTTGCGCAGCATGGCGTTCGCGTCGGTGACGGTGCCGACCGTGGACCGCACGTTGGCGCCCATGCGCTCCTGGTCCACGAGGATCGCGGTGGTGATGCCCTCCAGGACGTCCACGTCAGGGCGCGGCAGCGACGGCATGAACCCCTGCACGAACGTCGAGTACGTCTCGTCGATGAGGCGCCGCGACTCGGCGGCGATGGTCGCGAACACCAGCGAGCTCTTGCCCGAGCCCGACACCCCCGTGAACACGGAGAGGCGGCGCTTGGGGATCTCGACGTCCACGTCGCGCAGGTTGTTCTCGCGGGCGCCCTGCACGCGGATGACGTCGTGCGCGTCGGCGGTGTGCGACGACGTCGCGGCGGGGGACCCGGCGCGGGACTCGGCGCGGGACTCGGCGCGGGACTCGGCGCGGGACTCGGCGCGGGACTCGGTGGCGGTCACGGCGGTGCTCCTTCGATCGTGGTGGCGGGGACGCCGGTGGGGGGCGGGCAGGCTCACACGCGGGTGAGGGGCAGGTGGGGCGGCGCCGGCAGCTCGACGTCGACCGCGTCCCCGGGCCGGACCGTGCCGCCCCGCGAGACGACGCCCATGACCCCGGCGAGCCGCTCGACCTCGCCGTCGGCCCCGCGGTGCAGCAGCTGCTTGAGCAGTCCCGGCTGGAAGTCGTTGATCTGCTGGCAGGGGTTGCGCAGGCCGGTGACGGTCACGACGGCGTCGCCGATCGTCAGCCGGGTGCCCACGGGCAGCGCCAGCAGGTCGATCCCGCGGGTGGTGACGTTCTCCCCCAGGTCCCCCGGCGCCACGTCGTGGCCGGCGGCGGCGAGCCGGTCGAAGAGCTCGCCGTGGATGAGGTGCACCTGGCGGAGGTTCGGCTGCGACGGGTCCGCGGCGACCCTGCTGCGGTGCTGCACGGTGACCCCGGCGTGCGCGTCGCCCTCGACCCCCACCCCCTCGACGAGGACCACCTGGTCGAGGGCCGGCTTGCTGAAGCCGTGGACGGCGCTCGCGTGCACCGCGACGACGCTCGCCGTGGTGCCGGACGACGGGGTGAGGGTCGAGGGGTCCGTGACGGTCACTGGGATCCTCCTGGAGGTCGGCGGTCGAGCCTGTCGAGACCTGGTTGCGGCAGGCTCAACCAGCGGGCGCGTGCAGCTCGGCAAGAGCCTTGTCGATGCGGCGGGCGCGTGTCGAGGCCTGCTTGGCCCCGTCGACGTCGAGCACGAGGCGGCGACGGCGGCCCGGCGGAAGGGAATCGTACGCCGTACGGGCGACGGGGTCGGCGTCGAGCGCCCGGGCGAGGTCGTCGGGCTCGACGACGACGCGCGGCTCGGTGTCGAGCGCCAGCTCGACCTCCACCTCGGCGCCGACCTCGAGGCCCGCGGCCTCCCGGTTCGCCCGGCTCAGCCCCAGCAGGTGCCGGCCCCGCATGATCGCGACCCGGCTGCGCCACGTGTGGCCGTTCACGGTGATCGTCACCGGCGGTCGGGCGCCGCCGCCGAGGGCCTCGACGACCTCCGGCGGCACCTCGAGGCCCTTCATCGTCTCGGCGGGCTCGACGGTCGCACGGAACGTCATGGCCACTCCTTCGCTGCCGTCCGCGCGGACGGCCGTCGTCCGGGTGAGGCGCGGGATCCCGGGGACGCACACCTCAGGCGCCGGCCGGGACGAGGCGGACGACCGGGTACTGGCGGTCGCTCTTGCTCTGGTGCTTGTCGATGGTCGGCGCGGCCGCGGCGATCGCCGGCCACACCCGGGCGCGCTCGGCGTCGTCGAGGACGTGCGCCGTCACCGGCGTGGTGCCGGTGGCGTGCAGCTCGACCGCGACCTGCTCCGGGTGCGCGACGAGGTTCGCGAACCAGCCGGGGTGGCGCGTGCCGCCCCCCGACGCGACCACGAGCCGGCCGCCCGCGCCGTCGTCGAACCAGGCCAGCGGGTTCTCCCGCGCCTCGCCCGTGCGGCGGCCTACGGTGTGCAGGACCAGCAGGTCCATGCCCATCATCTGCCCGCCCTTGCGGCGGATCTTCTTGGCGGTGCTCACGTTGGCCTGCCGCTGGACCCACAGGGAGAACGGTCCGGGGGTGCCCTTCGGGCGCTTCGTCGTCTGCTGGGTCACGACGCTCACCCGACCTGGTCGATGCGGACCATGTTGCCCGCAGGGTCGCGGAACGCGCAGTCGCGCACGCCCCACGGCTGCTCGGTGGGCTCGGAGACCACCTCGGCGTCGGCGGCCTGGAGCTTGGCGAAGACGCCGTCGAGGTCCTTGGTGCCCAGGATGATCGACTGGTAGCTGCCCTTGGCCATGAGCTCGCGGATGGTGCGCTGCTCGTCCTCGGTGATGCCGGGGTCGGCGGCGGGCGGGTTGAGCACGAGGCGGGTCTCAGGCTGGGCCGGCGAGACGAACGTCAGCCAGCGCATCTCGCCCTGCCCGACGTCCTGGACCAGCTCGAAGCCGAGCAGGTCGCGGTAGAAGCCCAGGGAGGCCTCCGGGTCGGTGTGCGGAAGGAAGGTCGTGTGGATGGTGATGTCGATGTCGCTCATGGAATTCACGCTAGGTGGAGGTCCACGGCCGGCGCTTCTCGATTCCTGACCGGTCGGGTCGCCTGCTTCGTGACGCACGACGGCAGCTCCCCCGCCGCCGAGGACCGGGCCCGCCGCGCGTACTCGCTGGGCGCCATCCCCACCAGCTCCGTGAACCGCGTGCTGAACGTGCCGAGCGACGACGACCCCACCTCGAAGCACACCTCGGTGACGCTCAGGTCGCCCCGGCGCAGCAGCGTCATCGCCCGCTCGATGCGCCGCGTCATGAGGTAGCTGTACGGCGACTCCCCGAACGCGGCCTTGAACTGCCGGCTCAGGTGCCCCGCCGACATGTGCACGCCGCGGGCCAGGGCCTCCACGTCCAGCGGCTGCGCGAACTCCCGGTCCATCCGGTCGCGCACGCGCCGCAGCAGCGCGAGGTCACGCAGCCGGTCGGCGTCGGTGCTGGTCACGGTGCGATGCTTCCACGACCCACCCACGCCCGCCCGACGTCCGCCGCGGGCGTCAGCCCGCCACCCGGGCGTGCACGTGCATGTCGTGCCACCCGTCGAGGTGCCGCACGGACTGCCGCAGCACGCCCTCGGCCTCGAAGCCCGCCTTCTCGGCCACACGGCACGACGGCGCGTTGTCCGTGGAGTGCACCAGCTCGAGGCGGTGGAAGCCGGCGGCGAACGCCCACGCGGCGGCGACGTCGAGCGCGGCCGGCGCGACCCCCCGACCCCGCGCCGCCGGGGCCGTCCAGTACGCGACGACGCCCACGCCGTGCGGGTCGAACGTCTTGACGACCATGCGCCCGAGCACGACGACGTCGTCCGCGGCGTCCGCCACCGCCCAGCTCGACTCGCGCCCGTCCGCCCAGCCCGCGCGCCAGCCGGCGATCACCTCGCGCGCCTCGTCGTCCGACTCCAGGACGCGCACGTGCCACCGCTGGATCACCTCGTCGGCGTACACCTCGCGCACCGCCGGGGCGTCCTCCGGGCGCCAGGGGCGCAGGCGCGCGCCCGCAGCGGGCACGTCGAGCACCGGTTGCTCGGGGTCGGTGAAGGGCGCGAACGTCACGGGCAGCAGGGTGGGCACCCGGCGATCCTGGCAGCCCGCCGCCCCGCGTGCCAGCACCCTTCCCACAGCTCAGCCGTGATGCCCGGCCGTGGACCGGCGCGGGCCGTACCCGTCGCCCACCACGGGACCCGAGGCGTCGTGGCCGGCGTCGTGCCCGACGTCGCGCCGCGACAGCGCCTCCGACGGCCCCGGCCGCGCGTCGGACCCCGGCTCGACGACGAGGAGCTGGCCCATCATCCCCTCGTCCTCGTGCAGCAGCATGTGGCAGTGG
Organism: Isoptericola sp. QY 916; assembly: GCA_026934365.1. Classification (GTDB taxonomy): domain Bacteria; phylum Actinomycetota; class Actinomycetes; order Actinomycetales; family Cellulomonadaceae; genus Isoptericola; species Isoptericola nanjingensis. The sequence continues at coordinate 2,373 of JADHZE010000048.1, read as the reverse complement.
TACATGTACGGCAGCACGTCGTCCGTGTAGTCCTCGAACCGCATCAGCAGCCGGTAGGTGCGGCGCGGCTCCAGGTAGACGGTGTCCTTCGGGCCGGCGAGCCCGGGCGGCGGGGCCTCCCCGTCGATCGTGAGGACCCGGAACTGCACGTCGTGCACGTGGAAGCTGTGCGGCATCGGGATGGTGTTGCGCACCTCCCACACCTCGGTGCTGCCGACGGTCGCGACCTCGTCGACGCGGCCGGCGTCCATGCGCTCGCCGTTGATCGTGCGCTCGTCGAGGTCGAACGTGCGGGTGACGGTCGCGTGCTCCTCGTGCAGCGCGTCCTCGGCCGCGTGCCGCGAGCGCCCCCACGACGGCTCCGGCGACGTCGCGAGCTCGTCCGCCGCGCGCAGCTCCAGCACGTCGAACGCGTCGTTGCCGCCCATCGCGAACGGCGCCGCGACGCCGCCCAGGTCCGCCTCGGACGAGTGCAGCCGCGTCGTCTCGCCCGGCTGCATCGCGACCACCACCTCGGCCCGCTCCCCCGGCGCGAGGCGCACGTGGTCCAGACGCACGGGCGCGTCCAGCAGCCCGCCGTCCGTGGCGACGAGGTCCATCCCCCGGTCGGCGAAGCCCAGGGCGTACGTGCGCGCCGTCGACCCGTTGAGCAGCCGCAGCCGCACCCGCTCGGTCGTGACGCGCTGGTACGCGCCGGCGACCCCGTTCGTCACGACCGTGCTGCCGAGCGTGCCCGGCTCGCCGCCGTCGTCCTTCAGGACGAGCCGTCCGTCGTCGCCGATCACCTTGTCCTGCACGACCACCGGGACGTCGTCGACGCCGTACTCCCGCGGCAGGTCGGCGGCGCGCGACGCGTCGTCGTCGAGCAGGAAGAGCCCCGCGAGGCCGCGGTAGACGTGCTTCTCGGTCTCGCCGTGCGGGTGCGGGTGGTACCAGAGCGTCGCGGCGGGCTGGTCGATCGTCCACGTCGGCCGCCACGTGGCGCCCGGCTCGACCGCCTGGTGCGGGCCGCCGTCCATCGCCGCAGGCAGGTGCATCCCGTGCCAGTGCACGCTGGTGGTCTCCGGGAGGTCGTTGGTCACCTCGACGGCGACCTGCTCGCCCCGCTCCGCCCGCAGCGTGGGTCCGAGGTACGGGCCGTCGTAGCCCCACGTCGGGGTCCGGGTGCCGGGCAGCAGCTCGGTCGTGCCCTCCTGCGCGGTGAGGCGGAAGGTGCGCACGCCGCCCACCACCTCGGACTCCGCGAGCGGCGGGATCGGCAGCGGGCGGGCGAACTCCGGCTCGTCCACCGACGTCACCGAACCGGGGATCGCGCCGCACCCGGCGGCCAGCAGGGGGACGACGGCGGCGAGCGCCGTGGCGCGCAGCACCGCGCGGCGCGTCGGTCGTCGTGCCGGTGTCGGTGTCGGTGTCGGGCGCATCGTCATCGGGCGCCGCCCCGGGCCTTCTGGACGCCGAGCGCGACGACGCCGGCGAGCGCGCCCCAGCCGGCGTCCATCGCGAGCGCCGGGACCGCCGTCCACGCGGCCGCGCCCTCGCCACCCGGGCCCACGCCGCCGATCAGCGTCGAGACGAGCAGGATGACGACGCCGGACGCGAGGCCGGTCATCGTCAGGGTGAGCACCGGCCGGGGCACGCGGCCGAACCCGACGACGCCGATCCACACGACGGCGGTGAGAGTGACGATGCCGAGCGCGCGCGGCGCGCCCGCGCCGCCGATGCCGGTGAGCCCGGTGAGCGGCCAGAGCAGCGCCATCGACGCGAGCCCGGCGACGAGCGGCCAGGAGATGCCGGCGCGCGTCGGCGTGGTCGTCGGGGACGGCGCCCACGGCTGTGGACGGGGCTGGGGAGAAGGCTGGTTCGAGGTCATGCCTCGACCCTTCCCGCCAGGGCAGGGGCGACACATCGGCCCGCGAGCGTCTCCTGTTGTCGCCCCGGAGCGACAGCGACCCTGACCGACCCGGAGCATCCCTCCGCCTGGTCGGCACCCTCCGGGGGTGGCGCCTAGCCTGGCGGGCATGACCACGTCCGCGACGACGCCGCCGAGCCCGTGGGTGGCCGACGTCGTCCTGGCGCTCGCGTCGACGCTCGTCGTCGCGGTCGTCATCGCGGCCGACCCGTCGGGCCAGGGCGACGCCGGCGCGGCGGCCTACCTGTTCGCGGCGGGGTTCGGCGCGCTGGTGCTGCTGCGCCGCGTCGCCCCGCGCACGATGCTCGTGCTCACGTTCCTCGGCGTCTGCGCCTACTACGCCCTCGGCTTCGCGCCCATCGGCATGGTGCTGCCCGCCGTCGCCGCGCTGTTCGCGGCGGCGGAGCGGGGGCGCGCCGGGTGGGCGGCGGGCACCGGCGGCGTGCTCGTCGCGGTCGCCACCT
>JADHZE010000047.1 GCA_026934365.1 Isoptericola sp. QY 916 | reverse complement strand
GGCCCGGACGAGACCGCATCCCTGCGGTCTCGTCCGGGCCTCTCTATCTCGCGGGTCTGCCCTCTCTATCTCGCGGTCAGCCCTTCTTGCGCGGCGTGGTGACGTCCACCGTCATCACGCCGTTCTTCGAGTTCACCGACTTCACGGCGATCTTCGTGCCCGTGCCGCCGACGATGACCGAGCCGCCCGGGTTGGACTCGTCGTAGTACGCGTACGGGTCCTTGTCGTTGAAGACGCTCTCCGCCTTCTCCTTCCACGTCCGCAGCGTCGTCATGCCCGCCGCGGTCTCCCGGTGCAGGGTGAACGCGTCGGACTTGCCCAGGCCGAACGTCGCGTCGAACGACTGGATGCGGTTGCGGGCGAGCGCGCCGTCCGACCACCGCAGCGCCTGCGGGTTCGCGTCGACCGGCAGGGCCTGCCCGCCGCCCGGGTGCTGCGACGTGTTGTTGTCGCCGTAGAAGCTGTTCGCGTACCAGACCAGCAGGCCGTCCTGGTACGGGAAGTGCTCCACGGTGTTCGGCTTCGAGAGCGTCCAGCCGAAGTTGTACGGCCCGGTCTGCAGGGTCGTGTCGTAACCGGCGTACTGCCGGTTCTCCGCCACGTAGTAGTGCGAGTACTCGACCTCGTACGTGCCGTCCGCCCCGATGACGTGGAAGCCGTCGTTGGTCCAGTCCCCGAACCCGTCGGAGAAGTCCTCGGTCAGCGCGTCGCCGACGGCGACGTCGTCGACCATGAAGCCCGTGAGGTTCAGGCCGCCGTCGCTCTGGTAGCGGAACCGGACCTGGGCGTCCTGGCCGGCGTGGTCGGCGAGGTCGGCGGTGAGATCCACCCACTTCTTGCCGGAGTCGCCCGAGATGCCGCCGTTCGCGTCCTCGTCGGAGAGGTTCGTCGCCAGCGGTTCCCAGGTGTCGCCGCCGTCGGTCGAGACGTCCGCGAAGGCGTGGTCGTAGCCGGGCTCGATCTCGTACTGCACCTTGGCCGTGAGCGAGGCGCCGTCGGGCACGGTGAACGACGGCGACGTGAGCGTGTAGTTCGCGTTGCTGCCGGTGCCCGAGTAGGCGAACTCCCCGTCGTAGGGGTCGACGCCGAGGTCGACGTCCTTGACGCCGTCCGGCAGGTTCACGACGACGGCCTGCGAGTTCGTCGTGGCGTGGTACGACGGGCCGAGCTTGACCGTGGCGCGCTCGCCCTGGTCGACGGTGGCGTAGTCGAGCCAGCCCAGGAACATCTTCTCCGTGGCGCCCATGTGGTTCGGCGTGGTGCCGATGGTGCCGTCGCCGTGGCCGAGCCACGAGCCGGAGCTCATGAGGGTCCAGAAGGCGGTGCCGTTCTCGCCGCCCTCGGTGTCGTAGTAGTCGGGCAGCCCGAGGTCGTGGCCGAACTCGTGCGCGAAGACGCCGAGCCCGCCGTTCTCCGGCTCCGTCGTGTAGTCACGGATCCAGAGGTCGGAGTCGCCGATCTTGATGCCGCCGACCTTCGGGAACGCGGCCGGGCCGTCGGTGCCCAGCGGGTTGACCGCCCACCGGTGCGACCAGATGGCCGACGTGGGTGCACCGGCCTCTTCGCCCTCGCCCGCGTGGATCGCCTGGAAGTGGTCGATGTAGCCGTCGGGCTCGTCGAAGATCCCGTCGCCGTCGATGTCGTAACGGTCCCAGACGTCGAACGACTGCAGGTACTCGTCGATCTCCTCGGCCGTCTTGCCCTGCGCGACCTGATCGGCGTACCAGGCGTCGGCCGAGTCCTGCACAAAGCGCGTCATGTCCTTGTTCGACTCGGTCTCCCCGTACGACGCGGAGTTGTACGGCACGGTCACCCAGTCGGACACGTCGCCCTGCAGGTCGAACCGGCCCGAGGACATCTCGTCGTAGACGCCGGCGAACGACTCGCCGTCCTGGTCCTCCAGCCCGGTGAAGAACATCTCCTTGTAGTGCTCCTGGGAGAAGTCGTCCTCCCAGTAGGTGGAGTTGTCGCTGCGCGTGGGCTCCGGGATCTCGTTGTGCTGCGGCCCGGACTGCGGCGCGTCGGGGAAGCGCGGGTCGGCCTGGTCGCCGAAGTCGACCAGGAAGGTCAGCAGCTGCGCCGTCTGCTCGGTCTCGTACTCGACCCACTGGTTCTTGCCGACCTTCACCGACTTCGACGTGTGGGCGCCCTTGCCCCGCGTCTGCACGGTGGCGTCACCCATGGCGACGCGGTCGACGGCCTCCTGCTTGAGCGCGGTGCGCTTCTCGGCCAGCGGGTCGGGACGGTCGTCCTCCTTGACGTGTGCCGCGGGGTCGTTCGGTGGGGCGTCCGCCGCGGGCGCCGAGGACGCCGACGCGGCGAGGCCGGGGGCGAGGACGGCGGCGGCCAGCAGGGCTCCCGCTGCGCCGAACGCGCTCGTGGTGCGTGCTCTCACGGTTTTCCTCCAGGGGTGTCGGAGCGACCCGGTCGCGGTGGCCGGGCACCGTCGTGCCGTGGCGCGTCGGTGCGCTCGGCAAACTGTGGCGGGGCACACATAACCACTTCCAGGTTTCACCCGCGAGACGAACAGAGAACGTCTCGCCGACCAGGGGGAACGGAGTCAGCCCGCGGCGTCGTACGCCTCGCGCACCCCCACCCACGGCGGCCAGACGAACGCGAAGCCGCGGCGGCGCCGGAACGCGACCTGCGTCTTCGTGGTGCGCGTCGTGACGTCGTCGCCGGTCACCTCCGCGACGAGCGTCGCGAACGCCCGGCAGATCGTCAGGCCCGTGGGGGAGTGCGCGAACAGGTCCTCGGGGGTGGACGGCGTGGCGGGCGTCGGCACGGGTCGCGCTCCTCTCGGGCGGGTGGTCAGCGCACGAAGTAGGGGGCACCGGAGCCGGCAGCGAGCCAGCCGAGGGCGTGGCCGACGCGTTCGGCGGACGAGGGGGCGAGGTCCGCGGGGACGTCGTCGGGCGCGAACCACGCGACGTCGGTGGACTCGTCGTCGGCGACGTGCGCCCGCGCGGCCGCGGCGGGACTCGCCGCCCGGCACAGGAAGCACAGGTCGAGGTACTGTGAGCGATCGCCGTTCGGGTACTCGACCGGCGGGGTGACGGTGACCGCCACGAGCGCGTCGACCACGACGTCGACGCCCGTCTCCTCGAGCACCTCGCGGGCCAGCCCGACGGCCGGGTCCTCGCCCGGCTCGAGGATCCCGGACACCACCGCCCACAGGCCGTTGTCGGCGCGGCGGCCGAGCAGCAGCCGACCGTCGTCGTCGAGCACGACGGCGGACACGCCCGGCAGCCACAGCAGGTCGTGGCCGACGTGGGAGCGCAGGGCGGAGACGAACTCGGGCACCGGCATGCGTCGACCCTACGAGGGTCTGCCCGGTGCTGCCGGACCGGGCCGCCGGACCGGATGGTGGACGCGACTGGACGGGTGCGGGGAGGGCGACGTACCGTCGTCGCCGTGGACATCCGTTGGTATTGGCGCTTTACGCCGGCTCCGGTAGGGGCTCGGCGGGCTGACGCCTGACCGACACCACTTCACCGGAGCCAGCACAGGGCCTGGGACGCATCGTGCGTCCGGGCCCTTCGTCGTCAGACGGGCCGCTCCGGTCGGGCATGGACCACGGTTCGAGACGTCATGACGACGACGCCGAGCCCCACCCCGACCGCCCCGCCGCCGACACCCCCCAGGAGCCCCGCGTTGAGCACCGCCACCGGCACCACGCCCGCCACCACCGCCCGCACCGCGCCGTCTGAACTCGCGCCGTCCGATACCGGCCGGCCGCATACTGACCTGATGGCAGAGACCTCCGACCTGCGGGTCCGCGCGCTCGACCCGCTGCCCGCGCCGGGCGCCATGCGGGCGGAGCTGCCGCTCGGCACCCCGCGCAGCGACCTTGTCACGACGTCCCGCCGCGAGGTGCGCGACGTCCTGCGTGGCGAGGACGACCGCCTGCTCGTCATCGTCGGTCCGTGCTCCGTGCACGACCCGGCCGCCGCGCTGGACTACGCCCGACGTCTGGCGCCGGTGGCGCGCGAGCTGTCGGACGACCTGGTCGTCGTGATGCGGGTGTACTTCGAGAAGCCGCGCACCACGGTGGGCTGGAAGGGCCTCATCAACGACCCGCACCTGGACGGCTCCCACGACGTGCACCACGGGCTGCACCTGGCGCGCGAGGTGCTGCTGGGCGTGCTCGACGCGGGCGTGCCAGCCGCGTGCGAGTTCCTCGAGCCCACGAGCCCGCAGTACATCGCCGACGCCGTGACCTGGGGCGCGATCGGCGCGCGCAACGCGGAGTCGCAGGTGCACCGGCAGCTCGCGTCCGGCCTGTCGATGCCGGTCGGCTTCAAGAACGCGACCGACGGGGACGTGCAGATCGCCGTCGACGGGTGCATCACGGCGGCGAGCGAGCACACCTTCTTCGGGGCGGACGCGCAGGGGCGTGCGGCCGCGGTCGAGACGACCGGCAACCCGGACTGCCACGTCATCCTGCGCGGCGGGCGCGGTGGCCCGAACTACTCCGAGAAGGATGTCGCGGACGCGCTGGCGGTGGCGCGCACGTCCGGCCTCGGCGGGGCCGTGGAGGCGGGCGTCGTGGTGGACGCGTCGCACGGCAACTCCGGCAAGGACCACGTGCGCCAGGCCGAGGTGGTGCGGGAGCTCGCGGCGCGCGTCGCCGACGGCGAGCGGGACGTCACCGGCCTGATGATGGAGAGCTTCCTCGTGGCGGGCGCCCAGAAGCCGGGGCCGCTCGACGGCCTCGTCTACGGCCAGTCCGTCACCGACAAGTGCCTCGACTGGGACACCACGGCCGAGCTGCTCGGCACCCTCGCCGGGGCGGTGCGGCAGCGGCGCGAGGCCTGACGGCGACGCGTCGGACGACGAGCGTCCCTGCCGGTCAGGATTCACTTGCGGACTCCTGACCGGCAGGGACGCTCGCTCTTGGTGCGGGAAGGCGGGACGAGCGACGGGCCGTGACGCGCCGCACACGGGGCGGTCCCATCCGCGGAGCCGTCCGCACCGAACCCCTCACGTCCCGGAGGGTCCGGGACGGACACGCGAGGAGCCGATGGCGATCGAATCGGCCTGCCCGGTACGGCAGACTGTCGGGGTGCCACCCCCCACGACCGCCCGCGGTCCCGTCGACGACGCGCTGGTCGCGTGCGTGGACGGCGACCCCGCGTCGTTCGGGCCCGTCTACGACGCCCTCGCCCCCGTGGCCTACGGGACGTCGTTGGGCGTGCTCCGCGACCCCGACCACGCAGCCGAGGTGACCCAGGAGGTGATGGTGGAGGTGTGGCAGACCGCAGCGCGGTTCGACCCTGCCCGCGCGTCCGCCCGCACGTGGGTCGCGACGCTCGCGCGGCGTCGCGCCGTGGACCGGGTGCGCTCCGAGCAGTCCCGCCGCGACCGCGACCAGCGCGACCTGGACACCTCCGTGGCCGGGGCGCAGCGCGACGTCGTCGCGGAGGACGTGGAACGACGCCTCGAGGGCGCCGCCGTCCGGCGCTGCCTCGACGCCCTCACCGCCATGCAGCGGGAGGCCGTCGTCGAGGCGTACTACGGCGGCCGGACGTACCGGGAGGTGGCCGACCAGCTCGGTGCGGCCCTCCCCACCGTGAAGAGCCGCATCCGTGACGGTCTCGGCCGGCTCCGCGACTGCCTGGGGGTGAACCGTGGCTGACACCGACGCGAACCGCGACGCGTGGGACCTGCTGCCCGCGTACGCGCTCGACGCGGTCGACGACCTCGAGCGCCGCGCCGTGGAGCGACTGCTGGAGTCCGACGCGGACGCGCGGCGCGCCCTCGACGAGTACCGCGACGTCGTCGCGGCGTTCGCCGTCGAGCAGGCGCCGCCGGCGCACGTCCGTGACGCCGTCCTGACCCGGGTCGCGCAGACGCCGCAGCGCCCGGCCGCCCCGAGCGCCCGCCCGGCCGCGGGCCCGGCGGGACGACGCTGGGTGCGGTATGCGGTCGCCGCCGCGGCGGTGGTCGCCGTCGCCGTGCCGACGACGATCGCCGTGCAGGAGCACCGCGCAGGGCTCCAGGTGGAGGCGCAGCTCGACCGCGTCGCCGAGATGCTGGCCGACCCCGACGCGCAGCTCCTGACCTCGCCCGTGGCGGGCGGCGGCGCGGCGTCCGTGCTGGCCGCCGGCGACGACTTCCTGTTCACCGCGAGCGACCTGCCCGGGCCGGGCGAGGGGAAGGACTACCAGCTCTGGGTGGTGGGCTCCGAGGGCGACGTCGCCCCGGCCGGCGTGCTCCAGGCGTCCGGCGGCCGCGTCGAGCACCTGGTCCAGGACGTCCCGGGCGTCGGGGTCGCCGTGACCGTCGAGCCCGACGGCGGGTCCGAGCAGCCGACGACCGACCCGATCGTCGTGCTGGCGGAGGGTTAGGACGCGTCCGAGCCCTGCCAGGTCGTGCGCGACGGACCCGGGTACGGCGCGCCGGCCGCGGGTCCCGAGCGAGGACCTCCTGACGAGCTGACCGGTCGACGGCACGGTCCCCGCGGCCCGCCCGGAACGTGGACCGGCCCGCCTCGGGACGAGTCGAGGCGGGCCGGTCGGTCCCGGGGTGGGCCGGGCACCCCCCTGCGGTGCCCGGCCGGATACGGGTCACATCGGCGGCATCAGCACCGAGTCGACCAGGTAGACGGTGGCGTTCTGGGTCATCACGCCGCCGCAGACGACGTTGGCGTCGTTGACCTTGAGCTCGTCGCCCTCGCCGGTGACCTCGAGGGTGTCGCCCTGGACGGTCTCGTGCTCGCCGGCGATGTCCTCGGGCAGGATCTGGCCGGGCACCACGTGGTAGGTGAGCACCGTGGTCAGGAGGTCGGCGTCCGTCGCCAGGGTGTCGAGCGTCTCCTTGTCGACCTTGCCGAACGCGTCGTCGACCGGCGCGAACACGGTGAACTCGCCGCCGTTGAGGGTGTCGACCAGGTCGACGTCGGGGTTGAGCTCGCCGCTGACGGCCTTCGTCAGCGTGGTGAGCATCGGGTTGTTGGACGCGGCGACGGCGACCGGGTCGGTCGACATGCCCGTGATGGAGCCGGCGCCGTCGGGCACCTGCTCGGCGTAGGCGTCGCAGCCGGGGCCGACGAGGTTCGCGGCCGGGTCGGCGGACATGTCCTCGCTCATCTCGTCCGACGGCTCGGCGGAGGCCATCGGCGACTCCTCGGTCATCGTCTCCTCGGAGCCGGACCCGGCGTCGGAGCCGGAGTCGGACGAACAGGCGGCGAGCCCCAGCAGGGCCAGGGTGGCGAAGCCGGCGGCGGCGGTGCGGGTGCGAGTGCGGACGTTCATCGTTCTCTCTCCTTGCGTCGTCGCCCCTCCGGTCCGGGGCGCTCGACGGGGGTTCGGAGCGGGCGCCGCGCCGGATGGGTGTCGTCCGCGATCCCATCCGCCGGCCCCGCGGTTCCGAACGACGGTCATGGAGACCTTGGTCCTGATCGGCCTGCTCGGTGGCCTCATCACCGGCATCTCGCCGTGCATCCTGCCGATGCTCCCGGTGATCTTCTTCGCCGGCGGGGTGCAGGGCGCGCGCGAACCGGCGCTGCGGTTCGACGTGCCGACGGCGGTCCGCACCGGCGCGGGCGGGCAGGTCGAGACGGGCGTCGCGCCGACGGGCCGGGGAGCCGCCGTCGACCTGACGGAGCGGCCCGCCCGCGCCGCCCGTGCGCGGTCGTGGCGCCCCTACCTCGTGATCGCCGGCCTGGTGCTGAGCTTCAGCGCGATGACGCTGCTGGGCTCGCTGGTCCTGGGCGCCCTCGGGCTGCCGCAGGACCTGCTGCGCTGGGTCGGCATCGTGCTGCTCGCGGCCCTCGGGGTCGGGATGATCGTGCCGCGGTTCGAGGAGGTGCTGGAGCGCCCCTTCCTGAGGCTCGCGTCGCTGGGGTCGCGCCGCGCGGCCGGCCAGGACCGGGGCGCGTTCCTGCTCGGCCTCGGGCTCGGGGTGCTCTACGTCCCGTGCGCCGGACCGGTGCTGGCGGCCATCACGGTCGCGGGCGCGACGGGCGACATCGGGCCGGGGACGGTGGTCCTCACGGTGTCGTTCGCCGTCGGCGCCGCGATCCCGCTGCTCGTCTTCGCGCTGGCCGGGCGCCGGGTCGCGGAGCGGGTGTCGGCCTTCCGCCGCCACCAGCGCGGTATCCGCGTCACGGGCGGTGTCGTCGTCATCCTGCTCGCGGGGGCCCTGGCGCTGAATCTTCCGCAGCAGCTGCAGCGCGCCCTGCCCGACTACACGGGTGCGCTGCAGCAGCGGGTGGACGAGAACGCGTCCGTGCAGGACGCGCTGGACCTGGGCGGGATCGTCACCGACGCCAACCGGGAGCTGTCGAACTGCTCCAACGGGTCGACAGAGCTCGCCGACTGCGGGACGGCGCCGCCGCTCACGGGCATCACGCACTGGCTCAACACCGAGGACGGGGCCCCCGTCGACCTCGCGGACCTGCGCGGCAAGGTCGTGCTGATCGACTTCTGGACCTACTCCTGCATCAACTGCCAGCGCGCCATCCCGCACGTGAGCGCCTGGTACGACGCGTACGAGGACGCCGGTCTCGAGGTCATCGGGGTGCACACGCCGGAGTTCGCCTTCGAGCGCGAGACACGCAACGTCGTCGCCGGCGCCCGCGACCTGGGCGTCGAGTACCCGATCGCGCAGGACAACTCCTACTCCACGTGGACGACGTACCGGAACCGGTACTGGCCGGCGGAGTACCTGATCGACGCCGAGGGCACCGTCCGCTACATCAAGCACGGCGAGGGCGGCTACGACGTCACCGAGCAGCACGTCCGCGACCTGTTGCGCGCCGCCGACCCGGACGTCGAGCTGCCGCCCGCGACCGACGTCGCGGACACGACGCCCGGCGGGGAGACGACGCCGGAGACCTACCTCGCCCTCAACAAGGTGTTCAACTACTCGGGCTCGCCCGAGTACGGCTCCGGCCGGGAGGTGTTCGCCCACCCGGACGACCAGCCGCGGGACACCTTCTCCCTCGGCGGCACGTGGGACGTCGACTTCCAGGGGGCGACCGCAGCCTCCGACGACGCGACCCTGCGGCTCGCGTACCGCTCGACCGACGTGTTCAGCGTCCTCGGCGGCGAGGGGACGGTCACCGCCCGCGTGCTCGCCGACGACGGCAGCGTCCGCGCCGAGCGCGAGATCGACGTGGCCGGCAACCCGACGCTGTACGACGTGCTGCGCGGCGACGGGCCGACCGACGGGATCGTGGAGCTCGACGTGCCCGACGGCGTCGCCGTCTACACGTTCACCTTCGGCTGAGGACGGCACGAAGTCGGTGCGAGCGGGTGAAAAACAGGTCCTGCGGTTCGCTGAGGCGACGGGATCCGCTACCTTTCGGTCGGACTTGTCCGGGATGAGACGGTCCGGGCGACCTGCACGGGTCGCGTCGAGGACGACGAACGGTGGTCAACGGTGGTTCGACGACGTCAGCTCCTGGCAGCGCTCGCCCTTGCTGGACTCGTGCTGACAGGAGGCGCCACGACGGCGACGGCCTCACCCGGTGCCGCACCACGGCTCGAGACGACGGAGGTGCCGAGCGGGCGGGTGGTCCTCGAGTCCGGCCCGCGCGCGTGGACGGCGCTGCGCAGCGGCGCCCCGACCAGCACGGCCGGCGTCGGGTTCGACGGCGACCGGGTCGTCGGGCGGTGCGTCGGCGAGGGCGGGCGGGGCTGCCCCGCGCGGGGGGTGCAGCGCGTGGCCTACGACTTCGGGGACCTCGGCGACCCGGCCGCGCTGGCCGACGGAGTGCTGGTCGCCGCGACGCTGTCGCTCCCGGTGGGCCGCGACCAGGCGTGCGGGGTCGACGACGTCCGGGTGCACGCGGTCCCGGCCGTGACCGCGGCGACCACGTGGGCCGCCTCGACACCCGGTTGGCGTTCGACGGGCGCGGACCTGGAGGGCGCGGGGTGCGGCGGCGACCGGCGCGTCGAGGTCGACGTCACCCGGGCCGTGGGGCAGGCCGTGCGCTCCGGCGACCCGCTGGCGTTCGGCCTCGCCGCGGCGGACGAGGACTGCCGGGGCTGCGGCCGGGCGGCCTTCGGCCCCGACGCGACCCTGACCGTCGAGCTGCGGGCGACGGACACCGTCGTCGCGCTGGGCACGATGCGGCCGGAGACGTCGTGCGCGGCGGGCGACGACCGCCCGGCGGTCCGCTCGACGACCCCGACCCTGGTGGCCGAGCTCTCCAACGCGCGCGAGCCGTTCCCGTCCTCGATGAGCGCCGAGTTCGCCGTGCGCGACCTCGCGACGGGCGACGAGCTGTGGCGGTCGGTCCCGACCACGCCGCAGGCGTCCGGTGCGACCCACTCCGTCAAGGTCCCGGACGGCGTCCTCGCCGAGGGCGGGACGTACGGGTGGTCGGTGCAGGCGGTGCTGCCGAGCGGCGGCCTCACGGAGCCGGTCGGCTGCGAGCTGAGCGTGGACGTGACGGCCCCCGGCGAGACCGTCGTCACGCCGGTCGAGGGGTACCCCGCCGTCTACCTCGAGGACCGGACCGCGGGCGGGGTCGGGATGACCGGCGGGTTCCGGTTCGACGTGCCGGGCTCCGACGACGTGGCCTACGTGCAGTACTCGACCGTGGGTGACGCCCTGTTCGACCGCGCACAGCCGGGGGAGGTCGTCGAGCTCACGCCGAGCTATGCCGGCCCGACTATCCTGTACGCCCAGGCGGTGGACGCCGCGGGGAACGTGGGCCCGCGGCGGGAGTACCGGTTCGTGGTCGCGTACCCCGTGGCACGCGGTGCGACCTGGTGGTTCGACGAGCTCGCGGGGACGACGGCGGGCAGCACCCTCGGCGGCGGCAACGCGCTCACCCTGTCCGGCACGGACCTGTGGTCGCCCGGTCCCTGGGGCGTCCCGGGCGACGGCGCGCTGACCTTCGACGCCGACTCCGACGTGGCGGCGACCGACGGCGCCGTCGTCGACGCGGCGGGCAACGTCACCGTGGCGGCGTTCGTGCGGCCCGACGCCGACGGCGTCACCGCGTCCGTCGTCACGCAGGGGGATGACGGACGGCCGGGCTTCACGCTCGGCACCGTCGCCGACGACTCCTGCACGTCGGCGACCGGCACCTGCTGGGCGTTCTCGGTCGCCACCGGCGACGGCGGAACGTCGACGACCGCGGTGTCCGGCGTCGCCCCCGAGCCCGGCAGCTGGGTCTTCCTCGCGGGGACGCGGAACGCCGCGACGGGCGCCGTCGACCTGTGGACCTGCTCCCTCACCGGGATGGGGGCGCCCGTACGGTCCGGTCGGGCGCAGGCGGGGCCGCTCACGGCCGCGCCGTCCGGGCCGGTCACCGTCGGCGGCGGCGCCTGGCGCGGCGCCGTGGACGGCGTCCGCGTGCTCGACTCCGTGCAGGACGAGTCGAAGATCCGGCGCTGGTGCTTCGGGGCGATGTGAGCACGCGGCGGGTCCGGCGTTCGACCGTCGCGGTCGTCGGCGCGGCGGTGCTGGCGGCCGCGGCCCTCGGCGGGTGGTGGGGGCTGTCGGCGAGCGCGGGCGTGGAGCTCGGGTCGGTGTCCTCGACGGGTGCCGGATTCACGGACGAGTGCACGTACCCCGACGAGGGCCTCTGGGCGCTCTTCGCCGCGGACCAGGACGTCGCCGTCGTGCAGACCGTCCGCAACGACGCGCGCTGGCCGATCACCGTGACGAGCCTGCTGCCCGACGTCTTCCGGTTCGGCGCCGTGGCAGCCGACCCGCGGGACGACTACGGGTTCCGCGACCCGGCGGACGGCCCCCCGCCCGAGGCGGACACCACCGCCGAGGTCGAGATCCCGCCCGGGCGTGAGGTGGCCATGTGGGTCGTGGGGCCGTGGGGCCCCATGGACGCGGACATGCGGTACGGCGCCGCGGTCAGCAGCCGCACGGGGATCGAGCACGCGCCGCTCCGCGTCCGGTCGCTCGGGATCGCCCGGGAGTCGAATCTCCAGCTCGGCCACATGCTGTGGATCAGCGACCTCGATCTCGGGTCCGACCAGTTCCGGGCCGAGGTCGCGGAGCTGTGCGGGGACTGAGCCCACCACCCCGCCTGGCGGCCTGCGGCGCCGTTCACGTCCAGCCCTCCGCCCCCTGCGCCCACGGGCCGACGCGCACCTCGGCGCCGTCGAGCAGGTCGAGCTCGGCGGTCGGGGTCAGCGGGACCGGATCTCCGTCCGGGACGGCGACGACGTCCACCGTCGTGGTGACGTCGGGGTCGTTCGCCGCCGACATGGCCCGCCACTGCACGGTCGCCAGCGCGCGCTCGCCCACCGGCACGACGACGCGGCCCGGGACGACGCCCGGTGCGGCGGGCTCGGTCGTGACGTCGTCCTGCGGCTCGCCGTCGGCGTTCCGGAACGTCAGCCGCGGCACGCCGTCGAGGGCGCACGGCCGCTCGGACACGTTCTCGGCGAGCACGGCGAGATACCGGCCGCCGGCCGCGGCGTCCGGTGTGCCGAGGGTGAGGCGGAGGTCGTCGCTCGCGCAGGCCGGGGCGTCGTCGTCGTCCGGCCACGCCCCGACGCCCGCGGGCAGCGGCACGGTGTGCTCCTCGGGCGTCGGGGGCGGCGCGGCCGCGACCCAGCCGTCGACGCGCGAGGCGTAGCCCGGCTCGGTGAGCGTGTACGCGAGGTGGCGGCCGCCGGCGTCGCGGGCCGGGTCGTCGAGCCAGCGCGCGACGTCGTCCGCCTCGGGGGACGACGTCGGCCCGTCCAGACCCACCTGGAGCGTCAGCGCCGAGTCGTCCGCCGTCGCCGTTCCCTCCGGGAACCCCGCGTGCACGACGACCGACGCCACGCCCGGCCGTCCGGCCGCGTCGACGGCCAGCCGCGCGGCCGCCACCACGGGGACGCGCCCGGAGGCGTCGTACCGCACGGCGTCGTCGGCGGTGCCGAGCGACGCGGCGATCTTGTGCTCCGCGGCCTCCTCCGCCAGCCGCACGAGCCCTTCTCCGTCGGCCGCCTCCGCGCTGACGCCGCTCACCGTCGTCGCGCCCGCGCGGCGGAGGACGACGGCGTCCGCGACGGAGGACGCGTCGCCGTCCTCGGTCACCCACGCCGTCAGCGGGTAGACCTCGACGCCGTGCACGGTCCGCGGGTCGCCGGCGTGGACCGTCGTCGTGCGGGACAGCGTGCGCACCCCGTCGACCTGCGTCTCCGCGACGGCGTCGTCCGCCTGCGACGCGGCCGCGCTCGCGGCCTCGGGGGAGAGCCCGCCGTCGAGCCCGACCTCGAGGGTGACGAGGGCGACGTCGCCGTCCTTCGCGTCGCGGAAGACCACCTCGTAGTCGGTGACCTCCGAGGAGACGACGCCGGGGAGGTGGGCGACCTGGCGTGCTGCCGCACGCAGCTCGTCGGGCACCGGGTCCCACGGGCGCCAGACGGCGAGCAGCGCCGCGGTGCCGGCCAACAGGATGACCGCCGCCACCAGGGCGGACGTGCGTCGTCGGGTCACGACGGGAGCGTGCCAGACCTCCCGCACGGACGAGCGGCGGACCTGGGCGTGCTCTGTGCAGATGCTGCGCCCTTCCGGATGAGAACCCCCTCATGGCCGCCTCATCCGTGACTCAGGCAACCTCCGCAGGGTTGCCAGGGTGCGACAGATATCAGCGGTCGAACCCGAGCTCCCGGCGCGACGCCGGGTCGCGTTCTACTCCCACGACACGCAGGGCCTCGGCCACGTGCGGCGCACGTCGCTGCTGGCGCGCGCGGTGGTGGACGCCGACCCGGACGTCGACGTCCTCCTCCTGTCCGGCGCGCGGGAGGCGACGAGCCTGCCCCTGCCGGAGCGCACGGAGGTCGTGACGCTGCCGCGCGTCGGCAAGGACCCGGACCGCGGTTACGGGCCGCGCACCTGGGCCGGCACGCTGGACGACGTCGTCCGCGTCCGCGCGGGGGTGATCGACGGCGCGCTCGCCGCCTTCCGCCCCGACGTGCTCGTGGTGGACAAGGTGCCCCTCGGCGTCGGCGGCGAGCTGCTGCCCGCGCTGCGGCGCCTGCGCGCGGAGGGCGGCACCGCGTGCGTGCTGGGGCTGCGCGACGTGCTCGACACCCCCGAGGTCGCCGTCCGCGAGTGGCGCGAGCAGCGCAGCACGTCGGTGATCGAGCGGTTCTTCGACGAGGTGTGGGTGTACGGCGACGCGCGCGTCTACGACCCGCTCACCGAGTACGCCCTGCCGGAGCACGTCGCCGCCCGGGCTGTGTTTACCGGTTACCTCGGTCGCGGTCGCGCGTCCACCACCTCCACCGGCTACCTCGGTCGCGGCCGCACCGTCGGGACGCCGGCGCCCACGAGCGCCGACCCCTACGTCCTCTGCCTCGTCGGCGGCGGACAGGACGGCGCGGCGCTCGCGGAGGCGTTCGCCGCCGCGCCGCTGCCCCCGGGCCACCGCGGCGTGCTCGTCACCGGGCCCTACCTGCCCGAGGCGGCGCGCGATCGGCTGCACGCCGTCGCCGCGGGCCGCGACGACCTCGAGGTGCACGCGTTCGTGCGCGACGTCGTGCCCCTGGTCGAGGGCGCAGCCGCGGTCGTGACGATGGGCGGCTACAACTCCGTGTGCGAGCTGCTGGCGTCCGGCCGCCCCGGCCTGGTCGTGCCGCGCACGCACCCTCGTGCCGAGCAGCTCGTGCGGGCCTGCCGGCTCGCCGACCTCGGGCTGCTCGACGTCCTCGTCGGCGCGATCACCCCCGATCGGGTCGGGGCATGGCTCGCCCGCACGGCCGTCGACGACGCGCCCCGGCGCCCCGAGGTCGACGTCGACCTCGACGGGCTGTCGCGCGTCCCGGAGCTCGTCGACGCGCTCGTCGACCGGCTCGCCCACCGGGACGAGGCCCCGGCCCGCCCGGCGGCAGCCACCCCGCACCCGCAGAACCAGGAGGAGGAGCACCGTGCCACGGCCTGAGACCACCCCCATGACTCCCTCGACGACGGCACCGACCCCGCGCGTCGGCTACGTCACCAAGATGTACCCGCGCTTCTCGGAGACGTTCATCGTCAACGAGGTGCGCGGCCTGGAGCGCCGCGGCGTGGAGATCGAGATCTTCTCCCTGCGCGCCCCCGTCGACACCCGCTTCCACGCGGCGCTGGCCGACGTCGCCGCGCCGGTCCGGTTCGTGCCGCGGGCGACCCGCGCGTCGGACGCGTGGTCGGCGCTCGCGGAGGCCCACGACCGGCTCGACCTGCGCAGCCTGCCCGCCGCCGTGCTCGCGGACCTGCTCGCCGCCGACCCGGAGGACGCCGTGCAGGCGCTGTGGATCGCGTCCGCCGCGCACGACGCCGGCCTGACGCACCTGCACGCGCACTTCGGGTCCGTCGCGACCACGGTCGCGCGGTTCGCCGCCGCCGTCCTCGGCATCGGGTACACGTTCACCGCGCACGCGAAGGACATCTTCCACGAGTCGGTCAACCCGGCCGACCTGCGGACGAAGCTCGCCGACGCGCGCGCCGTCGTGACCGTGAGCGACCACAACCTCGCCCACCTGCGCGACACCTACGGGCCCGCCGCGGACGCCGTCGTACGCGTGTACAACGGGCTCGACCTCGACGAGTACGCCCGCGCGACGGCGCCGCGACGGCCCGGGCGCGTGTGCGCCGTCGGGCGCCTCGTCGAGAAGAAGGGCTTCGGCGACCTCCTCGACGCGCTCGCCCTCCTCGTGGCGGCCGGCCGCGACGTGCACCTCGACCTCGTCGGCTCCGGGCCGGAGGAGGCCGCGCTGCGTGACCGCGCCGCCGTGCTCGGCCTGCTGCGGGACGGCGCGGAGCACGTGACCTTCCACGGCCCGCTGCCGCAGGACGGGGTGCGTGACGTCGTCGCCCGCGCCGCCGTCTTCGCCGCGCCGTGCGTGCTCGGCGCCGACGGCAACCGCGACGGCCTGCCCACGGTCCTGCTGGAGGCGATGGCCCTCGGCACCCCCGTCGTCTCGACGCCGGTCACCGGCATCCCCGAGGCGGTGCGCGACGGCGAGACCGGCCGCCTCGTGCCGCCCGGCGACGCCCCCGCGCTCGCCGCGGCGCTCGGCGCCCTGCTCGACGACCCTGGCGAGGCAGCCCGTCTCGCCGACGGTGCGCGCGCCCGCATCGAGGCCGAGTTCGACGTCGTCGGCACGTCCCGCCGCCTGCTGGACGTGCTGGAGAGCGCGGCACCCGCCGCGGAGGGGAGGGCGGCATGAGGGTCGCGTACGTGAGCTCCGACCCGGGCGTCCCGGTGTTCGGCCGCAAGGGGTCGTCGGTGCACGTCCAGGCAGTGCTGCGCGAGCTGGTGCGTGCCGGCGCCGAGGTGCACGTCGTCACGACGCGCCCCGGCGACGACACCCCCGACGACCTCCGGGGCGTCGTCGTCCACCGCGTGCCGGTGGCGCCGACCGGCTCCACCGCCGGACGCGAGCGTGCCCTGCAGGACGCCGACGCCCGGGTCGGCGACCTCCTGGACGCGCTGCACGAGCGGGCCGGGATCGACCTCGTCTACGAGCGCTACTCCCTCTGGGGCACGGCGGCCACCGCCTGGGCCGCCGACGACGGCGTCCCCAGCGTGCTCGAGGTGAACGCGCCGCTCGTCGCCGAGCAGCGCACGCACCGCGAGCTCGTCGACGAGGCGGCCGCCGAGCGCTGCGTCCGCGCGGCCGTCGGTGCCGCGACGGCCGTCGTCGCCGTGAGCGGCCCCGTCGCGGCCTGGGCTGCCGATCGCGCCGGCGAGGACCCGGAGAAGGTCCACGTGCTGGCGAACGGGGTGGACACCGGGCGGATCGTTCCGGCCGCGGGTCGGTGCTGGGGTCGACAGGAGACGACGGCGTTCACCGTGCTGTTCGTCGGCACCCTCAAGCCGTGGCACGGCCTCGACGTGCTGATCGACGCGTTCGCCGGCGTGCGTGCCCGCGTGCCCGACGCACGCCTGCTTCTCGTCGGCGACGGTCCCGAGCGCGAGGCGGTGCTCGCCCGGGCCGACGCGCTCGGGGTCTCGGACGCCGTGGAGCACGCGGGCGCCGTCGCGCCGTCGGAGGTCCCCGCGCTGCTGCACCGGGCCGACGTCGCCGTGGCGCCGTACCCCGCCCTCGACGACTTCTACTTCTCGCCGCTGAAGGTCTACGAGTACCTGGCGGCCGGGCTGCCGGTCGTGGCGAGCGCGGTGGGCGAGCTGCCCGACGCGCTCGAGCACGGGGACGCCGGGGTGCTCGTGCCTCCGGGTCGTGCTGCGGCGCTCGCCGACGCCATCGTCGCGCTCGCGCACGACGACGATCGCCGCGCCGCGCTCGGCGCCCGAGCCCGGGAGGTCGCCGTCGAGCGGCACGACTGGTCCGCCGTCGTGCGCCGTGCGCTGGGGTTCGCCGGGGTCGAGCTGCCCGGGCTCGTCCCGTCGGTCGAGCTCGTCGAGACCCGTTCGTCGGTCGAGCCTGCCGAGGCCGGCTCCAGCGCCGGGGGTGGTCGCCGTGGCTGAGGGTCGCCAGCGGTCGGTGCGGGCGGCCGGCCGGTCGTTCCGCCGGTTCTGGCCGCACCTGCGCCACCACGTGCGGCCCGAGCGAAGGCTGCTCGTGCTGGGCGGCCTGGCGCTGCTCGCGGAGGTCGCGATGCGGCTGCTGGAGCCGTGGCCGCTGAAGTACGTGGTCGACGGGATCGTCGCGGCCACCGGGTCGAGCGTCGCCGGGCCGGCGCCCGCGAACCTCGGGCTCGTCATCGCCCTCGCCGCGGGGTCGCTGCTCGTCGTCGTCCTGCTGCGGGCGGGAGCCGCCTACGCCATGACCGTGTGCTTCGCGCTGGCCGGCAACCGCGTCCTCACGGGCGTGCGCGCGGACCTGTACGACCACCTGCAGCGGCTCAGCCTGAGGTTCCACGACGGCTCCACCACCGGCGACCTCGTCACCCGGCTCACCAGCGACGTCGGACGGCTCAAGGAGGTGTCGGTCACCGCGATGCTGCCGATGCTGGGCAACGTCGTGACGCTCGTCGGCATGGTCGTGGTGGTCGCGGTGCTCGACCCGGTCCTGGCGCTCGTGATGCTCGTCGTCCTGCCCGTCTTCCTGCTCACCAGCGGCCGCCTGTCGCGGCGCATCCGGCACGTCTCGCGAGACCAGCGCAAGGCCGAGGGGCAGCTGGCGTCGCTGGCCACCGAGTCGCTCGCGGCCGTCAAGGTGGTGCAGGCGTACTCGCTCGAGGACCGCATGCGTGCCGGGTTCGCCCGGTCCAACACGTCCTCCCTGCGCGAGGGGGTCAAGGCGAAGCGGCTGTCCGCCGGCCTCGAGCGCTCCACCGACGTGCTGGTCGGCCTCGCGACCGCCGTCGTGCTCTACGTGGGGGCGCAGCGCGTGCTCGACGGCGCGCTGACCCCGGGCGAGCTCACCGTCTTCCTCACCTACCTCAAGGCCGCGTTCAAGCCGATGCGCGACATCGCGAAGTACACCGGCCGCATCGCGCAGGCCGGCGCGTCGAGCGAGCGCGTCGTCGAGGTGCTGGAGCGCAGCCCCGAGGTGGTCGACGCGAGCTGGGCCCGGCCCCTGCGCGACGCCCGCGGCGACGTGCGGTTCGAGGACGTGTGGTTCTCCTACGTGCCCGGTCTCCCGGTGCTCCGGGGGCTCGACCTCGCGGTGCGGCCGGGGGAGCGGGTCGCGGTCGTCGGGACGTCCGGGGCCGGCAAGTCCAGCCTGGTCTCGCTGTTGTCCCGCCTGCGCGACCCCGACTCCGGCGTCGTGCGGATCGACGGACACAACCTGCGCGACCTCACGCTGCGCAGCGTGCGGCAGTCGGTCGCCGTCGTGCTGCAGGACAGCGTGCTGTTCCGGGGGACCGTGCGCGAGAACATCGCCGCCGCCGTCCCCGACGCCACCGACGCGCAGGTCGAGCGCGCCGCCCGCGTCGCGGGCGCGCACGACTTCGTCACCGCCCTGCCCGACGGCTACGACACGGTCGTGGGGGAGCGCGGCGCGACCCTGTCCGGCGGGCAGCGGCAGCGCATCGCCATCGCGCGTGCCGCGATGCTCGACGCCCCCGTCGTCCTGCTCGACGAGGCCATGACCGGCCTCGACGAGCAGACCGAACGGGAGGTCGTCGACGCCATGCGCCGCCTCACCCGCGGCCGCACCACCTTCGTCGTGACGCACGACCTCGACGCCGCCCGTGACTGCGACCGCGTCGTGCGGCTCGACGCGGGGCGGATCGTCGCGTCCGGCCCGCCCGACGCCGTGCTCGGCGCGGCCGCCCCCGCGGGGGTGGGGCGTGACTGAGCGGCTGATCGAGACGCCCGGTCGCACCATGGACGGTGCAGCCGTCCGCCTGGCCGACCACGTCGCCGACCGTGAGCTGGTCGCCCGCGACCCGGCCGTGCCCGCGCTGGCCGACCTCCTCGACCCGGCGACGTTGGCGCGGCGGATAGCGACGGCGACCGGCACGTCGGGCGTGGTGACGCGGCCCTACCTGCGCTACAAGCCGGGCACGAGCTGCCTGCTCGCCGCGCGGTGGGTGCCCGACGTCGGCGCCCCGCGCGACCTCCTCGTACGCGCCTACGCCGACCACGCCCGTCCCAAGCTCGACAAGGCCCTGCGCCGCGCCGCGCCGGACGACGTCGTGCTGGCGGACGCGGACGCCGGGCTGGTCGTGACCGGCTGGGCGGCCGACCGCGACCTGCCCGAGGGGGCGTCGTCGGGCGGCCCGGCGCCGCTGCTGCTGTGGATCCACGGCGGCCCGCTGAGCACCTGGAGCGCGTGGAGCTGGCGCTGGAACCCGTGGCTGATGGTGGCGCGCGGCTACGCCGTCCTGCTGCCCGACCCGGCGCTGTCCACCGGGTACGGACAGGACTTCGTGCAGCGCGGCTGGGGCGCGTGGGGCGGAGCGCCGTTCACCGACCTCATGGCGATCACCGACGCCGTCGAGGCCCTGCCGGAGATCGACGCGACCCGCACCGCCGCGATGGGCGGGTCGTTCGGCGGGTACATGGCGAACTGGGTGGCCGGGCACACGGACCGGTTCCGAGCGATCGTCACGCACGCCAGCCTGTGGGCGCTCGACCAGTTCGGCCCCACCACCGACGCGGCCTACTACTGGCTGCGCGAGATGACGCCGGAGATGGCGGAGGCGAACAGCCCGCACCGCGCCGTCGCCGACATCCGCACCCCGATGCTCGTCGTGCACGGTGACAAGGACTACCGCGTGCCCGTCGGGGAGGGCCTGCGGCTGTGGCGCGACCTGCTCACGGAGTCCGGCCTGCCCGCGGACGACGACGGCAGCACCGAGCACCGCTTCCTGTACTTCCCCGACGAGAACCACTGGGTGCTCGCGCCCCAGCACGCGAAGGTCTGGTACCAGACGGTGCTGGCGTTCCTCGGCGAGCACGTGCGGGGCGACGAGCCGGAGCTGCCCGCGTACCTCTGAGCGTCGACCGCCTGTGCGGCAGGGGGGAGGTCAGGCGGGCGTGACGATGAGGTCCACGAGGATCTCGAGCATGGCGCTGGCGTCCTTGCGGGCGGTCTCGGCGGGGAGCATCGCCGCGCGCTGACCGGCCTCGTGCGCGCCCAGCAGCAGGTCGATGGCGACGTGCTCGTCGACGGCGAAGCGGAGGCCGAGGGCGGACATGACGCGGTTCAGCGCGGCGATCATCTCCCCGCGGAGCACCTGCTGCTGGTCCACGTAGCGCTGGGCGATCTGCGGGTCGCGCAGCGCGAGCAGCTCGAACTCGAGCTCCATGACGCACCAGGAGGCCTTCGCGGCCTGGTCGGGCAGCACCGACGCGATGACCTCGCGCACGGTGGCGCGGAACCCCTCCGGCGTCTGCAGGGCGGCGGGGTCGACCGTGGTGACCGCCTGCTCGAGGGCGCCGAGGTGGCCGCGCGCCTCGCGCTCCGTGAGGGCCAGGAACAGCTCCTCCTTGCTCGCGAAGTTCGAGTAGAACGCGCCCCGGGTGAAACCGGCGGCCTCGCACACGGCCTCGATCGACGCGGCCTGGACGCCCACCTGCGCGAACACCTCGAAGGCGGCGTCGAGCAGACGCTCGCGGGTGCGCTCGCGCCGGGGCGAGCGCCCGGGGGCGACCGTAGCCTCGTCGGGGGTCGCGCTCTCGGTGGTCAGGGGGTCCTCCTCGGGATGCTGCCGGTACCGGCCCGGTGCGGGCGCCGCGCCCGGCCGGGCCCACTCTAGCCAATACAGCGGCGTATCGGATACGTTCGTGCATCGGATACAGTGCCGTATCGAACCCCTGCTCCGTCGTCCTGGGAGAGCCTGTGTCCTCCGTCCTGTACTCCCTCGGCCGTTGGGCCGCCCGGGCCCGGCGGCTCGTCGTCATCGGCTGGGTGCTGGTGCTCGCCGTCGTCGGCGGCGCGGCCGGCCTGCTCTACCAGGGCTTCGACAACTCCGTGACCATCCCGGGCACCGAGTCGCAGGACGCGCTCGACAGCCTGTCCGCCACGTTCCCGCAGGTCAGCGGGTCGTCCGCGCAGATCATCGTCGTCGCGCCCGACGGCTCCACGATCGACGACGACGCGATGCGCGGGCCCATCGAGGACACGGTCGACGACCTCGGCGAGCTCGACCAGGTGGCAGCCGTCACCTCCCCGTACGACGACCAGATGGCAGCGTCGGTCAACGACGACGACACGGCCACGTTGCTGACGATCCAGCTCGACGGCGACCAGTCCGTCATCACCGAGGACACCAAGGACGCGCTGCGCACCGCGAGCGACGACCTCGCCGCCGCACTCCCGGCCGGGTCCCAGGCCAGCCTGGGCGGCGAGCTGTTCAGCGTCGAGTTCCCGGCCCTGAGCATCATCGAGGCGATCGGCGTCGTCGTCGCGCTCGTGGTCCTCATCATCACGCTCGGCTCGTTCGTCGCGGCGGGCCTGCCGCTGGTCAACGCGCTCATGGGCGTGGGCGTGTCGATGCTCCTGCTGCTCACGGCCACCGTGTTCGGCCCGATCAACTCCACGACGCCGATGCTGGGCCTCATGCTCGGCCTCGCGGTGGGCATCGACTACGCGCTGTTCATCGTGTCCCGGCACCGCGAGCAGCTCGCGGCCGGGCTCGAGGTGGACGAGTCGATCGCGCGCGCCACCGCGACGGCGGGCTCGGCCGTGATCTTCGCGGGCCTCACGGTGATGATCGCCCTCGTGGGCCTCGGGGTCGCGGGCATCCCGTTCCTCACCGTGATGGGCATCGCCGCCGCCGTGGCGGTCGGCATCGCCGTCCTCGTCTCGCTCACGCTGCTGCCCGCGCTGCTGTCGTTCTCGGGGGAGCGGCTGCGGCCGCGCGCCCCGCGCGCCGCCCGCAAGGCGAAGGGGAGGGCCAAGCGGGCCGCCGCGCCGGCCGACGGCGTCCACCGCAACCGGTTCTTCGACGGCTGGGTGCGGGGCGCCACCCGCTTCCCGGTCCTCACGATCGTGCTCGTCGTGGGCGCCATCGCCGCCCTCGCCTGGCCGGCCACGAACCTCCGCCTCGCGCTGCCGGACGCCGGCACCCTGCCGGAGGACAACAGCGCCCGCGTCACCTACGACCTGGTGGGTGAGGAGTTCGGCGAGGGCTTCAACGGCCCGCTGATCGTCACGGGCTCGATCGTCACCAGCAACGACCCCGTGGCCCTCATGGACGACCTCGGCGACGAGATCGCCGACCTGCCCGGCGTCGCCGACGTCCCGCTGTCCACGCCGAACCCGTCCGCCGACACCGGCATCATCCAGGTGATCCCCGAGGGGGGCCCGACGTCGCAGGAGACCAAGGACCTCGTCAACGAGATCCGCGACCAGCACGACCACTACCTGGAGAAGTACGGCGTCGACCTGTCCGTCACCGGCTTCGCCGCGGTCGGCATCGACGTCTCCGACAAGCTCGGTGCCGCGCTGCTGCCGTTCGGCCTCGTCGTCGTGGGCCTGTCGCTCGTGCTGCTGACGATGGTGTTCCGCTCGATCTGGGTGCCGATCAAGGCCTCGCTCGGCTACCTGCTGTCCGTCGGCGCGGCCTTCGGCGTGGTGACCCTCGTGTTCGAGAACGGCGTCCTGGCGGACGCCCTCAACGTCACCAAGCTGGGCCCCGTCATCAGCTTCATGCCGATCATCCTCATGGGCGTGCTGTTCGGCCTGGCGATGGACTACGAGGTCTTCCTCGTGTCCCGCATCCGGGAGGACTACGTGCACGGCGGCGACGCCCGCCGCGCGGTGCGCTCGGGCTTCCTCGGCTCGGCCAAGGTGGTCACGGCCGCGGCGGTCATCATGTTCGCCGTCTTCGTCGCGTTCGTGCCCGAGGGCGACATGACCCTCAAACCCATCGCTCTCGGCCTCGCCGTCGGTGTGCTCGTGGACGCGTTCGTCGTGCGCATGACGCTCGTGCCCGCCGTGCTCCATCTCCTGGGCGACCGGGCCTGGCACATGCCGCGCTGGCTCGACCGCATCCTGCCCACGTTCGACGTCGAGGGCGAGGGCCTCACGAAGGAGCTGCGGCTCGCGTCGTGGCCCGAGCCGGACGCGACGGACGCCGTCGCCGCGCGCGACCTCGAGGTCGCGGGGCCCGACGGCTCGCCGGCCCCGGTGGTCGGCCCTGTCAGCGTGCGCGTCCCCGAGGGCGGCGCCCTGTGCGTGCACGGCGACGCGGCGGCCCCCGTGTCCGCGCTGCTGCTCGCCCTCGCCGGGCGGATGGCGCCCGACGCGGGCGCCGTGAAGGTCACCGGCCTGGTGCTGCCCGAGCGCGCGATGACGGTGCGCGGCCGCGTCGCCGTCGTCGACGCCTTCGCGGAGCACGGCCGCCCCGCCGCGACGGTCGACGCCGCGGTGCGCGACG
>JADHZE010000046.1 GCA_026934365.1 Isoptericola sp. QY 916 | reverse complement strand
GTGCCGGTCGGGCAGCACGACCACCGGCCGCGGCTGGTCGTGGACGAGGTGCCCGGCGACGGTGCCGCCGACCAGGTGCGTGGCCCAGCCCCGCATCCCGGGGCGGCGCGCGCCCACCACGATCAGGGCAGCGTCATGGGCGGCGGCGATCCGAGCGAGCTCCGCGGCCGGGTCGCCGGCGGTGCGCTCGAGCCGCCAGCGCACGGGGATGTCGGCCAGGGCGGCGGCGACGGCGTCGCGCAGGCCGCCGTCGTCGGCGGGAGAGTCGGCGTCGGGGTCGACGGGCACCACGGCGCCGGACGGCTCGCGCACGGACGCCTCGTCCACGGCCACGCACACCAGCTCGGTACCGAGCGCGGCCGCCAGGTCGGCGGCCCGCCGGGGCACGCTGGGGTGGTGGTCGTGGGGCACGCCCACCAGCACCGGACCGGTCATGCCGACATCGTAGGCAGCGGGCCGGTCAGGACGTCCGGTCGAGCACCGGCAGGCCGTCGTCGTCCAGCCGCTCCTGGTCGTCGGAGCGCACCCCGAGCAGCTTCGCCATGGGCGTGCCGGTGAACCCGTACACGATCGCGGTGAGCAGCACGACGCCGAAGATCACCGGCACCAGCTGGGGGAACGGCTCGCCGGCGTCGTCGAACCGCAGCGAGAAGACGGACGCGGTCGACGCGGCGACGATGCCGCGCGGCGCCATCCAGCCGATCATCGCCCGGTCGGACCATCTCAGGTCGGTCCCGAGCGTCGAGACGGCGGCCACAACGGGGCGCAGCACCAGCACCAGCGCCGCGACGACGAGGACGGTGGGCAGCGCGTACCGGGCCAGGGCGTCCAGGTCGATCCGGGCGGACAGCACGACGAACAGCGCGCCGATGAGCAGCAGGCCGATGTGGGTGCCGAACTCGTGCAGCGGCTCGGTGCGCGCCACCCGCTGGTTCGCCAGGACGGCGCCGAGCGCGGTCGTGGCGAACAGGCCGGCCTCGTCGTGCACGCCCTCGGCCAGCGCGTAGGCCCCGAGGGCGAACGCGAACGCCAGCACGACCTCCGTCTCCTTCGGCACCTTGCCGAAGCGGATGAGCACCACGAGCAGCACGGCGGCCACCCCGCCCACCAGCAGCCCCAGACCCCCGGTCTCGAGCAGGCTGACGGGCTCGGCGTGGAGCACGACGTTCGCCACGGCGAGCGCCACCGTGGCCCCGATGGGGTCGATGAAGATGCCCTCGAAGGCGAGGACGGACTCGACGGGCTGGCGGGGCCGGATGATGGCGAGCAGCGGCCCGACGACGGTCGGCCCGGACACGATGAGGATCGCGCCGATGACGGCCGCCCGGCCCCAGGTCACGTCGAGGAACAGGTACGCGACGGCGGTGGCGCCGAGGCCGGTGACGAGGGCGCCGGTGGTCACCAGGCCGAGCACGGGCCGCCGCGCGCCACCGCGCAGGCGTCCGAAGTCCAGCTTGAGCGACTCCTCGAAGAGCAGGAGGCCGACGGCCATCGACACCAGCGGGAACAGCGCCTCGCCGAACAGCGCGTCCGGGTCGAGCCAGCCGAGGACCGGCCCGACGAGCAGCCCGAGCACGAGCAGCAGCAGGATCGACGGGACCCGCAGCGCGCGGGCGGCGACCTGTCCGGCCACCCCGACGATCACGATGAGGGCGATGCCGCCGACGAGGTCCGGACTCATGCGTTGCTCATCTCAGCTCTCACTCCTCTGCGCCGTCGCGGCGCCGGGCCTCCGCCTCGCGGGCGGCACGCTCCCCGGCTTCGAGGTTGCGCCGTCGCCGCGACGACCACACGCCCTCGCCGCGGCCGGACGGTTGGTCGGGGTCGTGCAGCAGGGTCGAGTCGACGAGTTCGTGCCGCTGCAGGTACGTGTTCCCGAGGGCCTGCACGGTCGCGAGGATCGGCAGGGCGAGGAACGCGCCGAGCGCGCCGAAGACGGCGCCGAACCCGAGGACGCCGACGAACGACACGGCCGGGTTCATCTCCAGCGCCCGGGCGCTGACCTTCGGGGAGAAGATGAGGTTCTCCACCTGCTGGTACGCGACGATGAAGATCAGCACGGCGATCGCCTGCGGCAGCCCCTGGGCGGCGAGCGCGACCGCCACCGGCAGGGCGCCGCCGATGTACGTGCCGATGGTGGGCACGAACTGCGACACGACGCCCGTGAACACCGCCAGCGGCAGCGCGTACGGCGTCTGCACGATCAGCAGGAAGACGAACGTGAACACGCTCGACAGCGCGGCGAGCACGACGCGGGAGCTGATGAAGTCGGAGACCTTCACCTGCGTGATCTCCCACAGCGTCAGCACCTCCTGCTGGCGGTCCGGCCGCAGCCAGGCGCAGATGGCGGCGCGGAACTTGGGGCCCGCGGCCATGAGGTAGTAGGTGATGAGCAGGATCGTGGTGATCGCGAACAGGACGCCCACGATGGACACGCCGATGCTGATCGCACCCGTCGCGACGTCCTGCCCCCACTGGTCCAGGGCCTGCGCGACGAGATCGTCGGAGTCGGGGACGGTGACGTCCCAGCGCGACTCGATGCCCTGCTGGATGCTCGTGTAGAGGTCGGGCAGCGACGAGACGAGCTGGATCAGCTGCTGCACGAACAGGTTGCCGAACATCGCGAACACGGCGAGCACGACGACGATCGCCCCGCCCAGCGAGACGCCCGCGGCCGCGCCGCGCCGCCACCCGTGCCGCACCAGCCACACGACGATCGGCTCGAGCGCGAGCGCGACGAAGAAGGAGATGAGCACGTTGACGGCCAGCCCGCCGAGCTGGCCGAACGCGTACGCGAGGAAGGTGGCGACGAACGCGGCCACCACGACCATCACCAGCGCGCGCGGCAGCCACCGCGGCGGGTTCTTGCTGTCGTGCTGGACGGGACGGACGGAGCTGTCGACCTCGTCGACCTCGTCGGGCTCGCCCTCAGGGTGCGGGGCGTCCGTGGTCATGCGGGAAAACGTAGCCCAGCGCGGCCCGCGGGGCGCGCTGGCCCGCAGGTCAGAGGGCGGGCAGCCGGTCGGGCAGGCCGAACCGGGGGAACCAGGTGGCCGTGTCGAGGAACGTGGTGATGCCGGTGATCCGGCCGCTGCCGTCGTCCTCCAGCACGGCGAGCCCCCACGGCGACCAGCCGCCCGTGGGGTCGCGCCGGTACTGGCCGTACGCCATCGAGCCGTTCGCCTGCACGGGCACGCAGCGCGACCCCTCGCAGCCGGAGCCGGGACCCGTCATCCAGCGGATCACCTCGGAGCGCCCGTGCACCCACATCGTGTAGGGCGGCATGTTGAGCACGGCGTCCTCGTGCAGCAGCGCCACCAGGGCGTCCATGTCGTAGCGCTCGAACGCGTCCAGGTACCGCTCGAGCAGCGTCTGGTCGATCTCGTCCCACTGCGGCTCGGGGGCGTCGGCGCCGTCGTCGCCCGCCCGGCGCAGGCCCTTGCTGCCGAGGGTGGCGCGGGCGCGCTGCAGCGCGCTGTTCACGGACGCGACGGTGGTGTCGAGGAGGGCGGCGACCTCGGCGGCCGACCAGCGCAGCACCTCGCGCAGCACCAGCACGGCGCGCTGGCGCGCGGGCAGGTGCTGCAGCGCGGCCACGAACGCGAGCCGGATGGACTCACGCCCCACCGCGACGTCGGCCGGGTCGCCCTCGCGCGGCAGGACGGCGTCGTCGGGCACGGGCTCGAGCCACCGGTCCTCCGCCAGGACGTCGCCGAAGTACTGCTCCTCCGCCGGCTGCGGCCCGCCCAGCCCCATGGGACGCTCGCGCCGCTTGGACGAGCCGAGGTGGTCGAAGCACACGTTGGTCGCGATGCGGTACAGCCACGACCGCAGCGACGACCGGCCCTCGAACCGGTCGTACGAGCGCCAGGCGCGCAGCAGCGTCTCCTGCACCGCGTCGTCGGCCTCGAACGCGCCGCCGAGCATGCGGTAGCAGTAGCCGGTGAGCTCGCGGCGGTACGGCTCGAGCAGGGCGCCGACGTCCTCGCCCTCGCCGTCGGACGTGGGGGAAGCGCCGGTCGCCGTCCCGCGTCGGGACGGCGCGGCGGCGCGCTGGGCGGTGTGTGTCACGTCTCACACCGTACGACGTACCGCCGACACCCGGGAGGGGTGTCGCCCGGGGCGACGGCGAGGGGTCAGCGACGGTCGTCGCGCAGCACGCGCTCGACCAGGGGCACGGCGCCGGTGGCGGGCGTCGGCGGGCGTACCCGCTTGACCGTGCCGGTGAGCGGCCGGGCCGCGCGGTCGATCTCGAACCACACGGTCTTGCCCTCGACGACGCCGGAGTGCCGCCCGACGGCGTCGGAGCCGTCGTGCAGCTGGACGCCCCACCGGGACGCGAGGCGGTCGAGGAAGAGCACGCCGCGGCCCGACAGGTCCTGCGGCCGGGGGGACTGCAGCTCCGGCTCGGCCATGCTCCCGTCGCGGACGCCCACGCGCAGGCGGCGGCCGTCCACCTCGACCGTCGCCGTGATCGGTCCCTCGCCGTGCTCCAGCGCGTTGGTCAGCACCTCGCTGGTCAGCAGCATCGCGGTGCGCCGCTGCTCGTCGGACACGTCGCACGACTCGAGCACGTCGTCCACCCACCGGCGCGCCGGGCCGAGGTCGCTGAGGTCGTCGTCGGCGACGCGCCGCTCCGCCTTGGCGGGGCCGGCCGACGACGGCGGCCCGGACGGGGCGGGGACGCGCACCCGCAGCGCCAGCACGGCGACGTCGTCGCGCTGCGCGTCGCCCACGAGGCCGCGCACCAGCGCGCGCGGGACCGCGGACGTGGCCTCGCCGTGCGCGGAGCGCAGCACGGTCTCCAGGTCGGACAGCCGCTCGTCGCTCGGGACGCCGCGGCGCTCCACCAGCCCGTCCGTGTACAGCACGAGGGTGTCGCCCGGCAGGAGGCGGACGGAGCGGTCCACGCGCGGCGTGGTGGGCACCACGCCCAGCAGCAGGTCGGGGGTCTCGGACAGGCGCTCGACCCGCCCGTCGCGCCGCAGCACCATCGGCGGCGGGTGCCCGGCCACCGACCACGTGAGCGTGTACGCGCGCTCGGGCCGCTCGGCCGGCGGGACGCCCTCGAGCGCGTCCGTCGGGCACGGCGCCGGGTCGCGGTCCAGGCGCGCGACGACGGCGGTCGCCATCGCCCGCGGGCCGAGGCGCGCGTTCGCCTTGTCGAGGCGGGTCAGCAGCCCGGCCGGTGACTCGTCGTGGCTCCATGCGAGCGCCCGGAGCATCGAGCGCAGCTGGCCCATCTGCGCGGCGGCGTGCACGTCGTGGCCCGCGACGTCGCCGATCATGACGATCGCGGTGCCGTCGTCGCGCACCACCGCGTCGTACCAGTCGCCGCCCACCTGGTCGGTGCGCGCGGCGGGGGCGTAGGTGGTCGCGATGTCGAGGTGCGCCACCGTGGGCGGCGCGGTGAGCATCGACTCCTGCAGCGTGGTCGCGACCCGCCGACGCGCCTCCAGCAGCGCCACCCGCTCCAGCGCGAGCGCCACGTACCGGCTGATCGTCGACTCGAGCGCCGCGGTCTCGGCGTCGTGCTCGCGGGCCTGGTCCCACACGCAGGCGATGACGCCCACGACCATGCCGTTCGACATCACCGGCAGGAACGATCGCGCGCCCTCCGACACGGACCCCACGGGGCCCATCTCCGGGTAGGTCGCGACCATCTCCGCGTGGTCGCGGAACCGCAGGGCGGCCCGGCTGCGCACGACGTGCGTGTCGGGCCGGGGCGCGTCGAGCCGCGTGCTGCGCAGCGCGGGCTCGCCCGGGTGGTGGTGCCCCACGGTGAAGAACGACAGGTGCCGCCGGTCGGCGTCGACCAGGGCCAGCGACACCCAGCGGGCGCCCGTGCCGGTGCCGATGACGTGCGCGATGGCGTCCTCGACCTCGTCCAGCGTGGTGACGCGCGCGAACCGCTCCGACAGCCCGAGCAGGAACCGCGACCGGCGGTGCGCGCGGAACGCGACCTGCTCGGCCAGCCGCGCCCGCTCCCGCTCGGCGCGCAGCCGCAGCTCGCCCGACGCCGCGGCGGACAGGTCGGCGAGGGTGGCGAGGTCCGTCTCGGTCCAGGTGCGCGGCACGGACGACACCGCCCACAGCGCGCCCACCACGTGGCCACGGGCGTCCTCGATCGGGTACCCGGCGTACGCGGCGAGCACGAGGTCGCCGATCCTGTGCCGGCCGCCCACCCGCGGGTCGTCGTCGGCGTCGCCCACGACGAGCGGCGTGCGGGTGCGCGCGACGATCGCCGTCAGGGGCCGAGGGAGCACGAGGCGGCGGCTGCGCTGCGCGTCCTCGGGGAAGCCGACCGCGCCCGGCAGCGTCTTGACGTCGCCCTCGTCGGTGAGCATGACGACGGCGGCCGCGGGCACGCCGAGCTGTCGGTGCACGAGCCGCGCGATGCGGTCGAACACCTCGTCTGCGACGGGCTCACCGTTGGCCGGGCCGGGCGGCGGGCCGGGCACGCGGTCGGACGCGGGACCGGGCACGCGGCCGGGCGACGGGCCGGACAGGGAGCCGACAGCCTGGGCTTCCGGCACGGGCCCAGTATGGACCTCGATCGGTCAGACGCCGATCAGCCCGCGCCGGTGCGCGACGGCGACCGCCTCCGCCCGCCCCGACACGCCCAGCTTCGCGAGCAGGTTCGACACGTGCACGCTGACCGTCTTCGTGGAGATGTACAGCCGCTCGCCGATCTGCCGGTTGCTCAGCCCCTGCGCGACGAGCACCAGCACCTCCTCCTCGCGCTCCGTGAGGACGGACGACGTGCGCCGGGCGCCGGGGAGCGGCACGCGGGCGCGGCGGCCCCACGCGTGGATGGCCTCGGCGAGGGGCGCGGCGCCCATGGCGACGGCCTCGCCGAGCGCCTCGGCCGCCTCGACCTCGGCCGCCGGCACGTCGCCGGACGCCCGCAGCGCCTGCGCCCACCGGAACCGGGACCGGGCCACCTCGTAGCGGTAGCCGAAGTCGAACTCCTTGACGGTCGCCTCCCACAGCCCGGGGTCGGCCGGGGCGTCGGTGAGCGCGGTCCGCAGCCGGGAGTGCTCCGCCGCCGCACGGCTCAGCCACGCCCGGCCCTCGGGACCGAGGCGGCCGCCGCGGGGGCGCCCGCGTCGCGCGGTCTCCTGCGCGACGGCGAGGAGGGCATCGCCGCGGTCGAGCAGCCCCTGGGCGGCGTCGGCGGCGTGGGGGCCGGCCTCCGCGTCGTCCGCGAGCGCCGCCAGCGCCAGCGCGGACAGCCAGATGCGGCCGAGGAAGAACTCGGACCAGGTGGCGCCGACGTGCGCCGCGACCTCCTCCGCCGTCGAGACGGCCTCGTCGTACCGGCCGGCCCAGGTCAGCGCGTCGGCCAGCAGGCCGCCCGCGACGAGCGCGATCTGTCCGTCCACGCCCCAGGACGGGCGCAGCGCCTCGGCGGCAGCGACGGCGTCGCCGCCCTCGCGGGCGGTCGTGGCGTAGAGGCGGCCGCTGTCGAGGTAGACGAGGGCGGGCGCGGGCGCGCCGTCGGGGATGGGCTGGTCGGAGAGGTCGCCGGCGAAGTACGACACCAGCAGCGCGAGGTCCAGCAGCTGCACCCCGTACACGCCCCAGATGACGCCCGTGGCGCGGCCGCGCTCGATCGCCGCCTCCAGGACGCGCTCGGCCTCCTCGAGGTGCCCCGCGTAGAAGTGCGTGGTGGCGAGGCCGTACCAGCAGCGCATCTCGGTGCGCAGGTCGCCGGCGACGACGGCGCGCTCGCGGGCGCGGTCGACGAGCTCCGCCGCGGTGTCCGGGGTGCCGACCTCCAGCACGGCGAGCGTGGTCAGGGCGTCGGCCTCCGCGCCGGGGGCGTCCGCGCGGCGGGCGACGTCGACGGTCTGCCGGGCGAACACGCCGGCCTCGTCGTCGCGGTCCACGGTGAGCAGGACGCGCGAGTGCACGGCAAGGGTCCACGCGAGCTCGGGCGTGGCGTCGGCGTCGGCGACCTCGGGGAACGGCCCCGAGACGCCGGCCTCGGTGGCGCCCGGGAGCAGCACGTCGAGGGCGCCGGAGGACTGGGCGAGGGCGTCGTCGAGGGACTCGAGGTCGAGGACGTACCGCACGAGCACGTGGCGCAGCCGGGCCTGCCTGTCGGGGTCGCCGGACAGACCCTCCACGGCGCGCCGGGCGAGCTGCTCCGCGCGCATCGGCAGCCCGGCGGAGCTGGCCGCCGCCGCGGTCCCGAGGGCCAGCGCCACGCGGTCCTCGCCCAAGAGCTCCGCGGCGTCCGGCACCGACTCCCAGAGGGACAGGACCTGCTCCAGGTGCCGCAGCTCCTCGGCGGGGGCGAGCAGCTCGGCCGCCCTGCGGGCCGCCTCGCGGGACGCGACGAGTGCCGCCGTCAGGTCGTGGCCCTGCAGGGCGTGGTGCGCGCGCTTGGCGGCGGAGCCGAGCGCCGGCTCGGCGCACAGCGCCTCGAGGTACGCGCGGTGCATGGTGGTGCGCTCGCCCGGCAGCAGGTCGAGCACGAGCGCCTCGGCCACGAGCGCGTGCCGGAAGGCGACGTGCTGGCCCTCCACCCCCAGCACCTGCTGGGCCACTGCCTCGCGCAGTGCGGCGTCGGCGGCGCCGGGGGCGTCGAGCCCGGGCAGGCGCGGCGCCGCCGCGCGCAGCAGCGACTCGTCCACCTGCCGGCCGGCGACCGCCGCGAGCCGCACGAGCTGCTGCACGGCGGGGTCCAGCCGCTGCAGCCGCGTGTGCAGCACGTCCGCGAGCGACCAGGGCAGGCCCACGCTCGAGGGCCCGGCGTCGAGCAGCTCCTCGGCGAAGAACGCGTTGCCGTCCGACCGGCTGCGCACGGCGTCGAACTCGGCGTCGTCGAGGGGCTCTCCGCGGGTGGCGGTGGTGAACTCGCGCAGCTCGTCGGGCGTGAAGGGGGACAGCTCCACGTGCTGCACCGGGCGCTGGCGGTGCAGCTCCGCGATGACGGGGCGCAGGGGGTGGCGCCGGTGCACGTCGTCGCTGCGGTACGTGGCGACCACCAGCAGGTGCTCCGAGCGCATCCGCGCGACGACGAACCGCAGCACGTCGCGGGTGGACTCGTCCGCCCAGTGCAGGTCCTCGAGGACGAGGACCAGGGGGGAGCCCGCGTGCCCGGCCGCCGCGAGGCTGCCCGCGACGCCGTCGAGCAGCTGCAGCCGCTCCGCGTGGTCGGTGCCGGAGCCGCTGGCGGGGTCGAGCAGGCGGGTCAGGGCGGGTCGCTCGGCGATCACCTCGCCCACGGCCGGGACCGTCCGCAGCTGTCCCAGAGCCTCGGTGAACGGCAGGTACGGGATGCCGACGTCGCCCAGGTCCACGCAGTGCGCGACGACGACGCGTGCGCCGGCGTCGCGCGCGGTGTCCGCGAGGTGCGTCGCCAGGCGCGTCTTGCCCACCCCGGCGTCGCCGCCGAGCAGCAGGACGCCGGGCTCGCCCTCCGCGGCGCGCTCCAGCGCACCGCGGAAGGCGGTGACCTCCTCCTGGCGGGCGATCAGGGGCACCTCGCTGGAACGTCGCACGAGGTGATCGTCCCACCGGCCGCCCACACCCGCCGCAGGTTTTCCGTGCTCGCCGACCCGCTCCGCGGCCGCCTCGACCGCGGTGCGGGCCCCCGTGCCGCCCACGGTCAGGCGGCCCGGCGTCCCGCGCCGTCCTGCGGGCGCAGCGCGTCCAGCCCGTGGGCGATCTGGTCCGCCCGGCGGGTCACCTGGAGGTCCCAGGCGCGGGCGTCGGTGCGGGCCGCGACGGCGTCGAGCGTCGAGCCGAGGCGCTGCACCGCCTCGCGGTCCACGGCCCGCGACCGTGCCCGGCGGGCCAGGTCCCGGACCGCCCGGCCCACCGTGCGCACCCACGCCGGCGTCCCGCGCTGGTAGGTCTCGGCCATCCGCTCGCGCCGGTAGTCCAGCTCGGCCAGGACGGCCACGTCCCGCGACGTCATCTGGTTCATGTCCTCGTCCCCTCACCGGCCGGGGTCCCGGCCTTCGTGCCGGCCACCGCCGGCTCTCCGATCTCGTGGTGACCACGTTCGTCCTGAGGCCCCCGGCGGGGGATCGGGCAACTGCCCCGTCTTCGCCGTCGGAGGTACCTCAGACGGCGTGGCGACCAGGGCCTTCGCCCGTCTGAGGTACCCCCAGGGCAGGGTTGCGGTGCGCCGGGGCCGGTACCGGACCCGCCTTCGCCCGCGCCAGCCGTTGCGACCTGGGTCACAGCGGTCGCACACTGGGGAGACCGGACCTATACGGGGGTGGACTCGTGGCTGGATCTGTTGCAGGCGCTTTCGACGCGCTGCCGATGCTCGGGCGTGGCAAGCACCGCAACCCCAAGAAGGGCGCGTGCTTCATGGAGCTGGCGTCGTTCCTGGCCGGTGAACGGTGGAGCGACCATCCGCAGTGCACGCACCCGCTCCTCGCGATGCTGGCCCGTGCCGTGAACGACCTGACCTCCGACGGGAACCGGCCGCAGCTCGCGCCGCTCATCCCGTCCGTCATCGGGCTGACCAGCGGCGACCCGCGCTGGGACGTGCGGATCGCGCTGCGTGCCGCGCAGACGGCGCTGCCCGTCGCGCCCGCCGACCGGCAGCAGACGCTGGCCGTCGCCATCATCGGTGCGGAGCGCATGCTCGACGCCCTGGACGGTCGACCCGAGGGGACCCTCGACCCCGCCAGCGCCGACGCGCTCGCCGCGTCGCCGAAGACGGCCGAGTGGGCCTACCGGTTCTGCGAGGGCACCCGCGTGCGGCCCAAGCGGTTCGTGCGCGACGCCGCGCCGTCCGTGGTCTCCACCGCGGTGCAGGGCATCAGCGAGGCGTTCGTGCCGGACACGGACGCCCGGCTGCGCGGCCTGCTCGCCGCCACGATCGAGGACGCCCGGCGCTGGGCCGGCCACACCGACGAGGACCGCCCGGCGCTCGTCGAGGAGCAGTGGGCCCCGGTGGTGAAGACGGTCCCGTCCGCCTGACCCGTGCCGAGGTAGCACCCCCGGCGCCGAGGGAGTACGCGTCGCGCCGAGGTAGTACGCGTCGCGCCGAGGTAGTACGCGTCGCGCCGAGGTAGTACGCGTCGCGCCGAGGTAGTACGCGGGCGCCTCTGGTAGACCGGAGCCGTGACCGACAACCCCCTGGAGCAGCTCACCCTCGACGACCTGCGCCGTCGTACGTCCGTGAAGTGGCGCGCCTACCCGCCGGACGTACTCCCCCTGTTCGTCGCCGAGATGGACACGCCCGTCGCCCCGCCCGTCGTCGACGCGGTCCGTGCCGCGCTCGCCCTCGGCGACACGGGGTACGACGTCGGCACCACGTACGCCGAGGCGCTCGGGCCGTTCGCGCAGGAGAGGTGGGGCTGGGCGCCCGACGTCGCGTCCAGCCGCACGATGCCGGACGTCATGGTCGCGATCGTCGAGGTGCTGCGTGTCCTCACCGCCCCCGGCGACGCCGTCGTCGTCACGCCGCCCGTGTACCCGCCGTTCTACGGCTTCCCCGGCAACGAGGGGCGGCAGGTCGTGGAGGCGCCGCTGGACGCCGACCTGCGGCTCGACCTGGGCACGCTCGAGGCCGCGTTCGCGCGCGTCACGGGCGCTGCCGCCCACGGCACGGGGCCCGGCTCCGGCCGGCGCGCCGTGCTGCTGCTCTGCAACCCGCACAACCCCACCGGCACCGTGCACACCCGCGCGGAGCTCGAGGCGGTGCTGGCGCTCGCCGACCGGTACGGGGTGCGGGTGGTGGCCGACGAGATCCACGCCCCCTTCACGTTCGAGCGCGTGGCCGCCGGCGTGCCCGCGTTCGTGCCGCTGCTCTCCGTGGCGGGGTCCGAGCGCGCGATCGTCGTGCAGTCGGCGTCGAAGGCCTTCCACCTCGCCGGGCTGCGGGCGGCGGTCGCGCTCGGCGGGTCGGACGCCGCCGACGACCTGCGCCGGATCCCCGAGGAGGCTGGCCACGCCGTCAACCACCTCGCGGTGCTGGCGCACGCGGCGGCCTACCGCGAGTGCGGGCCGTGGCTGGATGCCCTCCTCGCCGGCGTGCGCGCGAACCGCGGGATGCTCGCGCGCCTGCTCGCGGAGCACACGCCCGCCGTGCGGCTCCAGCCCGCCGACGCCACCTACCTCGCCTGGCTCGACCTGCGCGCCGCCCTGCCCGGCGGGGTCCCCGCCGCCGACGCCGCCGCGTTCGTCCTGGAGCGCGGCCGCCTCGCCCTCGAGGACGGCGTGCGCTTCGGCGCCGGCGGCGCCGGGTGGCTGCGGCTCAACCTCGCGACGTCCACGGCGGTGCTCACCGAGGCCGTCGAGCGCCTCGGCCGCGCCCTCGCCGCGCCGGTGTAGCACGGACCTGCCGAGGCGGTCCCGTGCCCCAGGCCCTGTACTACCTCGGCGCGGTCCGTACTACCTCGGCGCGGTCCGTACTACCTCGGCGCGGTCCGTACTACCTCGGCGCGGTCCGTACTACCTCGGCGCGGTCCGTACTACCTCGGCGCGGTCCGTACTACCTCGGCGCGGTCCGTACTACCTCGGCGCGGTCCGTACTTGCCCGCGACGGTCAGGACGCCCGCCAGGGTGCCCGCCACGGCAGCGTCACGAAATCTATGCGGGACCGTGACCACGACACGGGGGAACATGCCGACACGGTTGCCAGGGAGCCGATAATCTCGCCAAGGTGCGCCGCCGACACCGCCTCGCCCTCGCCGTCCTGCTGACCCCTGTCGTCGGGGTGTCCCTGGTGGCGTGCACCGGGACCGACACGCCGTCCGCCGAGCCCACCGCCGCGGCGCTCGCGACCGCGCTCCAGGCGGGCGACGTGAAGGACCTGCCGCTGCAGGCGCCCGGCTCCGTCGACGTGCAGACGCAGCTCAGCCAGGTGCTGGAGCCGCTCGTGGACGCCTCGGGCGAGCGCGAGCACACGGTGACGGTGGCCGACGTCGGCAAGCCGGTCACGAAGGACGGCTCGACGACGGCGGTGGCCACGCTGGACTGGTCGTGGCCGGTGGGCCGCGACGTCACGTGGAAGTACAGCACCGACGTCGACCTCGCCTACACGCCGCCGGAGAGCGGCGACGGTGAGGGGGCCTGGCGCGCGGTGTGGCGGCCGGACGTACTGGTGCCCGACCTGGAGCCGGGCGAGCGGCTGACGGTCAAGACCCTCGACGCGGACCGCGGCGACCTGCTCGACGGCGACGGGAAGCCGATGGTGACCGAGCGGGGCGTGTGGCACATCGGGGTGGACAAGACGGCGGTCGAGGGGCTCGGCCAGGAGTCCGCGGCGCGCGACCTCGCGCAGCTCGTGGGCCTCGAGCCGAACGAGTTCTTCGCGCGCGTCGACGCGGCCGGGGAGAAGGCGTTCGTCGAGGCGATCACGATCCGCCAGAAGAACCCGGGCGTGGACTTCACGGTGGAGGACGCGCAGGACATCATCGGCGTGCGGGCGGTCGAGGACTCCCTCGAGCTCGGTCCGACGAGCACCTTCGCGTCGCCGATCCTGGGCCGGGTCGGCGAGGCGACCAAGGAGGTCATCGAGGAATCGGACGGCGCGGTGCAGGCCGGCGACGTGGTGGGCCTGTCGGGGGTGCAGCGCGCCTACGACGACCAGCTCACCGGCTCTCCGGGCGTCCTCGTGAGCGTGGTCCCGGCCGGCGACGGCGACGTGGGGCTGGACGGCGAGCCGGAGGAGGACGAGAACGAGGGCCGGGAGCTGTACCGCGTGGACGCCGTCGACGGCACGCCCGTGGCCACCACCCTCGACCAGCACCTCCAGAAGCTCGCGGAGAACGTGCTCGACGACGTCGACCCGGCCAGCGCGATCGTCGCGATCCGGCCGTCGGACGGCGAGGTGCTCGCCGCGGCGAGCGGGCCGGGCAGCGAGGGCTGGTCCACCGCGACGCTCGGGCAGTACCCGCCGGGGTCGACGTTCAAGGTGGTGGACGCCCTCGCGATGCAGCGGGCGGGGATCACCCCGGACACGAAGGTCGCCTGCCCGGAGCACCTCACCGTGGACGGCCGGACGTTCGGCAACGTGCCCGGCTACCCGGCGTCGGCGACCGGGGAGGTGCCGCTGCGCACGGCGTTCGCGCACTCGTGCAACACGGCGATGATCGGGCAGCGCGACAAGGTGGCGCAGGCGGACCTGGCGACCGCGGCGTCCGACCTCGGGCTGGTCGACGACGAGGTGGCGTCGCCCGTGCTGGGCGTGCCCGCGTTCCTCGGCGCCGTGCCCGCGAAGGCGGACGGCACCGAGCACGCGGCGTCGATGATCGGCCAGGGCAAGGTGCAGGCGTCGCCGCTGGGGATGGCGACGGTCGCCGCGAGCGTCGCCGCCGGTCACCGGGTGCAGCCCGTGCTGGTGCGCGACGAGACGGGCGACGAGAAGGAGGCCTCCGCCTCGCCGTCGGCCGACGAGGAGGCGTCGGAGAAGGCCCCGAAGAAGCCCTCGACGCCGGGGGTGGCGGACGACGAGGCGGCGGTGCTGCGCGACCTGATGCACGGCGTCGTCACCGAGGGCAGCGCGGACATGCTGCAGGGCGTGCCCGGCATCGTCGGCGCCAAGACCGGCACCGCGCAGTACGGCGACGGGTCGAAGCAGCACGTGTGGATGCTCGCGATCGTCGACGACCTCGCGGTCGCCGTCTTCGTGGAGGACGGCCACCGCGGGTCGGACACCGCCGGCCCGCTCATGAAGGACTTCCTGGCGGGCCTGTGACCGGTCAGGCGCCGTGCTTGTGCGGCACGCCTGCCACGAGCCCGCCGTCGACGACGAACTCGGAGCCGGTGGAGTAGCTGGACTCGTCGCTCGCCAGGAAGACGATGGTCTGGGAGACCTCCTCGGGCCGTGCGCCGCGGCCGAGCGGGATGAGCAGGTCGCCCGCGTCGATGCCGGCGGTCATCGGCGTCTCGATGAACCCGGGGTGCACGGAGTTCACCCGCACGCCGTGCGGCCCGAGCTCGAGCGCGACCGACTTGGTGAGCCCGCGGACGCCGAACTTGGAGGCCACGTAGCCGTGCAGGCCGCGGCTCCCGCGGAGCCCCTCGACGGACGAGATGTTGATGATCGAGCCGGAGCCGGCCCTGACCATGATCGGCGAGACGGCCCGGATCCCCAGGAACACCCCCGTGAGGTTGATGTCGATGATCCGGCGCCAGGCGTCGGTGTCGAACTCGGTGATGGGGCCGCCGTTCGCGATGCCCGCGTTGTTCACGAGGACGTCGATCCGGCCGAACTCGTCCAGCGTGTACGCGACGGCCTTCGCCCAGTCGTCCTCGCTGGTGACGTCGAGGTGCACGTAGCGGGCGACGTCGGTACGGTCGCCGCCCAGCTCCGCGGCGAGGGCCTCGCCCTTCGCGTCGTCGAGGTCGGCGACGACGACCTTGGCGCCCTCGGCGGCCAGCGCGCGGGCGTGGGTGACGCCCATCCCGCCGGTCCCGCCGGTGACGATCGCGACCTTGTTGTGGACGCGGCTTCCTGTGCTGACGGCCATGTCGGCCCTCCTTCGTGGTTCTGCTGTGGTGCGCGCACCGGGTGGGTGCACCTGCCCGCCTGGGACGCGACGGTCCCGGGACGGAGGGGACGTCAGGGGGACGGCGTGGTCCACCAGGCGGGCAGGGCGTCGTGGGCGACGCGCGGGAAGAACCCGGGGTCGCGGGGCGGGGGAGTGCTGAGCCAGACCTCGAGGGCGCCGACGGTGCCGAGCCCGACGTACGTCGCGAACGCGCGCGCGTAGCGGTCGACCTGGTCGGCGGGGGTGCCCGGGGCCAGGGGCATGAGGCCGGGGTGGGCGCGCAGGTGGTCGGTGAGGGTGCCGGCCACGTGATCGGCGAGCAGGCGCGCCAGCGGGGCGCTGAAGCCACCCTCGAGGGCCCGCTCGTACACGGGCAGGTGCGCCTCGACGTGGGCCTGCAGCGCGCCGGTGTACCGGGCGACGACCTGCTCGGCGTCGCCGTGGGTGGCGTGACCGGCGACCTGCCGCACGGCGGCGTCGAACTCCGCGCGGATGCGGTCGAGCTCGGCGCCGAGGACGCGGGCCAGCAGGTCGGCGGGGCTGGCGGCGTGGTCGTAGAACGTGGCCCGGTTGATGCCCGCGCGGGCGGCGACGGCGGACGCGGTGAGGGCGGCGACGTCCTGCTCCGCGGCCAGCTCGAGGACGGCGGCGCGCAGCGCCTCGGCGGTCCGCTCGACCCGCTTGTCCACGTCCGTCACCTCCCGACGCCTTCGACGGTACGCCGGGGAAACCAGTAAAGCAACAGGTGTCGTCTAACTCGCCTGCGGGTGCGGGGTCGCCCGGCGCGGCAGTCTCTGCTCGGCGCGGCAGTTCGAGCTGCCGCGCCGAGCACGAACTGCCGCGCCGACGGTGCGGTCAGCGGCTGAACCGCTCCGACCGCTCGACGACGCGGCCCGCCTCGCGCCCGCCGTCGGCGGCGCGGTCCCAGGTGTAGACCTCGGTGCCGGTGACGAAGACGTGCTCGGCGCGCGAGCCGACGTCGAGGGGGTCGCCCGACCAGACGACGACGTCGCCGTCGAGCCCCGGCCTGAGCGCGCCGACGCGGTCGTCGAGGCCGAGGAACGACGCCGGGTTCACGGTGAGCGCCTCGAGCGCGACCCGCGGGTCCAGCCCCTCCTTCACGGCGAACGACGCCTGGTGCACGAGGAAGTTGATCGGCACCACCGGGTGGTCGGTCGTGATGGCGACGCGCACACCTGCCTCGGCGAGGCGGGCGAGGTTGGCGACGTCGCGGTCGCGCAGCTCCACCTTGGAGCGGGACGTGAGCATCGGGCCGTAGATGACCGGCACGTCCCGCTCGGCGAGCACGTCCGCGATCGCGGCGCCGTCCGTGCCGTGGTTGACGACGAGCCGGTAGCCGAACTCGTCGGCCAGCCGCAGCGCGGTCGCGATGTCGTCGGCGCGGTGCGTGTGCTGGTCCCAGGCGAGCTCGCCGGCGAGCACCCGCCCCAGCGTCTCCTTGCCGAGGTCGCGGGCGAACGGCTCGCCCTTGGCCTCCGCCGCGTCGCGCTGGGCCACGTAGTGCTGCGCGTCGAGGAAGGCCTGCCGGATGACGGCGGCCACGCCCAGGCGGGTGGACGGAGCCTTCTTCTGCTCGCCGTACACGCGTTTGGGGTTCTCGCCGAGGGCCGACTTCACGGAGACGGAGTCGCTGATCACCTGCTCGTCGACCGTGCGCCCGCCCCACGTCTTGATCGCGACGGTCTGGCCGCCGATGGGGTTGGCCGACCCCGGCTTCACGACGACCGACGTCACGCCGCCGGCGAGGGCGTCGCGGAAGCCCTCCTCCTCGACGTTGATCGCGTCCAGCGCGCGCAGGTGCGCGCCGTTCGGCCCGGTCTTCTCGTTGGTGTCGTCGCCGGCCCAGCCCTCGGCCTCCTCGTGCACGCCCACGTGCCCGTGCGCCTCGACGAAGCCGGGCAGCACCCACCGGCCGCCGACGTCGAGCGTCGGCACGCCGGCGGGCACCTCGACGTCCGCACCGACGGCGGTGATCACCCCGTCCGTGACGAGGACGGTGCCGTTCTCGATCGGCAGCCCGTCGACCGGGACGACGTAGCCGTTCGTGATCGCGACGGACGAGCGGGCGGTGCGGATCGGTGCGGTCATGGCCGCCATCATGCCGCTACGGTCGGCGCATGCCGACCCGACACCTGCACGTGCTGCGCCACGGTCTCGCGGACCCCTTCGGCGAGCTGACGGCGGAGGGGGAGCAGCAGATGGAGCTGGCCGGCCGCCGCCTGGCCGCCCTGCCGGTGGACACCGTCTGGCACTCGCCGCTGTCGCGCGCGGTGCGGTCGGCGCAGGTCCTGGGCGCGCAGCTGCCGGGCGTGCGGGTGCGCGAGGCGGCCGAGCTGATCGACCACGTGCCGTACCTGCCCGACCCGATGCCCGCCGCGTGGGCCGGGTTCTTCGACGGGTACGACGTCGCCCAGGCGGCCGAGGGCGAGCGGCTCGCCGCCGCGCTCACCACCCGCTTCGCCCGCGCCGTCGACGTCGAGACCCACGACGTGCTGGTCACGCACGCGTTCCAGGTCGCGTGGCTCGTGCGCGACGCCCTCGCCGCGCCGCCCGCGAGCTGGCTGGGGCTGCCCTACGGCAACGCCGCCCTCACGACGATCGAGTACCGCGACGACCGCAGCGCGTCCCTGATCGTCTACAACGACATGGGCCACCTGCCGCCCGAGCTGCGCTGGACCGGGTTCGGCCCCGCCGCCCGGCCCTGACGCGCACGGGACTCAGACCGTCGTCGGGACGTTCTCCTCCAGCTCGGCGAGCCAGGCGGCGGCGGACGCGTCGGACGGCATCCGCCAGTCTCCGCGCGGCGAGAGCGAGCCGCCGGCGGCGACCTTGGGGCCGTTCG
Source organism: Isoptericola sp. QY 916 (assembly GCA_026934365.1). GTDB lineage: Bacteria > Actinomycetota > Actinomycetes > Actinomycetales > Cellulomonadaceae > Isoptericola > Isoptericola nanjingensis. The sequence goes on along the minus strand of JADHZE010000046.1, from coordinate 5,472 downwards.
GGATGGCGGACCGCTTGAACTGCGACGAGAAGTAGCGCCGGAAGAACACGGTCTCCCACTTCCGGATGGTCGCCAGGTCGTAGGCCGACCGCTCGTCGTGCGGGAAGTTCGGCGGCCACTCGCCGGCGTCGGGGTCGCGCCAGGCGTGCCAGGCGAGGAACGCGATCTTGGACGGCCGCAGGCCGTGGCGCAGCGTCCAGAACAGGGTGAAGTCCTGCAGCGCGTACGGGCCGATGGCGGCCTCGGTGGACTGCGGCGCCTCGCCCTCGCCGGCCGGGACGAGCTCGGGGGAGATCTCCTGGCCCAGGATCTCCAGGAGCAGGGCGTTCGTGTCGGCCTCGAACTGGCCGGAGTCCGCCACCCAGCGGATGAGGTGCTGGATGAGCGTCTTCGGCACGCCGGTGTTCACCGCGTAGTGCGACATCTGGTCGCCCACGCCGTACGTGCACCAGCCGAGCGCGAGCTCCGACAGGTCGCCGGTGCCGAGCACGACGCCGCCGCGGTGGTTCGCGAGCCGGAACAGGTAGTCGGTGCGCAGCCCGGCCTGCACGTTCTCGAAGGTGACGTCGTAGACCTTCTCGCCCGCGCCGTAGGGGTGGCCGAGGTCGCGGAGCATCTGCTCGGCCGCCGGCCGGATGTCGAGCTCCTCGAAGTGCACGCCCAGCGACGTCGCGAGCCGGGTGGCGCGGTCCTTCGTCTCCGACGACGTCGCGAAGCCGGGCATGGTGACCGCGTGGATGTCGGTGCGGGGCCGGCCGAGCCGGTCCATCGCGCGGGCCGCGACGATCAGCGCGTGGGTCGAGTCCAGGCCGCCCGAGACGCCGATGACGATCTTCGGCTGCCCGATCGACCGCAGCCGCTGCTCCAGCCCGGCCACCTGGATCGAGTACGCCTCGTAGCAGTCCAGCGCCAGGCGCTCCGGGTCGTCGGGCACGAACGGGAAGCGATCCACCTTGCGCCGCAAGCCGACGTCGCCCGCCGGCGGGTCGACGGTCCACCCGACGGTGCGGAACCCGTCGACGCGGGCGCCGAGCGCGCGACGGTTGTCGTCGAACGACCCCTGCCGCAGCCGTTCCTGGCGCAGTCGGTCGAGGTCGACGTCGGCCACGGAGCGGCGCGCGCCGTCGGGGAAGCGCTCGGTCTCGGCGAGCAGGTCGCCCACCTCGTAGACCATCGTCTGGCCGTCCCACGACAGGTCCGTGCTCGACTCGCCCTGCGCCGCCGCGTACGCGTAGGCGGCCAGCCCGCGGTGCGACGCGGACCGGACCATGAGCCGCCGGTCCTCCGCGCGCGCGACCGTGATGGGGCTCGCGGACAGGTTGAGCAGCACCGTCGCGCCGGCCAGGGCCGCCTCCGCCGACGGCGGCACCGGCACCCACAGGTCCTCGCACACCTCGACGTGCACGACGAGCCCGGCGACGTCGTCGGCGGCGAACAGCAGGTCCGGGCCGAACGGCACGGACCCGTCCGCGAACGGCAGCGTCACCGTGGTGCCGCGGCGGTCGTCGCCGGGGGCGAACCACCGCTTCTCGTAGAACTCGCGGTAGTTCGGCAGGTACGACTTGGGCGCGACGCCGAGCACGCGGCCGCCCTGCACGACGACGGCGCAGTTCAGCAGCCTGTTCCCGACCTCCAGCGGTGCCCCGACGACCAGCAGCGGCCGCAGTCCGGAGCTGGCCTCGACGATCGCCGCGAGGGCGTCCGACGTCGCCTCCAGGAGCGTGTCCGCGAGGTGCAGGTCGTCGATCGCGTACCCCGAGACGCACAGCTCGGGGAAGACGGCGACCGCGACGCCGTCGTCGTGGCACGCGCGCGCCTCGGCGAGGATCGCGGCCGCGTTCGCGCGGGGGTCGGCGACGGTGACGGGGACGGTGCAGGCCGCCACGCGGGCGAAGCCGTGGGCGTAGGCCGAGGTGAAGTCCACCCCCCGAGTGTAGGAACGCCGCCCGTGCCCGCGAGACCTGGCCCTGACACGTCGGGCGGGCGGGTCGCTAGGGTCGGGCCGTGCACCCCCGACCCGCGCGCCGTCGTCGCGTCCTCGCCGTCCTGCTCGCCGCCGCGGTGACTCCCGCGCTCGCCGTCGCCGTCGCGCAGCCCGCCAGCGCGCACGACCGGCTCCTGTCATCGGACCCGGCCGACGGCGCCACCGTGGACGAGGTGCCCACGCAGCTCACCCTCGTGTTCAGCGCCGACGTGCTGGCCGCGGGCGCCCAGGTGGCGGTCACGACGGCGGACGGCACGGTCCCGGCGGAGGTCACCGTCGACGGCGACGAGGCCGTCGCCGCGCTGCCCGACGACCTGCCCGGCGGCGACTGGGACGTGTCGTGGCGCGTCGTCTCCTCCGACGGCCACCCGATCGAGGGCGAGCTCGCGTTCACGGTCGACGCCGCGCCGCCGTCCCCGAGCGCCTCGCCGACCGCCTCGCCGACAGCCTCTCCGAGCGCCACGCCGTCGAGCACTCTCTCGAGCCCGACGCCGTCCGGGGACGCGACCGCGTCGTCCGGGCACGAGCACGACGGCGGGGGCACGCCGGGGGTGGACCTGGACGCCGACGGCGAGGCGGGGTGGGCGACGGCGTGGCTGTTCCCCGTGGCCGTGCTCGCGGTGGTGGGCGTGGCGGCCGCCGTCCTGCTGCAGCGGCGCCGCCGCGCCGCCGAGGACGCGCACGACGCCGGTGACGGCCCGCACACGACGGGCGAACCGCGCGAACCGGGCGACATGCCCGGCGACGAGGACCAGCCGACGTCCTGAGGGTTGCCCTGCCAGCACGCGATCTGTCCCGCCATGACGGCAGATACCGGGACAGATCGCGTGCTCGAAAGGTTCCCGATTCGAGGTGTCCGGCACGCCACGCGCGCAAAAGTCGCAGGAATCCGCGGATGTTCCCTAGTGTGTTCCCCGTCCTCCCGGCGCGAGCCGGGGTGGCGTACGAACGTGACGACGCGCGGGTCGCGTGCGTCGTGAACCGGAGAAGGGATGCACATGTCGCTGAACAAGTCCGAGCTGGTCTCGGCCATCGCCGGCAAGGCTGAGCTCAGCAAGGCGGACGCGGAGAAGTTCCTCAGCGCCTTCCAGGAGGTGCTCGAGGAGTCGCTCGCCAAGGGCGAGGCGGTCAAGGTCACGGGTCTGCTCTCGGTCGAGCGCGTCGAGCGCGCGGCCCGCACCGGCCGCAACCCGCGCACGGGCGAGGAGATCCAGATCCCGGCCGGCTTCGGTGTGAAGATCAGCGCCGGCTCGCTGCTGAAGAAGGCCGTCGCGAAGTGATCCTTCGCTGACACGACGCGTCGTGTCAGCGCTCCGGAGGCCCGCCGCCCGCATCCTGCGAGCGGCGGGCCTCCGGCGTTCCCGGACCCGGGCGCGGGCGGCGCCCGGCGTGTGGCGTCTGGATCGAGTCCGTCGGCGTCCCGGTCGGCCCGGGCGCGGCCGCGCGTTGTTGCGACCAGCATGACGACGAACCCGATCGACACCACCGCGGCTCCCGCGGCGGCCACGACGACGGCGACGACGGCGGCACCGGGGGCGCCCGGCCCTCTCTCGCGCCGACGCGCCGCACTGGCGCTGGCCACGATGTTCCTGGGCAGCTTCTCCCTCGTGACGGCGGAGTTCCTGCCGCCCGGGGTGCTCACCCCGGTGGCGCAGGACCTCGGGGTGACCGAGGGGGTGGTGGGCCTCTCCGTGAGTGCCACGGCCCTCACCGCGCTGCTCACCGCCCTCGTGCTGGGTTCCCTGTTCCCGCGCACCGACCGCCGCACGCTGCTCGTGGTGCTCGCGCTGGGCGCGGTCGCCTCCAACGTGCTGGTGGCGCTGGCGCCGAGCATCGGCGTGCTCATGGCGGCCCGGCTGCTGCTGGGCGCGGCGCTGGGCGGCTACTGGTCGATGTCGCTGGTCATCGCGACGCAGCTCGTCCCCGCGGACCGGGTGGGCAGGGCGATGATGGTGGTCAACGCCGGCACGACCGTCGCCACGGTGGCCGGCGTGCCGCTGGGCGTGATCCTCAGCGCCGCGGCCGGCTGGCGGGTCGTGTTCGTGGCCGCCGCGGTGATCACGGTGGTGACGGCGGTCGCGATGCGCGTCGCCCTGCCGCCGGTGGCGCCGACGCCGGGGATCGGCTGGTCGGCGACCGGGCGGGCGCTGCGGTCGCCGGGCGTCGGCGTGGGCCTGGTGGCCATCGTCGCGGTCATCGGCGGGCACTTCGCCGGCTACACGTACGTGCGGCCCGCGCTGTCGCTGCTGCCGGGGTCCGACGTCGGGACGGTCGCCGTGCTGCTCGCGCTGTTCGGCGTGGGCGGCCTGGTCGGCAACTTCGCGATCGGGGCGCTCGTCGACCGGCACCTCGCCGTGCTGCTGCTCGCGGTCCCCGTGGCGATCGGCGCGGGCGTCGCCGCCGTCGGGCTGGCGTCCGCCCTGCCGCTGCTCGTGTACCCCGCGGTGATCGTGTGGGGCGCGGCGTTCGGCGGCGTCCTCAACGTGGTGCAGGTGTGGATCACGCGCGTGATGCCGGGCCAGGTCGAGGCGGGCAGCGGGCTCGTCGTCGCCGCGTTCCAGACGGCGATCATCCTCGGCTCCGCGGTGGGCGGCCTCGGCGTCGACTCCGTGGGGGTCGGTCGGACCTATCTCGTGGCGGCGGTGGCCGTCGTCGCGGGCGGGGTCCTGGTGCGCAGCACGCTGTCGCGGCGGTACTCGGACGGCGTCGCGCCGGTGTGACGGCGAAAGGCGCGGCCGAACGCCGTGTCGGAGCCGTAGCCCAGACGGCGGGCGATCGTCGCGACCGGCAGGTCGCCCGCCGTCAGGAGGCAGCGCGCGTGCGCCACGCGCACCTGTGCCAGGTAGCGCCCGGGGGGCAGCCCCGTCGCGGAGCGGAACCGGGCGGCGAACCCGGACCGGGAGGCGAGCGCCACCCGGGCCAGGTCGTCCACCGTCCACTCGCGGCCGGGGTCGGCGTGGATCGCGGCGACGGCGCTCGCCAGGCCCGGGTCCTCGCGCTGCATCAGCCAGCGGGCGGGGGCGCAGCCTCGCGCGTACCAGGCGCTGATCGCCATCGACGCCACGAGCGTGACGACCCGGTCGCCCAGCACGCTGCGCGGGGCGCGGTAGTCCTCGACCAGCGAGCGCAACATCGTCGCGGCCGTCGGCTCGGTCTGGGGCAGCTCGGTGAGGAGCACGACGGCGGGCAGCACGCCCGCGCCGTCGTCCGCCCCCACGGGCGCCACACGCACGCACTGCACGGCGGCGGCCGAGAGCGCGTGCACCTCGAAGCGTGGGCCGTGCGGCAGGAACAGGAAGTCGCCGGGCGCGAGGTCGGCGACGTCGCCCACGCCGCGCACGCGCACCAGGCCGGCGGTGACGAGCAGGAGCGCCGCGTCCCCGGAGGTGTGCTCGGCCCACTCGCCGGCGGCCAGGGTGTGCCGGGACCGTGCCACGAAGCGCCACTGCAGCCCCGCGAGCACGCGGTCGAGCTCCTCGGCGGCGGCC
>JADHZE010000045.1 GCA_026934365.1 Isoptericola sp. QY 916 | reverse complement strand
CCCGCCGCGCCGGTCTCGGCCCCTGCCAGGCGAGGATCTGCGGCCGCACGGGCGCGGAGCTCGTCGGGGCCGCGGGGCCCGCGGCCGGCGAGGGCACGGGGGCGGCGCCCGCGGTGCCCGACCGGCGGCCCCTCGTCGTGCCCGTCCGGCTCGGCGACCTCGCCACCCTGCCCGACGACCCCACGTGATCCGACCCCACCCACACCGACCCCTCGCGCCCCGAAGTCGGGGCGCGCGAACCGAGAGGACACACCGCATGAGCTCCCAGAAGATCGACCTGGGCGGCGTCGTCGTCGCGACGACGCTGCCGTTCACCCCCGACGCCGCGGCGCCCGCCGGGCTCGCCGTCGACTACGCGGGCTACGCCGCGCACGTCGACCACCTCATGGACGCCGGCTGCCGGGGCGTGGGCCCCAACGGCTCGCTCGGCGAGTACTCGTCCCTCACGGACGACGAGCGCCGCAAGGTCGTGCAGACCGCCGTGGAGGCCGTCGCCGGCCGCGGCATCGTCATCGCGGGCGTGCACGGCGTGGGCTGGCACCAGGCCCAGCACTGGGCCGAGCTCGCCCAGGAGGACGGCGCGGACGCCGTCCTCCTGCTGCCGCCGACGATCTACCGGGCCAACCGGCGCGAGATCGTCGAGCACTACGCCCGCGTCAACGAGGTGGGCCTGCCGATCATGGTCTACAACAACCCGTTCGACACCAAGGTGGACCTCACGCCGGACCTCGTCGCCGAGCTCGCGCAGCTCGAGAACGTGGTCGCCATCAAGGAGTTCTCGGGCGACGTGCGCCGGATCTCCGAGCTGCGCGAGGTGGCCGACATCGACGTCATCGCCGGCGCCGACGACCTGCTGTTCGAGTCGCTCGTGATGGGCGCGACCGGCTGGTTCGCCGGCTACCCGAACGCGATCCCCGAGGTCGCCGTCGAGCTCTACGAGCTGGTGCGGGCCGGGAAGATCACCGACGCGCGGGACCTGTACGAGAACGTGGTCGCCATGTTCCGCTGGGACTCGCGCACCGAGTTCGTGCAGGCCATCAAGCTGTCCACGCAGATCGCGGGGCGCCCGTTCGGCATCGAGACCCGCCCGCCGCGCGGCCCGCTGTCCCCGGAGCAGGAGGCCACCGTGCGTGCCGACACCGAGAAGGCCCTCGCGTACATCGCCCAGCGCTGAGCCTGGACAACCACCCGAGCCCGGCACCGGGCCCGTCCCAGAGAGGCCGACCATGCGATCGTCCCGCACCTTCACCGCCGTCGACTCGCACACCGAGGGGATGCCCACCCGCGTGGTCACGTCGGGCCTCGGGGTGATCCCCGGCGCCACGATGAACGACAAGCGGCTGCACTTTATCGAGCACCTCGACGACGTGCGGAAGCTGCTCGTCAACGAGCCGCGGGGGCACGCCGCGATGAGCGGCGCCATCCTGCAGCCCTCGACGCGCGACGACTGCGACTTCGGCGTCGTGTACATCGAGGTCTCCGGCTGCCTGCCGATGTGCGGCCACGGCACGATCGGCGTCGCCACCGTGCTGGTGGAGACGGGCATGGTGACCGTCACCGAGCCGACGACCACCATCCGGCTGGACACCCCGGCTGGGGTGGTCGTCGCCCGGGTGGAGGTGCGCGACGGGCACGCCGAGTCGGTGACGATCGAGAACGTGCCCAGCTTCGTCGTGCGGCTCGACGACGAGGTCGACGTGCCCGGGCTCGGCACCGTCCCCTACTCGCTGGCGTTCGGCGGCAACTTCTACGCCATGGTCGACCTCGACGACGTGAAGCTGCCGTTCGACCGCGCCCGCCAGCAGGACATCCTCGCCGCCGGGCTCGCGATCATGGACGCGATCAACACGACGGCCCCGCCGTCGCACCCCACGATCGCGGGCGTGGACCACTGCCATCACGTCGAGTTCATCGCGCCGGGCTCCACCGCGGAGCACTCCCGGCACGCGATGGCGATCCACCCTGGGTGGTTCGACCGCTCGCCGTGCGGCACCGGCACGTCCGCCCGGATGGCGGAGCTCTGGGCGCGGGGCGAGCTCGCCCTCGACACGGACTTCGTCAACGAGTCGTTCATCGGCTCGCGCTTCGTGGGCCGGCTGGTGGGGGAGACCGAGGTCGCCGGGATCCCCGCCGTCGTGCCCACCATCACCGGCCGTGCCTGGGTCACCGGCCTGGGCACCTACCTGCTCGACCCGAGCGACCCGTTCCCCACCGGCTTCCAGTTCTGAGGTGCAGAGAATGACGACCCCCACCGATGCCCGGACGACCGCCCCCGCGCACGCGGAGGCGGCGGCGCGAGCCGCCGCCGCGGCCGCGCCGGTGCTCGCCGACCTCCCCCTGTCGACCCGGGCCGACGCGCTGCGGGCCGTCGCCGACGCGCTCGGCGCGCACGAGGACGAGCTGGTCGCGCTCGCCGCGGCCGAGACCCGGCTGGCCGAGGCGCGGCTGCGCGGCGAGCTGAAGCGCACCCGCGTGCAGCTGCGGCTGTTCGCCCGGGTGGTCGAGGCCGGCGCCTACCTCGACGTGCGGCTCGACGCCGCCGACCCGGAGTTCGTGCTCGGCCCCCGCCCCGACCTGCGCCGCACGCTGTGGCCGGTCGGGCCCGTGCTCGTCTTCGCGGCGAGCAACTTCCCCTTCGCGTTCTCCGTGCCCGGCGGCGACACCGCGGCCGCGCTCGCCGCCGGCTGCCCCGTGGTCGTCAAGGCGCACCCCGGGCACGTCGAGCTGTCCCGCCGGGTCGCCGACCTCATGGCCGAGGCCCTCGCCGGCGCCGGGCTGCCGGACGGCACGTTCGCCCTGGTCGAGGGCGACGACGCCGGTCGTGACCTGCTGGGGCACCCCGCGGTCCGGGCTGCCGCGTTCACCGGCTCCACGCGCGTGGGCCGGCTGCTCGCCGACGCCGCGGCGTCGCGCCCCGACCCGATCCCGTTCTACGGCGAGCTCGGCTCGCTCAACCCGGTGCTCGTGCGTCCCGCCGCCCTCGCCGACCGCGGCGCGGAGATCGCCCGGGGATGGGTCGGGTCCGTGAGCGGCTCGGCCGGCCAGCTGTGCACCAAGCCCGGCTTCCTGCTCGTCCCCGAGGGGCACGACCTCGGGGACGTCGTCGCCGAGGCGGCCGCCGCGGTGCCCGCGCACGCGCTGCTCAACGCGCGCGTCGGCGCCGGGTACGTCGCGGGGCGCTCCGCCGTCCTCGGCACCCCCGGCGTCACGGTGCTGGCCGAGGGCGTCGCCGACGCCGGGGAGAACGGCGTCGTCCGCGCGACGCCCACCCTCGTCGAGACAGACCTCGCCACCCTGCGCGAGCACCGCGACACGGTGCTCGAGGAGGTGTTCGGGCCGTTCGGCGTGCTCGTCACCTACCCCGAGGGCACGGACCTGGGGGCGGTCGTGGCCGAGCTCTTCCCCGGCGAGCTCACCGCGACCGTGCACCGCGGGCCGGACGAGGGGGCCGAGGTGGCCGGGCTGCTGGCCACCCTGGGCCGGCACGCGGGGCGCGTGCTCGTCGACGGGTGGCCCACCGGCGTCGCCGTCACGCCGGCGATGCAGCACGGCGGCCCGTGGCCGGCCACGACGAGCGACGCGACGTCCGTGGGCACGGCCGCCATCGGCCGGTTCCTGCGCGGCGTCACGTTCCAGGACGCCCCGCAGGACGCGCTGCCCGCGCCGTTGCAGGACGGTAACCCGTGGGGGGTGCCGCAGGCGCGGTCGGGTGTGGCAGAGTCGGCGCACTGGTAGGCAACGAGGCCACGACCAGGCGCTTCACGGGAGGTCCGACCACGTGCTCATCGCCGAAGAGCTGCTGCTCCTGGCCCACGACGACCTGCGCACCGGGCCGTCCGTGTTCGACGACGCCCCCTACCGGCTCGCCGGCGCGCTGCTCGTCGAGCTGGTGATCGCGGGCCGGGTCGCACTGCCCCCGACGGCCGGCGACGAGGGACCGGTCGTGGTCCTCGACCGCGCGCCGACCGGGCGCCGGGAGCTCGACGACGTCCTCGACCTCGCGGCGTCGGTTCCCCGGCGCGCGACGGAGCTCGTCGACGTGCTGGCGCGCCGCGTCGAGCGGCCGCTGCTCGACGGGCTCGTCGCCCATGGCCTGCTCCGGCGCGAGGACCGGGCCGTCTGGGGCGTGCTCCGGAGCACCCGGTGGCGCACGGTGGACGGGCCGGCCGTCGCCGCCCTGCGTCGTCGCGTGCACGGCGTCCTGCTCGACGGCGCCGCGCCCGGCGACCGCACCGCCGCGCTCCTCACGCTCGCCGAGGGCTCCGGCTGGCTCCGGCCCCGCGTCCCGCGCGACCGCCGCCGCGAGGCCGTTGCCCGGATGCGCGAGCTGGCGGCCACGTGGTGGCGGGGGAGCGTGGTCCGTGAGGCGGCCGGGCGGTCGCCGCGGCCGTCGTGGGCGTCGTCAGCGCCGCGACGCTGGTGCTGCCCGCCGCGACCTGACGCGAGCAGGCAGGGGCCACGCGCCGGTCAGGCGTCGTCGTCCAGCCGCCCGAGCAGGTCGACGGCGGCGCGCGCGTACTCGCCGATCCACCGGTCGTGGAGGCGCTTGATGGGCAGCGGCGCGAGCGCGAGGTGGCGCTCGCGACCGACCTTCCGGCCGGTGACGAGCTCGGCCCGCTCGAGCACGCGCAGGTGCTGCAGCACGGTGGTGCGGTCGAGCTGGGGGAACAGCGCGCACAGCTCGCCGGTGGTGCGGGTGGACTCCTTGAGCGCGTCCAGCATGCGCCGGCGCACCGGCGCCGCGAGGGCCTTGAACACGGCGTCGTCGTCGGCGGGGTCGTCGTCGTCCCTGGGCGCCGAGGAGTTCATGTGATAAAAATACAACATGAACGAGAAGCAGGCACTCTCCGAGCTCACCTTCACGGTCTCGGGCCGCGTCTCGCGCCCGAGCCGCGACGTCTACGAGGCCATCGCGGACCCCGCACAGCTGTCCCGGTACTTCACGACCGGCGGCGCCCGCGGGCGCCTGGAGCCCGGGGCCGACGTGTCCTGGGACTTCGCGGACTTCCCCGGCCGGTTCCCCGTCACCGTCGTCGAGGCCGACCCGCCGCGGCGCATCGTCATCCGGTGGGAGGGCGCGGACACCGCCGACGGGTCGGCGTCGACCACGACCACGTTCGAGCTCGAGCCGCTCGACGACGACACCCGCACCCTCGTCACCATCACCGAGTCGTCCTGGGCCCTCACGGCCGGCGGCGCGAAGAACGCGTTCGGCAACTGCGAGGGCTGGACCGGCATGCTCGCCGCGCTCAAGGCGTGGGTCGAGCACGGCATCAACCTCCGCGAGGGCTTCTACCGCTGACGTGCCGCGGGCCCGGCGCGCCGGGCCCGCGGCGTGCGGTCAGGAGCCGGCCTCGATCGCCGTGGGGGCGGCGGAGTGGGTCACCTCGATGCGGCGCGGCTTGGCGTCCTCCGCGACGGGGATGGTCAGCGTGAGCACGCCGTCGGCGTAGGACGCCGAGATCTGGTCCAGCGCCAGCCCGCGGCCGAGCGTGAGCTGCCGGGCGACGGTGCCGGTGGTGCGCTCGCGCAGCAGCCACTGCCCCTCGGCGGAGCGTGGCGTGCGCTCGGCCCGGATCGTCAGTGTCCGGTCCTCGCACGAGACGTCGATGCTGCCGGGGTCGATCCCGGGCAGGTCGACCGCAAGGACGTAGTGGTCGCCCTCGCGGAACAGGTCCATCGGCATGCCCGGAGCGCTCCGGCCGTTCAGGGCGAGCGAGCCGAACAGTCGGTCCATCTCCTGGAACGGGTCCCGGTAGGTAGCCATCGCGCATCACCTCCTCGTCATGAGGCCGCGCTGGCGGCCCCTGTCGCGAAACGGCGGGCCGGCCCCTCCGGCGCCGCCGTGGCTACACCAGAAGATTTAGCACTCTCGATGGGAGAGTGCCAGATCCACGGTGATCGCCCTCGGCGAACGCCGGAGCCCGCGCCGGTCAGGCGGTGCGGCGCACCTCGTCCAGGAACTTGCGGGTGTGCTCGCGCAGGGCGGCGACGCGCCGCTCGACGATCGCCTCGCGGACGCCGGGGTCGTCGCGCCCCGCCTCGGCGAGGGTGGGACGACGCCGCACGTTGCGGGAGCAGCGGAAGTCGCCGCAGACGAGCGTGCCGATGGTGTCGCCCTTGCGGCCGGCGGCACCGCCGCGCTTCGCGACGAAGAGCTGGACGTCGCGGGTCTCGACGACGTCCTCGCACCACGCGCACATGGCGGCGCGGCGCGGGCCGGTGCGCTCGGTGGCGCGCAGGAGGACGCCGACTGGCTCGGCGCCCGGCTCGTCGTCGAGCGTCATGACGACGTACGCGGACAGGGGCTGCTTGCGGTCGCGCCAGCCCAGGTAGTCGAGGCGGTCCCAGTCGACCTCGGCGAGGTCGGGGACGATCATGCGCTGCCGCTCGCTGCGGGTGGCGTTGACGAGGGAGGCGCGGAGCTGCTGCTCGGTGAGCGGAGTCATGGGGATCGGCTTTCAGGTGAGCGGGGGTGGGCAGGGCGAAGCCCCGCACCGCCTCACCTGCCGGCCCCGACGGGGCTCAGACGGAGGCGGTGCCGGGGCAGGCGGGACTGCCCGAGCAGGCCTGGTGGCCCACCCCGCTCCCTGCGACGCCCGGCATCGCTGTCTCCTCGCTCGTGGGAAAAGTCGTGGTCCGCTCGCGCCCCGAGGGCACGACCGGCCCTTCCATGGTGGCACGGGACCGTCGCCCGGGTCGACGTCTATTGCGTCACCCGGGCGACGGCACCGGTCAGAGGGTCGCGCGGACCTCGCGGGCGGCGGCGACCAGGTGGGCGAGCGCCGGCTCGACCTCCGCGTACCGGCGGGTCTTGAGCCCGCAGTCCGGGTTGACCCACACGAGCGCCGGGTCGATCGCCTTGACGGCGAGCGTCAGCAGCTCGGTGACCTCGTCGGACGACGGCACGCGCGGGGAGTGGATGTCGTAGACGCCCGGCCCGATGCCGCGGGAGTACCCGGCGTCGGCGAGCTCCGGCACGATCTCCATCCGGGAGCGGGCCGCCTCGACCGACGTCACGTCGGCGTCGAGGCCGTCGATCGCGCCGATGACCTCGCCGAACTCCGAGTAGCACAGGTGGGTGTGCACCTGCGTGGCCGGCGCGACGCCCGACGTCGCGAGCCGGAACGACCCGACCGACCAGTCGAGGTAGGCGGGCTGGTCGGCCCGGCGCAGCGGCAGCAGCTCGCGCAGGGCGGGCTCGTCCACCTGCACGATGCCGATGCCCGCCGCCTCGAGGTCCGCGATCTCGTCGCGCAGGGCGAGGCCCACCTGGTTGGCGGTGTCGCCGAGCGGCTGGTCGTCGCGGACGAACGACCACGCGAGGATCGTCACCGGGCCCGTGAGCATGCCCTTGACCGGCTTCGCGGTGAGCGACGCCGTGTACGCGGACCACTCGACCGTGATCGGCGCCGGGCGCTGCACGTCGCCCCAGAGGATCGGCGGGCGCACGCAGCGCGACCCGTACGACTGCACCCAGCCGTTCGCCGTCACCGCGAAGCCGTCGAGCTGCTCGGCGAAGTACTGCACCATGTCGTTGCGCTCGGGCTCGCCGTGCACCAGCACGTCGAGGCCCAGCTCCTCCTGCAGCGTCACGACGCGCCCGATCTCCTCCCGCATCGCGGCGGAGTAGTCGGCGTCGGACAGCTCGCCCTTCGTCCACGCGGCGCGGGCCTTGCGGATCTCCGGGGTCTGCGGGAACGAGCCGATCGTCGTCGTGGGCAGCGGGGGCAGGTCGAGCCGCGCGGCCTGCGCGGCAGCGCGCTCCGTGTACGGGCCACGGGCGAAGTCGGCGTCGGTGAGCGCCGCGGCCCGGTCGCGCACCGCGGGCACGACGACGCCCTCCGCCGTCGCGCGCGAGGCCACGGCCGCGGACGACGCGGCGAGCGCGTCCGCGACGGACTCCCGCCCGTCGGCGAGGGCACGGGCCAGGGTCGCGACCTCGCCCACCTTCTGGTCGGCGAACGCGAGCCAGTCGCGCAGGCGCGGGTCGAGCGTGGTGCCCGCCGCCTGCTGGTCGAAGACCTCGTCCTCGACGTCGTGCGGCACGTGCAGCAGCGACGTCGACGTGCCGACGGCGAGGGCCCCGGCGCCGAGGCCCCGCAGCGACTCGACGACGTCGAGCTTGGCGGCCAGGTCGGCCCGCCAGACGTTGTGCCCGTCGACCACGCCGGCGACGAGGGTCTTGTCCTCGAGACCCGGGACCGGGCCGGCGGGCAGGGCGCCCTTGACCAGGTCGATCGCGATCGCGTCGACGTCGGTGCTCGCGAGCACGGCGAGTCCGTCGTCGCCGAGCCCGCCGAACGGCGCCGTCAACAGGATCGCGGGCCGCACGCCCGCCGAGTCCTCGGAGGCGGTGTCGTCGGTGGCCGTCGCGAGGTCGGTCGCCAGGGTGCGGTACGCCGAGGCGATCGCCGCGTGCAGGCGCTCCGCGGGCACGTCGAGGGAGTCCGTGACGAGCGCGGGCTCGTCGAGCTGCACCCACGGCACGCCGACGGCGGCCAGCGCGCGGAGCAGGTCGGCGTACGCGGCGACGACGTCGTCGAGCCGGTCGAGCGGGTGGAAGCCCTCGCCCGCCTCGTCGGCCGCCTTCGACAGCGCGAGGAACGTCACCGGGCCCACGAGCACCGGGCGCGTCGTGACGCCGGCCTCCTTGGCCTCGGCGTACTCGCGCACGATGCGGTGGTCGGCGAACGAGACCGGCGTCGTCTCGCTGATCTCCGGCACGAGGTAGTGGTAGTTGGTGTCGAACCACTTGGTCATCTCGAGCGGGGCGTCCTCGCCGCGGCCGCGGGCCACGGTGAAGTAGCCGTCGAGCTCGAGCGAGCCGTCCTCGTCGTCGAGCAGGTCGCGGAACCGCTCGGGGACGGCGCCCAGCAGCGCGACGACGTCGAGCACCTGGTCGTAGTAGGAGAACGCGCCGGGCACGGAGCCGTCGTCGGGGTTGAGGCCGAGGTCGACGAGGCGGCGGGCCGTCTCGCGGCGCAGCGCGCCGGCCGCGACCTCCAGGTCGACGGCGTCGGTGCGCCCGGCCCAGAACGACTCGACGGCCTTCTTGAGCTCGCGGCGGCGCCCGATGCGCGGGTAGCCGAGGATCGTGCCACCGGGAAATGCCGTGGCGGGGGTGGGGCGTGTCGATGTGGTGGACATGAGCACTCCAGAGTTCGGGCTCCGCGCGTCAGACGGCGGGAGCCTGGGTCGGGATGCTCGGTACCCACGGCCTTCTGGCCAGGTCCGCGCCGTCCGACGTGGCGTCGGCCGGCGCCGGTCCGCCGAGGTGGACACCCTCGAGCAGGTCCAGAGCGGGACGGTACTTGTTGAACGTGTACACGTGGATGCCGGGTGCGCCCGCGTCGAGCACGCGCTGGGCGAGCTCCACGGCACGCGCGGTCCCGTAGGCGTGCTGGGCCTCCGGGTCCGGCAGGGCGTCGAGCGCGTCCAGCAGGTGCCGGGGCGCGCGGACGCCGGTGAGCTCCTCGACGCGACGGAGCCGGCGCGGCTCGGTCGTGGGCAGCTGCCCGGCGAGGATCGGGATCGTCACCCCGGCCGCGCGGGCCTCGGCGACGAAGTCGGTGTAGGAGTCGGCCTCGTAGAACAGCTGCGTGATGGCGAAGCTCGCCCCCGCGTCCTGCTTCTCCTTGAGGCGCCGGACCTCCTGGGCCCGGGTGGTGCCGGCCTGCACGTTGCCGTCGACGAACGTCGCGACGGCGATCGTCATCGGGCGCGCGGCGCCGCGCAGCGCGGCCCCGGGGTCGGTCGCGCACCGTCGCGCCTCGACCTCGCGCAGCAGGTGCACGAGCTCGATCGAGGACGCGACGCCGTCGGCGGGCGGCTCCCAGTCCGGCTGGTCCTTCGGCGGGTCGCCCCGCAGGGCGAGGAACGCGCGGGTGCCGGCGTCGAGGAAGTCGTCGATGACGGCGGAGACGTCCTCGCGGTGCGCGCCCACGCAGGTCAGGTGGGCCACGGGCAGGACGGGCGTGCCCGCGAGCAGGGTGGACACGACCTGGCGTGCGGTCGCCCGGTCACCGCCGCCGGCGCCGTACGTCACGGACACGAAGTCCGGTCGTGCGGCCACGAGCCGGCGCGCCGTCTCCCAGAACTTGGGGGCGGCGTCCGGCCGGCGCGGCGGCATGAGCTCGAACGAGACCGTCGGGCGTGCCGGCAACGCCGGCTGAGCTGCCGGGGTGGGCGAAAGGGATGCCTCTGCGACCATGCGTCACTCCATCGATCCTGGCGTGAGCACCTTCGTCCTCGGGAGGCTTCCGTCGGAGAACGGGTTGCTGCGGCGTCGTCGAGCCAGGACTCTCGGCCGCTCTGGATGGCTTGTCACGCGATCGTACGCAGCATCCGCGATACGGGCGAGGATGAGACCGCCTGGTGAGACGATCGCCGATGCAGATCGGGCGGGAACGCCCTGCTCAGGGCACCAGCACGACCTTGCCGCCCGCGCGGCCCGTCTCGACGAGCGCGTGGGCGCTCGGCGCGTCGGCCAGCGGCAGCACCGCGCCGACGGTGGTCACGAGGTCGCCGCGGGCCAGGGCGTCGACGGCCTCGGCGAGCTCGCCGGCGTCGCGCTCGGACCGCCAGCTGGCCTCGACGCCGAGGTCCGCCGCGGCGTCGTCGGCGATGGTGACGATGCGCTCGGTGCCGCCGCGCAGGGCGATCGAGTCGGGCAGCACGCCCGCGCCGGTGGTGTCGAGGACGGCGTCCACGCCGTCGGGGGCGAGGGCGCGGACCCGCTCCACGAGCCCCGCGCCGTAGGTGGTGGGCGTCGCGCCGAGGGCGGCGACGCGCTCCTGGTTCCGCGGCGACGCCGTGCCGATCACGCGGGCGCCGCGACGCACGGCGAGCTGGACGGCCAGCTCGCCCACCGACCCCGAGGCGCCGTGCACGAGCAGCGTCTCGCCCGGCCGGACGTCGAGGAGGCGCAGCACGCGGGTCGCGGTCTCGGCCGCGACGGGGACGGTGACGGCGTCGGTCGCGGCGAGCCCGTCGGGCACGCGCGCGAAGACCGACGTGAGGGCGAGCTCCGCGTACCCGCCGCCGACGGCGAACCCGACCACGCGGTCGCCGGGCGCGACGCCGGCCACGCCGTCCCCGACCTGGTCGACGACTCCCGCCACCTCCAGCCCGGGCACGACGGCCGACGTCGGCGCCGGGCCGCCGGTCGCCCCGGCACGCGACTTCACGTCCCAGCCGTTGACGGCGGCCGCCTCGACACGCACGCGCACCTGGCCGGGCCCGGCCAGCGGGTCGGGGACGTCGGCGAGGTGCAGCACCTCGGGGCCGCCGTGGGTCTCGAACACGATCGCGCGCACGTCTCCTCCTCAGGCAGTAGCGGAACACGGTACCGAGGTCCTCGTGCCCCGGGCCGAGATCAGGGGAGCACCGGTGCGGCGTCGGCGTCGGTCGGGTCCGTGACGTCGCCGGGCGCGCTCATGAGCCATTCGGTGGCGAACAGGACCTTGTCGGTGAGGCCGAGGATCGCGTCGCGGATCTCGACGTGCGGGGTGGAGAACGCGAGTCGGGCGACGGACCGTGCGCCGGGAGCCGGCGCCCAGTAGTCGACCAGGAGCAGGGAGACGTCCTGGCCGCCGAGCTCGGCCGCACCCCGGCCGACGCGGACGTGGCGCAGGAACGGCCCCGAGAGGGTGTCGGTGACAGTGAGCTCGTCGTCGGGTCCGAGCCGGGGGTGGAGGCGGTCGTGGATGCGTTGCAGGTGCGTGACCTCGCCGGCCTCGGGGCCGAGGTCGTGCCAGTACAGCGTGAGGTTGAGCGCGAGGGCGGCGTCCTTGCCGGGCAGCACCAGGTAGGCCATCACCTGCCCGCCCGCGGCCGCGGCCTTCGCGGCGACCGCGGTGAGCTGCTCCCGCAGGTCGCGCCGCAGCCCTGCCCCGCGGTCACCGAGCCCCGCACCCTGCTGCTTGACGATCGCGCGGATCTGTAGGTCGCGCTGCGCCTCGTCCTCCAGGTCGATCAGGGCCCAGTGGTCGGGCAGGTTGAGCTCGATGCCGATGCCGCGTGACCCTCCGGGCTCGTCCACGCTGGCCATGGCGTGCAGGCCCTCGATGCTGATGCCCGCCCCGGAGTCGTCGGACATACCCGTCGGATCGTCGTCGGGGTCGAGGTCCAGGGCGGCCAGAGTCTCGGCGACGCCGAGGACCATCGGGTGCGGCCCGGCAGGGTCGACCACGACCCGCTCGAGCACCGCGCCGTGGCGCGTGAGGAACGGGGCGAGCGAGTCGCGACGACGCAGGCTGAACTCGCGTCCCGGGTCGTCCCCGAGGAACGTCTCGAGAGCCTCGGGGGAGGAGAAGAGACACACGTCGTACGGCTTCGCCGAGCCGACGGGTGCGTGAAAGACCCGCACCTGCGGCGTCCCGTCCTCCCGCTCGAGGTGCGGCACCACCGCCACGCCGTCCCGCAGTGCGCGACCGACGGTGTCGCGGTCGTCGGTCAGGAGAGCGGCGGCGAGGACGGCGGAGCCGGAGGCGGGGCGGGACCTGTCGGCCGGGTCCGGGCGGCTCGGTCCCGAGGCCCGGTCTTCTGGCGACGCGCTCATGAGGAGGATGCCTTTCGGTGTCTCGCAGGTACTGGATGACGACATTCGTCGCGGGGCTGTGTTCAGCCGATGGCCGGCCGGCGGTGCTCGATGCTTCCCCAGCAAACCCCGCCGGCGCCGACGTCTCCCGACCACGACACCCCGAAGAACACACTCCCACGCCCGGGCCATTCGCTGATCGGTTCCGTGGAGAACGTCATGAGGGCACAGTCATGGAGGTACGTGACGTCCAGGTGTGTCAGCTCGGCTACGTCCGATTCGCCCGTCGACCGCGGTGATGAAGAAGACGTCGGTGAGTCACAGGCGCAGCCCGGTGGACACGATGACTGCGCCCTTCACGGATTGCTCCTCCGGAAGTCGATGCCTGTCGTCGTGACGCTGGACGCTCCGTCGCCCGTCACCCGGCGGCCGTGCTCTCCCAGGTGCTGAACCCGACGACCGGTGTGTCCGGCCTCCACCGGCCTTCGTGGGTCGCTGCGGATGCGGCCTGCGGGCTGGCGAGGATCAGCAGGTCCGGTACGGCCGGGACGACGCCGGGTGACGCCACGAACGAGTCCCAGTCGACGTCGGCCGTCGTGCCCCGGCGGTCGACGACGAGACCCAGGGCGTCGGCGGTGGACGTCTCGATCACCTCCTGCGCCGCACGTGAGACCGCGTCGACGTCGTCGGGATCCAGTCCGTCCAGGTAGCAGGTCACGCCGACGAAACCCCGGCTCCCGTCGTCGCCGTACCGGTGTCGTCGGACCGTGACGATCATGTCGTCGGACCCGGACAACCATGTCTGGAAGGTCCGGTCGGCGTTGTCGGCGAGAAGCCCGGAGAGCTGGTCACGGTCGACGAGGTGACGGTCGCCATCCAGGTCGAGCACGGCGACCAACCCGTCGGTGCCCGGTGCCGTCAGTCGAGCGCCCGTCCCCGTGACCCAGTCGGTGATCCACGTGCCGCGGACGGCGGAGACGTAGAGCGTGAGGAAACCGTCTGACATCTGCTACTCCTTGGGGAACGTGAACACGTTGTCGACGCCCAGCTTTCGACCCGCCTGATCGATCGCGCTCGTGGGAGTGCCGTCTTCGAGGTAGTACATGGCGCGGACGCCGTCCCGGTCCGCCGCAGCCTTGCTCACATTCAGTGCGTGGCCGAACTTGGCTGGGTCCTTCGCCTTGGCAGGGCCCCCGACGAAGATGTACTCACCGTTGGGCCCAATGACGTCGAGCCCGGTCGAGCCGACACCGTCGACCTTGATCTTGATGTCCTGTCCATCGGGGCCCTTGGCGACCTTGCCACCGACGATCTTGGCGACGCGCTCCTCGCGCGCGAGACCCACCGAGTTGGCCGCCTTGCCGTGCCCCGCGGCGTTGTGGACCAGGACGGGCAGGTCGCCCGCGAGGACGTAGTAGGTGTGGTGGGTCTCGACGTGGACGTTGTAGACCGTGACCGGGTCGTCCTCGGGGCGCTGCTCGACGTCGATCCGGTCCAGGGTGACCGTGCCGGTGCCCGTGCCGTCGCCGGTGTCGGGGGTCACGAGGATGTCGCCGGGCTGCAGGTCCCGGGCGAGGATCCAGCCCATGTGGGCGACCATGAAGGGGTGCTCGTCCGTGGTCGTGACCACGGACCCGCCGATGGTCAGGTGATACAGCGTGGTCGTGGTGCGCATGAACGTCTCGATGACGAGCTGCAGCTCGTCGGCCCCGGTCTGCACGTTGTGGGCCCAGACCTTGTCCCCGGGCGTGAGGTCCTCGATGGGGACATCGCCGTCGACCGTGCGCACCAGGGTCCCGGCGGTGAAGCAGGTGCCGAACCCGACCTTGCACCAGGCCTTCTTCGCACCCTGCTTGGCGCCCTGCTTGAACGCCGCCTTCGACAGGCCCGTGGCGGCCTTCGCCGCACCGCCCAGACCGATCACCGACAGCGCCGCGCCCGCGATCGCGATCCCCGCCTCGGCCCAGGACCGTTCTCCCGTGGCGGCCAGGGTGATGTTCGCCAACGCCGACACGATCGCCGCGACCGCGGCCACCACGATCAGCACCCCCGCCAGTGCGGTGCCCACGATCGGGATGAACGCGACCACGACCGCCAGCAGGCCCGCGATCGTGGAGACCATGTCCGCGATGTCCGCGATCGCGGCCACCACCTTCGATCCCCAGTCGTCCCACCACGAGTCGTTCAGGTCATCACCGCCGGTGATGTCCTCGATGCGGGAGACCGCGTCGTTCGCCGCCCGGTCCCGGTCGGCCACCGCCGACTCGATGTCCGAGCGCGCCGAGGCGGCCTGAGCGTTCGCGTCGTCCGCGTTCCCGCCCGCGCTGTCCGCCTGCTGCTGATACTCCCGCTTGGTCTCCGCGTCGGTCGCAGAGTCCGCCAGGTCCTGGTACCGGTCCCGGGTCCCGGCCGCGGAGTCCGCCGCATCCCGCGCCTGCCGCGCCCGCTCCAGTGCGTGCAGCGTCTCCGTCTGCACCCGCTCGAGGGCGCTCGCGTAGTCGACCAGCGCCTCCCCGGTGGCCTGATACCGCGAGTGCGCGCGCCGGATCTGCGAGACCGTGTCCTCCTTGGTCTCCATCAGCGCGTCGACCGCCTGGGAGATCGTGCCCGCCACGTCCAGGCGGGACATCGCGCCCGCCGCGTCGTCGATCGAGCCCGCGACCTCCAGATAGTCCTGCCCGCCCGTGAGCACCAGCACCGGATCCCCCGGCGTCGGGTCCGAGTCCAGACCCACCGGGGACCAGTCCGCCGGCCTCACACCGGTCCGCCGGTCCGTGCCGGGGCGGGGGTGCCGTCGCCGCTGATGCCGTCGGCGAGGTCGGAGTCGATGTCGGTGAACGCCTGCGCCACCTGCACCGACGCGTCCGCCAGCAGCCGGAGGTTCTCGGTCATCTTCTCCCGCGTGTCGTCCCACGAGCTCGCGAAGTCGCGCACCGTGCCCGCCAGGCCGTCGTGCCCGACCGCGTCCGCGATCCGGTCCGACCGCGTCGTCGCGTTCTCGAACTCGTCCGCCACCGTGGTCAGGCTCGACCCCAGCTCCGTCACCGCATCAAGGTCCACCCGGAGATCCGCCACCGGCCCTCACCCCCTTCGCCCGCAAGAGAGTAACCAGCGTCACGTCTGATGCACCACGGGGAGAACTCCCCGTCGTGCCTGCTCAGCAGCAGCGCGACCCGGGGTTGCGGTCCTGCTCCGCGTAGTGCTCGCGCCAGAACTCCCGCTCGCCCATCGGCTCGCGGTCCGGGTGGGCCGACCGCTCGTGCGTCACGTACGTGCGGTAGGCGTCGTCGCCCATCACCTGCCGCACGTACCAGCGCAGGTTCGTCCACCCCGCCGACGCCGCCCGGGCCAGTGCCCGGGCGGCGTCGCGCGCGGTGGCGCCGACGGTGCGGGCGTCAGTGGTGCCCGGCACCGCTGGTCTCCCGCAGGCCGGCGTCGGCCCACTCCTTCTCGATCCGCTTCTCCTCGGCCGTCGCGAAGAGGTTCGCCGGGGCGAACCGCCGGGACGCGACGGGCGCGTCCTCGTGGTTCTCGCCGCCGCCGTCGCGGAACGCCTTGATCGTCACGACCACCGCCGCGAGGATCACGATGATCGACAGCACCACGAACACGATCGACAGGGTGCCCTGCACGAAGGTGTTGCGGACCACGGCCTCCATCGCCGCGACGTCGGGGGCGGTGCCGAACGAGGTCTCGCCGGCGGCGAGCGCGTCCTGGAACGCCCGGTGCTGCGCCCAGTACCCGACCTGGGGCACGTCCGAGAAGATCTTCTCGAACGACGCCCAGATGGTGATGAGCGCCGTGAAGGCGAGCGGCACGGCAACGATCCACAGCCACGCCCAGTAGGCGCGGCCGCGCTTGGCGACGATGGCGAGCACGACGGCGAGGGCGATCGCCGCGAGCAGCTGGTTCGCGATGCCGAACAGCGGGAAGAACGTGTTGATGCCGCCGAGCGGGTCGGTGACGCCCAGGTAGAGGATCGTGCCCCAGCCCGCGACCATGATCGCGGTGCAGACCCACACCCCTGGTCGCCAGCTCACGTCCTTGAACCGGGGGGCCACGTTGCCGATGGTGTCCTGCAGCATGAAGCGGGCCACGCGGGTGCCGGCGTCGACGGCGGTGAGGATGAACAGCGCCTCGAACATGATCGCGAAGTGGTACCAGAAGCCCATCATCGCGGTGCCGCCGACGAGCTGGTGCATGATCGTCGCCAGGCCGAGCGCGAGCGTCGGCGCGCCGCCGGTGCGGGACACGATCGACGGCTCTCCCACCTGGCTGGCCAGGGTGCTCAGGGTGTCGGGCGTGAGGTTGACGCCGGCGAGGCCGAGCGAGTTCACGAACGCGACCGCGCCCTCGATGGTGCCGCCCGTGGCCGCGGCCGACGAGTTCATCGCGAAGTACACGCCCCGGTCGATCGAGATCGCGGCGACCAGCGCCATGATCGCGACGAACGACTCCATGAGCATGCCGCCGTAGCCGATGAAGCGCGTCTGGCGCTCCTTCTCCACGAGCTTCGGCGTCGTGCCCGACGAGATGAGCGCGTGGAACCCGGACAGTGCGCCGCACGCGATCGTGACGAAGAGGAACGGCCAGAGGTTGCCGGACACCACCGGGCCGGTCTCGCCGCTCGCGAACTCGCTGATCGCGGGCACGTTGATCTCCGGCCGCACGATGACGACGGCGCCGGCGAGCACCACGATGACGCCCACCTTCATGAAGGTGGACAGGTAGTCGCGCGGGGCGAGCAGGAGCCACACCGGCAGGACGGCGGCCACGAAGCCGTAGACGATGACGCCGACGGCGATCGTGGTGCGGTCGAGGGTGAACACGTCGGCGCCCCACGCCGTGTCGGCGACCATGCCGCCGCCGATGATCGCGGCGAGCAGCAGGACGAAGCCGATGAGGGAGACCTCGGTGATCTTGCCCGGGCGCAGGAACCGCAGGTAGACGCCCATGAACAGCGCGATCGGGATGGTCATCGAGACGCTGAACACGCCCCACGGGCTCTCGCCGAGGGCGTTGACGACCACGAGGGCGAGGATCGCCACGATGATGATCATGATGAGCAGGGACGCGACGATCGCGGCGACGCCGCCGATCCGCCCGAGCTCCTCGCGCGCCATCTGGCCGATGGTGCGGCCGCCGCGGCGCATGGAGAAGAACAGCACCGTGTAGTCCTGCACGGCGCCCGCGAGCACCACGCCGACGATGATCCAGATGGTGCCGGGCAGGTACCCCATCTGCGCGGCGAGGACCGGGCCCACCAGCGGGCCGGCGCCGGCGATGGCGGCGAAGTGGTGGCCGAACAGCACGCGGCGGTCGGTGGGGACGAAATCCTTGCCGTCCTCCTGCGTCTCGGCGGGGGTGGCGCGCCGGTCGTCGGGGCGGGTGATGTACCGCTCGATGACCTTCGAGTAGAAGCGGTACCCGATGAGGTACGTGCACACCGACGCGAAGACGAACCAGATCGCGTTGATCGTCTCGCCCCGGACCAGCGCGATCATCACCCAGGCGACCCCGCCGAGCAGCGCGATCGCCGCCCAGAGCGCGATCTTCGCGGGCGTCCAGCGGGGCTTGAGGTCCTCGGCCGGGACGGCCGTCGGGGGGAGCGCGGGGTCGGGGACGATGTCGTCCGTCGCCGTGGTGGCTCCGGGATCTGCTGACAAGGTGAGCCTCCAAGGCGTCGCGTCGTCGGGACCGACACAGGATAGAGGGTGAAGAAAGGGTGACCGAACGCCCGGAACCTGGACGGTGCGACTGGCGGCGTGGTACCCGGCCCTGGGCCCGCGGCGGAGCACGCGACGCCGTAGCCTGACGTGCATGGACACCGAAGAGCGCCTCGCCGTCTTCCTCGACTACGAGAACCTGGCGCTCGGCGCCCGCGACCACCTGGGCGGCATGCAGTTCGACTTCAAGCCCATCGCGGACGCCCTCGCGGTGCGCGGCCGTGTCGTGGTGCGCCGCGCGTACGCGGACTGGTCGTACTTCGACGAGGACCGGCGGATGCTGACCCGCCACCAGGTCGAGCTCATCGAGATGACGCAGCGCATGGGCGCGTCCCGCAAGAACGCCGCCGACATCAAGATGGTGGTCGACGCGATCGAGATGGCGTTCGAGCGCGAGTACATCACCACGTTCGTCATGTGCACGGGCGACTCCGACTTCTCCCCCCTCGTCCACAAGCTGCGCGAGCTCGACAAGAAGGTCATCGGCGTCGGCGTGGAGAACTCCACGTCCCGCCTGCTGCCCCCCGCGTGCGACGAGTTCCTCTTCTACGACCGGCTCGAGGGTGTCGACGTGCCCGACGAGTCCGAGACGTCCGCGCCCAAGCGGTCCGGGCGCGGCGGCAAGGGGACCGGCCGGTCCGGCGGCGGCCGCGGGGGCCGGGCCAAGACCCCCGCCCCGGTCGAGTCCCCGGCGGAGGCGGCGGAGACCCCCGCTCCCGCCGAGGAGCCCGCGCCCGCGACGTCCGGCGCGACGTCGGGGACCCGCCGTCGCAAGAAGGCGCCCGCGGCCGAGGCCGCCGTCGAGCCCGCGGCCGAGCCCGTCGAGTCCGTGGTCGAGACGGACCTCGAGCAGGAGGACGCGGCGCCCGCGGGCGAGGACGCGACGATGGAGGTCCGGGTGGCGCAGACGCTCGCCGACCTGCAGGCCTCCACCAGCGGCTCCGTCACGGCGTCGATGCTCAAGCGCACGCTGGTGCGCAAGGACCCCACGTTCAGCGAGTCGGACTACGGCTTCCGCACGTTCGGCGAGTTCCTGCGCTTCCTGGCCGACCGCGACTTCGTCGTGCTGTCGGACGGCCCGTCGGCCGGCGACCCGGAGGTGGCGCTGCCCGCGCAGCAGGACACCGAGGGCGCGTTCGACCTGCTGCGCCAGGTGGTGCGCGACGCCGGCGGGAGCGCGCCGCTGTCCGGGCTGAAGAACGAGGTGCGCAAGCGCCGCCCCGACTTCTCGGAGAAGGCGCTCGGCTACCGCGGGTTCCTGCAGTTCGCGAAGGGCGCCGCGGCCGCCGGCGCCGTCGCCCTCGCGTGGGACGACGACGCCGACGACTACCTGCTCACCGCGAGCTGAGCGCTCGCGGGGTCGTGCTCAGCGCTGGACGAACGCGAGCAGCGCCGCCTTGACCTCGTCCGCGTGCGTCCACAGCAGGCCGTGGGGCGCGCCCTCGACCTCGACGTACTCGGCGTCGGGCACGGCGGCGTGGAAGCGCCGGCCCGAGGCGTCGATCGGCAGGATGTTGTCCTTCGTGCCGTGCAGGATCAGCGTGGGCAGGCCCGCGGCGCGGACCGCCTCGACGTCGGGCCGGAAGTCCTCGATCCACGTGGGGACGACGGCGTACGCGGCGACGGGCGCCGAGCCCACGGCGGTGCTCCAGTTCGCCCGCACGACCTCCTCGGAGATCCGCGTGCCGAGGTTCTCGTCGAGGTTGTAGAAGTCCTTGTAGAACTGGGTGAACCAGGCGTAGCGGTCACCGCGGGCCGCGTCGACGATGCCGTCGAAGACGGACTGCGGCACGCCCTCGGGGTTGTCGTCGCGCTGCACGAGGAACGGCTCGAGCGAGGCGAGGAACGCGAGCTTGGCGACTCGCTCGTGGCCGTGGTTGCGCACGTACCGGGCGAGCTCGCCGGTGCCCATCGAGAAGCCGACGAGGATGACGTCTCGCAGGTCGAGCGTCGTCAGGACGGTGTCGAGGTCCTTCGCGAACGTGTCGTAGTCGTACCCCGAGCCGACCTTGCTGGACGCGCCGAACCCGCGGCGGTCGTAGGTGATCACGCGGTACCCGGCGGCGAGGAGCTCGCGGGTCTGCAGCTCCCAGCTGTGCCCGTCGAGCGGGTACCCGTGCACGAGGACGACCGGCTGCCCGGAGCCCTGGTCCTCGTAGTAGAGCTCGACGTCCGTGCTGTTCTCCTGCCCGACGGTGATGTAGCCCATGGTGGTGCCCCTTCCGAAGGAGGGGAGAACGATCGTTCTCCCGCTGTTCGCTACAGTAGAGAACGATGGTTCTCCCCGCAAGGGGAGGGGCGGCGACGGGAGGGTGAACGATGGTCGACGAGAAGGCGGCGCGCGACGCGGTGGTCGCGGCCGCCGACCGGCTGTTCTACGCGCGCGGCGTGCAGGCCGTGGGCATGGACGCCGTGCGCGCCGAGGCCGGGGTGTCGCTCAAGCGGATCTACGGGCTCTTCCAGTCCAAGGAGGACCTGGTGGTCGCCGTCCTCGCGCTGCGGACCAGGCAGTGGACGGAGGGCGTGGCGCGCGCGGCCGCCGGCGCGGCCACGCCGCGCGACCGGATCCTCAGCGTCTTCGACTTCCTCGACGCGTGGTTCCGGGAGGACGGGTTCCGGGGGTGCGCGTTCATCAACTCGTTCGGCGAGCTCGGCGCGACGTCGCCCCGCATCGCGGAGGCCGTGCGCCGGCACAAGGAGGCCTTCCGGGCGCACGTGCTGGGCCTCGTGCGCGAGGCCGGCCTGCCCGACGCCGTCGCCCTGCAGGTCGTGCTGCTCGCCGAGGGCGCGCAGACCACCGCCGCCATCACGCACGACGCCGACGTCGCGCGCGAGGCGCGCCGCGCCGCCGCGTCGCTCCTCGCCGCCGAGGCGGCGCGAACGCCCTGATCACACGCCCGCGGGGTGGCCTCGGCGGGGGCCGACGGAGCAGGGGGCACAATGGTGCGGTGACCTATCGGTTCCTGCGCCTCGTCCTGTCGCTCCTGGTGTACGTGCTCCTGCGCCCCCAGGTGACAGGACTGCACAACATCCCGCGGCGCGGCCCGGTGATCCTCGCGAGCAACCACCTGTCGTTCATCGACTCGATCATCATCCCGCTCGTCGTGCCCCGGCACGTCACGTTCATCGCCAAGGCGGAGTACTGGACGGGCCGCGGCCTCAAGGGCCGGGTCTCGCGCTGGTTCTTCACCACGATGGGTCACATCCCGGTCGACCGCGAGGACCCGCGCGCCGGGCAGCGGTCGCTCGACGACGCGCTCGTCGTGCTCAAGCGCGGCGGCGCCTTCGGCATCTACCCCGAGGGCACCCGCTCCCGCGACGGCAAGCTGCACCAGGGGCACACGGGCGTCGCCTGGCTGGCGCTCGCGGGCTCGGCGCCCGTCGTCCCCGTGGCCCTGCGCGGCACCGACAAGGTGCAGCCCGTCGGCAAGCGGCTCCCCCGCCCGACGCGCGGCATCCAGGTGCACTTCGGCGCCCCGATCGACCCGTCGCGCCAGCTCACCGCCGGTGCCCGCCCGGCGCAGGTGCGTCGTGAGCTGACCGACCACGTGATGTCCTCCATCCACAAGATGAGCGGCCAGGAGCTCGCCGCGTGACCTCGCCCTCGCCGCACGGCGAGGAGGTGCAGCGCCTCTTCGACACGGTCCCCGGCTACTACGACC
The DNA here is from genome assembly GCA_026934365.1 of Isoptericola sp. QY 916. Lineage (GTDB taxonomy): Bacteria > Actinomycetota > Actinomycetes > Actinomycetales > Cellulomonadaceae > Isoptericola > Isoptericola nanjingensis. The sequence goes on along the minus strand of JADHZE010000045.1, from coordinate 2,086 downwards.
GGATGAACCGCCTCATGACGCTGGGGCGGCACGCGGCCTGGTGCCGCGACGTCGCACGCCGGGCGCAGCTGCCCGCCGGCGGCTCGCTGCTCGACATCGCGACCGGCACCGGCGTCATCGCCCTCGAGGCGGCCCGCCAGTACCCCGGCGCGACGATCCACGGCGTCGACTTCTCCGAGGGGATGCTGGAGGGCGCCCGCGCCAAGCCCGGCGCCGACGCCGTGACCTGGCAGTTCGCCGACGCCAACGCCCTGCCCTACGACGACGCGTCGTTCGACGCCGTCACGCACGGCTACCTGCTGCGCAACGTCGAGGACGCCGAGCGCGTGCTCGCCGAGCAGCTGCGGGTGCTCCGGCCCGGCGGCCGTCTCGCGCTGCTGGAGACCTGCCCGCCGCGCGGCCTGCTGAAGTACCCGGTGGCGCTCGGGGTGAAGGTCGTGATCCCGCTGCTCGGGCAGCTCGTGGCCCGCGACAAGAAGTCGTACACCTACCTCGAGGAGACCACCCTCGGGTTCATGTCCCCCGAGCAGGTCGCGTCGATCCTCTGGCGCCTCGGGTTCGACGACGTCACCTGGCGTCGCCGCTTCCTCGGCACCCACATGATCGTGAGCGCCCGCAAGCCGTAGCGACGTCGCGCGGTACCGTCGAAGGATGCGCTCCGCGCCCGACGGTGACGGCCGTCGCTCAGCACGACCGCCTGGAGGCCGGGCGGTGCGCCGTGCGCGCACCGGGACGATCGCACTCGCAGCATTCGCCGACGCCGTCTGCGTGCTGGGGCTCGCGGTGGTCGGCGTCGCGGGTCCTGCTCCCCGCGCAGATCCCGTGGGCCCGCTGTCGGCGACATGGCCGTTCCTCGTCGCCGCGGCGGTCGGATGGTGCGCGTCTCGCGCCTGGCGGTCCCCGTGGCGCCTCTGGCCGACGGGCGTCGTGGTCTGGGGATGCACCTGGGCGGTCGGTGTCGTCCTTCGGGTCCTGGCCGAGCGCGGCGTGTTCCCCACGTTCCAGATCGTGTCGTTCGGGTTCCTCGCCGTGACGATGCTCGGTTGGCGCGGCGTCGTCGCAGTCGTCCGGATCCTGCGCCCCAGCCGTCCGCGGGTCATCGTCCAGATGGACGATCACGACGGACCGACCCGCTGAGCGACGAGCACGGGACACCGGCCTCGACGTGCCTGCCGTGCGAGCGTGGCAGGGGCGTCGTGCCTCCCCCGGCCGGGGGAGGCGCAGGGCAGGGCCGGTGGGCAGACTGGCGGGCATGACGGCGACGACGGGGAGCGGACGGCGCACGCTGCGCTGGGCGCTCACGCCGCTGACCAGCGCGTCCACGGTGCGGGCGGGCGTGTACCTCGTCATCGGCGGCGTGCTGGCGGGTGCGTACTTCGCGCTCGCCGCGGGGTTCGTGCAGATGTTCGCCGACCCGGCGACGCCGCGGGTCGCCGTCGGCGTGCTGGCGCTGGTCACCGCGGTCATCGTCGGCTCGCCGCCCTTCCTCGCGCCCGTGCGGGCGCTCGAGATCGCCGCCGTGCGGACGTTCCTCGACGTCGACGCGCGCACCCTGCCCGACCCGGTCGGGGCGCCCACCGTCGCGACGCGCTGGCGGGGTGCCGCCTGGTTCGCGCTGCACCTCGTGCTCGGCGCGCTCGTCACCGTGGGGCTGCTGGTCGCGGTGCCGCTCGCGACGCAGCTGGTGCTGTCCGCGTTCGGCGTCGACCGGGCGTTCCTCGTGCAGAGGGGACCCGCGCTCGCCAGCAACCCCGTCGGCTGGCTGGTGCTCGCCCTGCTCGCGCTCGTCGCGCTCCCGTACGGCACGGCGCTCGCGCGACGCCTGCTGCGGCAGTCGGCCGAGCCGCTGCTCGGCCCGGACCAGACGGCGCGGATCGCGGAGCTCGAGGCGCGTGCGGACCGGCTCGCAGAGCGCGGCCGCCTCGCCCGCGAGCTGCACGACTCCGTGGGGCACGCCCTGACGGTCACCACGCTCCAGGCGGCGGCCGCCGCGCGCCAGGTGGAGTCGGACCCGGACGCCGCCCGGCGGTCGCTCGCCGCGATCGAGGAGGCCGGCCGGTCGGCGATGGCGGACCTCGACCACGTG
>JADHZE010000044.1 GCA_026934365.1 Isoptericola sp. QY 916 | reverse complement strand
ATCGATCCGCCCCCGTGGCCGCCCCGGCGGGCGCCGGCGCGAAGTCGGTGCTGCGGCTCGTCTCCGCCCACGCCTCCGTCTCCTCGATCCGGCGCCGGTCGCCCTCGAGCGCGCGCGCGACGGCGTCCGAGCCGAGCGGCAGGCGGAGCGGGAGGTCGGCACTCGCGGCGAGGTCCACCAGCAGCCGGGCGGCCCGCGCCGGGTCGCCGGCCTGGGTGCCGTCGGTCTCGGCCCGCAGGTCGTTGATCGCGCCGACCGTCGTCGCGTAGTCGGCGCCCGCCGGGTACCGGCGCATCGAGCCGCCCTGCCAGTCCGTGCGGAACGCGCCCGGCTCGACGATCACGACGCGCACGCCGAACGGCGCCACCTCGGCGGCGAGCACCTCGGAGAACCCCTCCACGCCGAACTTGGCCGCCTGGTACGCCCCGAGCCCCGGCGACCCACCCACGCGGCCGCCGATCGAGGAGAACTGGAGGAACAGCCCCGAGCGCTGTCGGCGCAGGACGGGCAGGGCCGCCCGCGTGACGTGGATGACGCCGTACAGGTTGGTGTCGATCTGGCGCCGGAGGGCGTCGTCGGGCATCTCCTCGATCGAGGCGCTGTCGGCGTAGCCGGCGTTGTTCACGACGACGTCGAGCCGGCCGAAGCGCTCCACCGCGGCGGCGACGGTCGCCCGCGCCGCCTCGGCGTCCGTGACGTCCAGCGGGGCGAGCAGGAGCCGGTCGTCGCCGAAGCGCTCGGCCAGCGGTGCGAGGTCGTCCACGCGGCGGGCCGTCGCGACGACGGCGTCGCCGTGCTCGAGCACGGCCTCGACGATGGCGCGGCCGAAGCCGCGGGAGCTCCCGGTGACGAGCCAGACGCGCTGCGGGGTGAGGCTCTTCTCGGACGGGTTCTCGGACATGGTCCGTTCCTTTCGGGGTCGGCGGCGGGCCGCCGGAGGTGGAGGGGGTCAGGCGGCCGCGTGCAGGGGCCCGCTGAAGGACGTGCGGAGCGAGCGCGGTGCCACGAGCGGCAGCAGCGCGGCGAGGACCTTGCCCTTGAGGGTCGCCGGGTGCCGCGTGAGCTCGACGTCGACCCGGGAGCCGGACCCGGTGGGCGTGACCTGGAAGACCCAGCCGCCGCCCGGCCCGAAGACCTTCGAGTCGAGCGTCGTGATGACGACGCGGCCGGCGTCGGCGTCCCACTCGTACCGCGCGTGCTCCCACGCGGACGCGGTGCCCTCCGTGACGTCGGCCCAGTCCGCGCCGAGGCCGTGGACCTCGAAGTGCTCGGCGTCGATGGTCGGCCACGCCTCCGGTCGTGCGGGCGTGAAGTCGGTCAGCACGTCGAGGACGTCCGAGGCGCTGAGCGTGGAGTCGAGATGAAAGCGGATGACGGGCATGGCCGTTCCCTTCGGGAGGCTGCGTGGAGCTGCGGAGCTGCGGGGGTCGTCCCCCGCTCTCCGAGACTCCCGCCCGGGCCGGGGTCAAGGCGCCAGGGGCGGTCACTGGCCGTGACCCCAGGGCCGCTCCCCCGGTACGTGCCCGGGCCCCTGGCCCGGGCACGGCGAAGACCCGGGTGTGCGGGTCGTCACTCCGGCGGCTGCTGGCCCGCCGCGACCCGCATCAGGTACTCGGCGTACCACTCGGGCCAGTTCGCGTCCGCCTGCCCCGTGCGGGCCTCGTGCTCCCCGTGCGCCGCCGCGGCCGCGCGCAGCGCCTCGGCGAGCTCTGCGGCGGAGTCGTAGCGCGCCTGCGTGACGCGGCCCGGGATCCGCTCGGTGATCTCCTGCACGGTCCACGTGTTGCCGTCGGGGTCGGCGAACTCCACGAACGAGCCGTACGACGCGCGCCCGGGCGCCAGGCCGGCCACCCGCGATGCCGGGTCGGCGCGGTGGAACACCCCGCCGGCGTCGTGGAACACGTCGCTGACCTCGACGCCCCGCGCGACCAGGTCCGCGTGCGTCGCCTCGATGTCGCGCGTCACCAGGTGCACGCCCCGCGCCGAACCGGGCGCGGCGTCCGTCACGCCCGTCCCGACGATGATCGACGCCGGCGACCCGGGCGGGGTGAGCTCGACGACGCGGTAGTCGTCCGCCACACGCAGGTCGACGTCGACGGTCCAGCCGAGGCGGGTGTAGAACGCCTTGGCGCGGTCGACGTCCGCCACCGGGATGACGACGAGCTCGAGCTTCAGCGCTGGGGCCGTCGCCGGGGACTCCCCGGAGACGTCCGTCGTGGCGGTGCTCTCACCCACAGGAATGGTGGTCATGGAACGCTCCTTCGAACCTTGGCCGGTCCGATACCGGCCTCAGGTCGAGCGTTCGTCCCCTCCCCCGTCGCAGGCGCCGGTGGGAGTCACTGGTCGACCCCACCTGTCGGCCCACCGGGGTACCGGAGGATCGCGTGCAGGTCCTGGCCGGTGAGCGAGGGCTACTCCCCCTCGCCCCGCTGCCGCGCGATGGAGACCAGGTGGGCGTGGGCGTACTCGCACACCAGCGCGTGCCGGTAGACGAGCTGCGGGACGTCCACGTTCGTGTCCATCCAGAGGCTGAGGGCGCCCATCTTCCAGTGCTCGAACGTCTCGTCGTCGGTCAGCACGGCGAGGATGCTGAGGAAGGAGTCGTCGAACCGCAGCGAGTGGATCGCGCGGCGGAACTCCTCGAGGTCCAGGGCGATGCAGAACGGGATGTTCATCAGGCACAGGGCCGTCTGGATGTCGAGGCGCAGCAGGCGGGGGCGACGGCGTTCCGGGTCGAGGTCCGGCACGTCGAGCTGGGCGAAGTTCAGGCGCTCGGGCGCCGTGATGTCGATCCCCTCGAGCGCGATGAGCACGTCGTAGACGTTGACGTCGTGCTCCACCACCGCGTTGTCGCCCAGCCCGGACAGCGTCGTCGGGCGCAGCGTGACCGGCTCGATGGCGGCCGGGGTGTTGCGGATGATGAAGTTCACCAGGTTGGTCTCCACCACGAAGTGGCGGATCAGCAGCTCGACGGCGTCCGGCGACACGAAGCGGCGCAGGAACCACAGGCACAGCGCGTCCATGGTGCGCAGCGTCATCCACCTGCCGGGGAACACCCGCTTGATGACCGAGAGCACGGCCACCAGCACCCGGGAGACGATCCGCGCGATCGGGTACAGCAGACGGCGCGACGGGCGCTGCTGGTCCTCGATGATCATCCGCACCAGCGGCTTGTCGAGCGGGACCGAGGGGTCGGCGTAGATCGCCTCCCACATGCTCGGGTCGGACCGCACGGGCATCAGATCTCGTCCAGCTCGGTCAGCTGCATGACGTAGAGCCGGGCCACCACCCGCGCGCAGGTGACGATGGCGTCGGCCGCGGCGTCGTCGATCCGGTCGGACGTGAGGATCGCGTCGAGCGTGCCGGTGTGCTCGGCGTCGGCGTCCTGGTGGTAGGCCATGAAGTGCACCTGGTTGTCCGCCAGCCCGAGCACCTCCTGGAAGCGCCGGGCCCACACGCCGGCCTTCTGCGCGCCGAGGCCCTCGATGATGAACATCGCACCGAGGCACCCGACCGGGTTGGGCTGGCTCGCCTCGTGGAACATGTAGCCGGACAGCGCCTGCGAGCCGAGGTTCTTCCGTCCCGCGCGCAGCGCTTCGAGGGAGCCGCCGACGGCGACGTAGTCGCGCTCGAGGAGCAGGTGGTCGCGGTGCTCCTCCAGCGCGTGCGAGATGGCGGCCGAGCGGAGGTCGAAGTGGTCCATGTCGAAGTTCGACGCCGCCCGCGCGATCCACAGCGACCCGTCGACCACCTGCTGGCGCAGGTTGTGCAGCAGGCGCTGGTAGTCCGCCACGGTGACGTCGCCGGCGTCGAGCGCCCGCAGGATCGGCACCTCGGCCAGCCGGGCCTCGAAGTCCGTCCAGACGTCGGAGAGCCGGGCGAGCAGCCCCGCCCGGTCCGGCTGGGGCGGGCGGTAGCCCTCGACGGTCTCGGCGCTGGCCTCGGTGCTGATCCCGGTGCTGGTCATCTGGTGCTCCTTCGCGGTGCGACGACGGTCAGGTGGGCGAAGCCGAACGAGAACCGTCCGGACTCGGGGACGGCGAGGAGGATCGTGTCGCCCGGCGCGAAGCGCCCGGTGCGCCACGCCTCCTCCAGCGCGATGAAGATGCTCGCGGCGCCGGTGTTGCCGCAGGTCTCCAGGTTGGAGAACCAGCGGCTCGTGTCCATGCCGGGGACGCGCGCGCTCAGCGCGTCGAAGACGACGTCGCGGAAGGCGTTGGTGCTGTAGTGGCAGAGCACGTGGTCGAGCCTCTTGAGGTCGATCAGGCCGCGGTCCACGAGCTCCTCGAACTGCGCCAGCCCGGCCGCGGCGAGCTCGTCGAGCACGGCCGTCTCCTGCCGGATCTGCAGCAGGCCCGCCTTCTCGGCGGTGGCCACGTCGTCGTAGTCCTGCCAGGTGCGGCCCGCGACGGCGGTGGGCCCGTCGAGCCCGGCGCGCATGCAGACCTCGTGCTCGTGCGCGAGCGAGACCTGGCGCACCCAGTCCACGCGCAGCGACGGCTTGTCCGGGCGCGGCTGGAACTCCACGATCGCCGCGCCCGCGCCGTCGGACAGCATCCACCGCAGGAAGTGGGCGTCCAGGTGGTCCTCGACGCCCTCGAACCGCCGCTGGTGCAGCCAGCGGCTGGACAGCTCCGAGCCCACCACCGCGGCCCGCGGGTGGTCGCCGAGCCGCACCTTGCTCACCGCCGCGTCGAGTGCCGCGATGCTGGACGCGCACACGCCGCTCGCCGTCAGCACCTGCATGGGGCCGCCACCGAGCCGCCCGTGCACCATCGACGCGAACCCCGGCACCAGCAGGTCCCCCTGCGTCGTGGCGCAGGCGAGCATGCCGAGGTCGGAGGCGGCGATCCCCCGGTCGGCCAGCGCGTCCTCGATCGCGTGGACGGCGAGCTCCTCGTTCAGCTCGGTGGTGCGACCCTCGTCGTCCAGCGCGTAGTAGCGCTGCCGGATGCCGTTGGCGCGATGGATGCGGGCGCGCAGCCCGTCCGTGCGCTTGTCGACGCCGCCCAGCCGGCGCGCCACGTCCTCGTTGGCTACCGGTTCGCCGGGCAGGTACCGGCCGAGGCCGGTCAGGTACGCGGTCGCTGGCATGGGGGTATTCAGCCACACCTGAGCGTTCGCGTCACCAGGTCGTCACCCGGTCGTGTCTCGTGGACGTGTCCGCTCGTGGACTTCACCCCGTCGACGTCCGCAATCCCACGCCCGACACACCCGGCCGGAGCCGTGGTAGCCATTGCCGCCGACGACGCCGGCTTGGTTGGATGTTGTCAACCGTCGAGCCAGTCGTCGAACAATGGAGTTCGTCATGCCGCAGCTGTCCCGCCGTCAGGTCCTCGCGATGGTGCCCGCCGGGGCGTTCGTCGCCATCGCGGCGCCGCTGCGCGCCCGCGCCGACGCGCCCACGGACCATGCGCGACTCCTGGCCAACGCACGCGGGATCTTCGCGGGCACGGCCGCGTCGAACGCACGCACCGAGGCCGCGCCGCGGCTGAAGGCGATCCACGAGGCCGCGCGAGCGAACCTCGCCGCCCTGGACGCCGCGGGCCCCGGCGAGCTGTTCGCCGGTGTCCCGCTCGGCACCAGCGACCCCTACCTCAACACCTCGTTCGTGAAGCTTTACGAGATCGCCCTGGCCACCTGTACCCCGGGGTACGCGTCCGACCTGGTGGGGAACGCCGCCGTCCAGCGCCGCGTGCTCGACGGGTTGGAATGGCTGCACGCGAACCACTACGGCGACCAGGCCGCCGGCTACTACGGCAACTGGTTCACCTGGGAGATCGGCATCTCCGCGAGCGTCAGCAAGACGTTCGCGCTCCTGGCCGACCTCGCCGCGACGGAGCGGCCGGACCTCCTGCCGATGTACGTCGCCTCGATGGATGCCTACCTCCGGAACGGCAAGAACGGCGACGTCGACCTCGACTCGCGCTTCCACACGGGCGCGAACCTCGCCGACATCACGACCAACCGCGTGCTGCAGGGCGCGCTCACCGGCGACGACGCCCGCCTGTCGAAGGCGATCGCCGGCCAGTCCACCGTGTTCGCCACGATCGACCCGTACGACATCCGGCATGGCAACACCGACGGCTACTACGCCGACGGCTCGTTCATCCAGCACGACTCGGTGGCGTACACCGGCTCGTACGGGCGCACGCTGCTGACGCGCGTCGTGCAGACGATCAAGCTCCTCGACGGCACGGCCGGCGCACCCGGCACCGAGCTGGCCGACGTCGTGCACGGCTGGGTCCGCGACGGCTTCGCGCCCGTCATCGTCGACGGCTGGATGATGGAGATCGTCAAGGGCCGCGCCGTGTCGCGCACCAGCACCGGGTACGCCGACGTCGCCACCGTGCTCGAGGCCGCCGTCGACCTCACCGGCTACGCGGGCCGCGACAACGCGGCCGCCCTGGGCGCGTACGTGCGTCACCTGGCGACAGCGTCACCCACGATGCCCGACCCGTCGCGGTTCGTCTCGCCCGTGAGCGCCGTCCGGTACGCGGACCTCGTCGCCGACGCCGGCGCGCCCGCCACCGACCTCAACCCGCCGGAGCGCTCGGTCGCGTTCAACGCCATGGACCGCACCGTGCACCGGCGCCCCGGGTTCACGTTCGCGCTGGCGCGCAGCTCGGAGCGGATCAGCAGGTACGAGTACATGAGCGGCGAGAACCTCGTGCCGTGGTTCCAGGGCGACGGCGCCTTCCACCTCTACCTCGCCGGCCAGGACCACACGCAGGCGTTCGGCGTCGACTTCTACACCACCGTCTCCCCGTACCGCCTGCCCGGCACCACCGTGCCCGTCGAGGAGCGGCGCACCGTCCCCGACCTGTACGGGCAGGCCTGGTACGAGAACCCCGACCACCCCCTCGGGTTCACCTCGGCGTCCGAGTCGCAGAACACGTACGTCTACTTCCCGCGCGCCACGAACGCGTTCTCCGGCGGCGCGACGCTCGGCGCGTACGGCGCAGCGGGCATGGTGCTGTCCGACGACGTCCCCTACGTCGACGCGCAGGCCGGCGTCCTGCCCGACGACTTCGTCGTGTATGCCAATGCCCGCGCGGTGAAGTCGTGGTTCCTGCTCGACGACGAGATCGTCGTCCTGGCTGCCGGCATCCACGACCGGCACGGGCGCGACGTCGTCACGACGCTCGACTCCCGCATCGCCGCACCCGGCGACGCCGTCGTCGTGACGGGCCGACGGCGCGACGGGCGCCCGTGGACGCCGGACGGTTCGCCCGACGACGGCGCGGTGCGGCTCGACTGGCTGCGCTGGGACAACCCCGGCCAGGGCGTGGCCGTCGGGTACGCGATGCTCGACGCCGAGCCCGTCACCGTGACTCTCGAGGACGTGTCGCGCAGCCGCCGCGTGGTCCGTGCGACGAACCCCGATACCGCGGTGACGAAGCGGGTGTTCACCGCGGCGGTCGAGCACGGGCGCCGACGCTCGACGCTCGCCTACGCGATCGTGCCCGGCGCCACCGAGGAGCGGCTCGCGGACTACGGGCGCCGGGGCCCGCTCGCCGTGCTTGCCAACGACGAGCGGGTGCAGGCCGTGCGACATTCCGGCCTCGGGCTCACTGCTGCGACAGTGTTCGCCGGGCGTGCGCACGTGCGGGATCTGGCGATCGACGGCCCCGCGTCCGTCCTCGTGCGCGACGACCGCGACGGTGTTTCCGTGGCGCTGTCCGACCCGACGATGCGGCGCCGCGCCGTCACGGTGACCATCCGCGGCCGGCATCTCGACGTCGTCTCCGCGGACGACGGCATCGACGTCCGCCGCGTGCCCGGCGGCACCGAGGTGCGCGCCGACACGCACCAGGTCTACGGCGCGAGCCTCACCGCCACCCTGCGCCGCCGCTGACCCCGCCGGGATCGACGTCCTCGCGTGCGTCCCTAGAAGAGCGGCCAGGGCACGGCGGGCATGTCGCCCTCGGGCGACGGGAAGATCTCCGTGCGCAGCAGCCGGTCGCAGCGCTCGGCCAGCGCGACCAGCTCGACGTCGTCGAGCAGCGGGGCGAGCCGGCCGCCGAGACCGCCCTCGCCGTCGTCCTCGAGACCGGTCCGGACCCGCCGGACGCCCTCGAGCTCGTCGGCGGTCAGCGGCTCGCCGAGGAATCCCCACAGCACGGTGCGCAGCTTGGGCTCGACGTGGAACGTCACGCCGTGGTCGACCCCGAGCCGGCGGCCGTCGCGCAGCGGCAGCACGTGCCCGCCCTTGCGGTCGGCGTTGTTCGCCACGGCGTCGAACACTGCCATCCGCCGCAGCGCCGGCGAGTCCTCGTGGATCAGGCGGACCGGCCGGTCGTCGGCGTCGCTGCCCTCGAGCACCACGCGCCACCCGTCGAGCACCGCTCTCCGAGCGGGGACGACGTCGACCGGGTCCTGCTCGACGTCGGGCTCCTGCCACAGCTGGACCATGCCCGGGCCGAGCGGCCCGTCGCGCAGCCACGTGCGGGGCACGATCCCCCAGCCGAACGACTCCGAGACGAGGTACGCCGCGACCTCACGGTCGGCCAGTGTCCCGTCCGGGAAGTCCCACAGCGGCTTCTCGCCTGCCACGGGCTTGTAAACCACCGAAGACCCGCCGATCCGGCCCACGAACGTCGCGTTCGAGGCCACGGCGATGCGGCCCACGACCTCGAGCTCGCCGTGCTCGAGGTCGACGTCCAGCTCGGTCACGGGGTGCCCGGCAGGCTCATGGCACCTGCTCGCCGTCGTCCGTGGGGCACTCGTGGCCGTCCTCGTCCATCGGCAGGCCGCAGTCCGAGCACGTCGGGCGCCCCGCCTCGACGACGCGGCGCGTGCGTTGCGCGAAGGCCCGCGCAGTCCCGACCGGGATCCGCACGAGCAGCATCTCGCTGGGCTCGGCCTCGTCGTCCGCAGTCCCGATGTCGGCGGTCTCGGCATCGTCGTCGTCGGGCGGGTCCTCCTCGACCGGGTATGCCTCGATGACCATCTGCAGGGTCCGGGGGTCCCAGGCGAGCCGCATCGTCCCCGTGCGGAAGTCCTCCTCCACGGGCTGGTCCAGCGGCTCGTCGTCGAGGAGCTCTGTGGGCGCCTCGGACGGGATGGAGAGCTGGTCGTTCTTCACCGTCAGCTCGTCGAGGAGCCGGTCGATCATCTCGGCGAGCACGGCGGACTGCTCTTTCTCCAGCGCGACGCTGGACGTCCGGGTTCCCGCGCGGGCCTGGAGGTAGAACGTGCGTGACCCGGGGCGGCCGACCGTCCCGACCACGACCCGGTCGGGCCAGTCGAACTCGTGCACGATGGTGGGCATGCCACCACTCTAGGAGGCGGCGGCAGCGACGCTACAAGGCCTGGGCACCGGACCCGCCCCCGACGGGCGCGTCCCCTGCCGGTCCGGCGTCGCGCAACCACGACAGGTCGCCGGAGTCCGTGTTGGTGGCCACGACCTCCGGCCTGTGCGGCCCGTACCGCACGATCGACACCGACGCCGGCCCCACCGCGATGCGCTGGAACAGGTCGAGGTGCATGCCGAGCGCGTCGGCCAGCACCGACTTGATGATGTCGCCGTGCGCCACCGCTGCCCAGACCGCCCCCGGGCCGTGCTGCTCCTCGACCGCAGCGTCGTGTCGCCGGACCGCCGCCACCGAACGGGCCTGCATCTGCGCGAGCGACTCGCCCCCGGGGAACGTCACCGCCGACGGCTGCGTCTGGACCCTCGACCACAACGGCTCCTTCGCGAGGTCCCGCAGCGCGCGCCCCTGCCACTGCCCGTAGTCGCACTCGGTGATGCCGCGCTCGACCACGGTCGGCGGTGCGACGACGTCGGCGCCGGGTCGGCTGGCCTGATGGTCGACCAGGATGCGCGCCGTCTGCCGGCAGCGCTCGAGCGGGCTCGACACCACTGCGACGAGCGGCACCGCCGCCATCCGTGCCGCGGCCCGGGCCGCCTGCTCGCGGCCCACGGCGTCCAGCCGCACCCCCGCCGCTCGGCCTGCCAGGATGCCTTGCGCGTTCGCCGTCGTACGGCCGTGGCGGACGAGGAGAACTGTGGGCATGGTCCGGAGCCTACGTGCCGACCAGCCTCGGGACGACGGCCTCGCCACTCGCTAGGAGCGGGTTCGTGCCGCTGGGCGACGCCCGCAGCGGTCCCCGCCGCTGCGCTCAGTCGTCGCTGCGGGAACGCGAGGAGCGCAGCTGCTTGGTCGCGGACCGCTGCTTCTTGGCGGTCAGACGACGCTCCCGGGAGCCGCGGGTCGGGCGGGTGGAGCGGCGTGCCCGGGGCGGTGCAGCAATCGCCTCGCCAACGACGACGGCCAGCCGGCGGGCCGCCGCGTCACGGTTGCGACGCTGCTCACGGTGCTCCGACGCCGACACGGTCAGGACCCCGTCCACCAGGCGGTCCCCGAGCCGCAACGATCCGGTCACGCTGCACCGCCGTCAGCACGGTGGACCCGCCGACGGCCCAGGACAACTCCACGCGCGAGTCGGTGGTGTTGACGCCCTGGCCACCAGGCCCGGAGGAGCGGGAGAACCGCTCGGACAGCTCCGTCCGCGGGATCGTCAGCGCAGGGCTCACCACAAGACCAGGTCGGAGCGGAGCGGACATGTCCCTATGGTGCCGCGATGCCGGGGCCGCGCCGAGATGCCTGGCTCCACCGCGCAATCGCCGATCAGATGTTGATCGTGTAGTCCGAGGTGGCAGGATCGTTGAAATTCCGCCGTTTTCGCACTCATCACCAGCGGTCGTGCAACTCGCGTGCCACTTGAAACACGGATGCGGACAGTACTTCACATGTGTCCCGCTGATCCCACGCCAGCGTACGTCACTAGACCTTAGGGGCCTTGCCCGAGGGACGTCCCGCCACCTCTAACCGGACCCCAGAGCTTTCCCTGTCGCGCGATTTTGCTGTTAGCACGTTTCTGCAAAATCGGCGTCCCAGCAAATTGGTGAGCTCATCTGCGGCGAAGAACGGGTGGATCACCAGCGTTGGCCCGGGCGAAGAACGCTTCAGTCCAGACCGAGGCTGCCCTGAACCGGAAACCCGTCACCGGAATGAGATTCCGTCGGGGGCACGTACCGCGAATCACGAGGATCGGGCCATTCGTGTGCCGCCACGATCCATGGCCCAGCCTTCTCGAGCTTTCCCTGGAACTTCGGGTTCCGCTCTTTCTTCTCCGCACCATAGGACCACTGCGGCTCTTCCTTCAACCAACCAGCGGCGATGCCCGCGTTCATCTCGTGGATATTCTGGATCCAGATGGCGCGAAGCAGCATAGGCGACCAAGCCGCCTTGCGAGGTCGAGACTTCCCCGTTGATGGCTTGTAACTCGTCTTCTTCTTGCCATAGTTCGCACCATAGGCGTAGAGCCAAGAATGGAAGTTCCCGCTAAGGTCGCGGTCGGAGAGGCCGTCGACGATGAGGAACCCGAGCCCTTGCTCGTCGATGCAGTCTCGCATCGCGGCGGCATCGTTCAACCAGAAATCGCCAGTGATCTCGGTCGGTCTCTTACCGGTGGGCGGCACATCGCGAGACAGGATGCTGTGCCCCTTCATGTCCCACACGCGTGTCGGCGAGGCATAGTCGAATAGCGTCTCGCCATACTTTGTGCGCGGCGCACCGACCGGCGGGGTTGGAAACTTCTCGTTGAGGATGGCTCGAGAGAACTCCTCGAAATACCAGCCGAACCACTCGCTCCCGAACCATTTAGTGCTACCGTTCTCGCGCATCCAGCGGACGGACTCCCGGCCGTCCCAACGAGTCGGCAACTTCCTGGCCAACTCAGCAACGAGCGCCCGGCCCTCCTCCTCCGCCGTCATCCAAGCTGCGGACTTCGTCCCCGTTCGGCGCTCCGCCCCAGCGAGGATCATGTTGAGGCCCTGTTTCGTGACCGTGCCCGCGGTCGAAACCGCCTTCCGCGTCCACGGCACACCAAACTCGCGGCAAAGCGCCTGGGCGAGCGCGTGCTTGTTCGTCGCGGCCTTACGGATCTCCGGCGCGAAATAATCCGCGAGGTCCTCGAGGGTCGCGGCGTACTCCTTGCCTCCTGGACCCAACTTGTACCGCGGCTTTCCGATGAGGTCTTGTAGCCGGTCCACACCCTCCTGCTTGCCCTTCGCAGGCTTGAATGTGGGGAAGGCATGAAGTACCTGCGCCAACGCATCCAGGTCGTCGACCTGTGACTGACGGGACAGCTGCCTGAGGTTCCGTGACGCTGCCCAGAGGAGGTTGTTCATCCCTTCGAGCGTGATCTGGTACTGATGGTAGTGCCAAGACTCGATCCACTCGACGCCGAGCGCTTCCGCGATCTGAGCACCCACGACCGCATTGACGGCGTTGGAGTCGACCTCAAGCCCGAGTGCGGACGACAGCGCAAGCAGCGATCGACGGGGGCCACGAGAACCCGCGTCCTTCACGTCGGTCATCGCGAACATGCGCGCCGACGCTTCGGCGATGGTCATGGCCTCGCTGAACGCTGGGTCCATCTGCATCCTGCCGACGGCGCGGCCCCGTGATCGGCGCCATGCACTGCTGGCGTCAGTCGTAGTCACACATGCACCCTGGCACAGCCAGTCGACGTTCGGTAGTGCGCGACGCTGGACAGCCGATTGCGACAACCACTCGGCGCCGCTTTCACCCGATAGTGCGGGGTCGGCATAAGCTAGATTCACATATACGGACGGAGAACATCGCGAACATCGGACTCACGCAGCCTTTCCATCACCTTCTTCTCGATCTGCCTGATTCGCTCCCGGGTTAGCCCGTAGAACCGTCCGATCTCGTCAAGAGTCATCGACTCCCCCGTGCGGAACCCAAACCGCATCGAGATTATTCCGCGCTCTCTCTCCGTAAGCAGTTCCATCACTCGCTGCAATTGAAGTTTCAGCATCTCGAGGTCTATCTGCTCCGCGGGGTTTGGCCCGCTGTCTGCGAGTGCGAGAAGATCTCCCAAAGTTGCTTCACTGCTGTCGCTCACAGGCATGTCGAGTGAGACCAGATCCTGCGGCCGACCGAGCTTTAGGCACTCCAAGATCTGGCCCTCGTCGAGCCCGCACGCAGCAGCAAGCTCCCGGACACGCGGTGGATCTCCGTCGACAGTCAATCGGTCGCGTGTCGCCCAGACCTTGTTCACCCTCTCGACCATATGCACAGGGAGCCTAATCAATCGTGACTCATTAGCGATTCCACGCGTGATGGATTGCCTCACCCACCATGTTGCATAGGTAGAAAACTTGGTTCCCTGCTGCGGGTCAAACATCTCGACCGCCCTTACGAGCCCGACGGCGCCATGCTGAAAGACGTCCTCATAAGCCAAACCGACGACGCCATATCTCTGGGCAATCGAATGGACCAGCCGCTGATTGTGCAGGAACAGGCAGATCGCAGCCTCGCCCCGCTCGCCTGTTAGCCTCCCGAACTCACCGGACTCAAGCGGCTGCCCGGCGTCCCCACGAAGGATGAGTGCAAGTCCCACCTCCTCTCTTGCAGTGAGGATAAAGTTCTCCGGTCGCGCGCGCCGCCGGTCGGACTGCATGACGTGCCTTGCGGCGGCGATGGCGTCGGCGACCACGTCGTCGCCCGAGCGCTGCCCCCGGTCAAGGTCCAGGTCTAGGCCCGGTGCTGGATCGTCCTCGCCGCGATCGGGCCGCCCGCGCAACAGCAGCCCGGCTTCTGCGATCACAGTCTCCAGGCGCTTGCGGACCTGCGCGGATGCGCCCACCGACTCGGCCACCGCGCGGTAGGCATCCCACTCGATCTCACCATCGACGATGAACGGAGCCAAGCCAGAAACGACGGCGCGGAACGCCTCATCCTCACGCCGTGGAAGTTTGTCGGAGGTCGTCATGGGGGCTGTGAACTACCTTTCGTGCGTACGAGACACCCTAGGGCTAGCGTCCGACACCCGTTGGTCCCGCGCATCGCGTAAGCTGTGGCGAACGATTCGTTCCATGCCCGCGCTGCGGGACCGTGACTCATGCGAGGTGCTGTGTTCGCCGACGAGGGTTCGCTTTGGCGCCGGGCCGAGATCGCCTGGGCCGACTGGCTGAGTCCCCAGGGCTACAGCGTCTTCATGGCCTCCGACCATCACTCGAACGCGCCTGGCACCTCTGCGCCGATGCTGAGGGTCGGGGGTCAGTGGCGCCGCGTTCCGGATGTCATGACGAATCGAGCGGGCGTCACCGAGTACTGGGAGGTCAAGTCACGCACCAGGGCTGACGTCGACGAACTGACCGGCCAGCGTGAACACTGGATGTCGTATGACGCTTTCCGTGACTACGTTCTGGTAGCTCAAGGCGGCACCCGCGTGTGGGTGGTGCTCTACGAAGTACCGTCGGGGCTCGCACCAGGGCGATGGCTGCGAATCGACGTTGGGCTTCTTCGCGACCTCGGTCGGCGGGGAACCAAGTATGGCCGCGGCGGGCGGTTGGTCGACGCCTGGACCTGGCCCGTGGACAAGATGCAGGTCGTCAACGGGCCGCCGGTTACTGACGTCGAGAGTGTCGGACTGCTTCCTAACGAAGGCGAGCAGGAACCCCTCCCCGAGGCGGACCTCCAGATCATGGAACGACGGTCGCGGCGGCCAGTGAGGGACGCAGCGGAAAACGAGAACCAGAGGCGGGCCGCGGCAGTACTCGGCGACTCGACCGACTCCGGTCTCGATGTCCTCTCGAGCACACTGGGACTGCCGCGGCGCCCCCACTACTCAGTCCTCTGCCTCAACCCGGACCAGTCAGTCCTCGACGACCTTCTGGGCATCCTCGAGTACGGCATCAGGCTGTTCGTAGTAACCGACACCCTCACCGCCCCGTCCTCTGTTCGGATGCGTGCGTTCGCCGAGGCCCGAATGCTCGAGTGGGCCACAGCACCTGGTCCCCTCGGTACCACGCGGTGGGTGATCGACGGACAGGTTGACTCTGCGGACGACGCGGAGGTCAACGCCGCCCTCAGTGCGGCCGACGACGTCGGCGGACTCAACGTCAGGCAGTACCGAATCGTGCACGAGCATCCGGACAGCGACGTTATGGTGATGGCCGGTGCCGGCACCGGGAAGACCGAGACGATGGCTGAGCGTTTCGTATTCCTCCTTGCCACCAGCGGACTCATCGAGATGGAAGAAGGTTCCTCGCCGCACGCCCTGCGTGCAGACGAGATCGCGCTAATCACGTTCACGCGCGATGCGGCCGCACAGATGCGGGAGCGCCTCGCCAGGACTCTCATGCTCCGCCAGCGACTTGCGTCTCGCTGCGCACTGCCGGCACTCGCGTGGCTTATGCAATTGAGCGGAGCGCCCATCTCGACGATCCACTCCTTCGCGAAACGGCTGGCGCAATCAGGGGGTCCGCGGGTCGGACTGAGTCCAGCGTTCTCCGTCTCCGACCGCACCATGGAGTTTCGCGCGCTCCTGGAGCGTGAGCTCTCGCTACCACTCGGGAAACTCCTCCTTGCGAGGCAAGGCAATCAGATACCCGCCGCCTACGAGTGGGAGACGCATGTCAAGGCCGTCTGGGATCAGCTTAGCAACAACGGCGTCGATCTCCTTGGCCTCACCGACGGAGTCGCCGACTCCGATGTCGACTGGGGCAGGGTTGGATCAACGGAAAGCACATCGATGGACGAGGTCGTTGCCACGTACACGCGGGAAATTATTCATAGCCTAGCATCGGCCTTTAGGGAGGACTGTATCAGGGCCCAGGCCATCCCGACGGGTCAGTTAGTTGCCTTGGCAATAGCGAGCCTGCCCAGCACTGGACAATCACCGGCAGCCTCACCGAAGTATCTCTTTGTCGACGAGTTTCAGGACACCGACCGTCTGCAGATCGAACTGATCCTCGGAGTCCGCGATCGGGCAGGGTCCAGGCTATTTATCGTGGGCGACGCCAAGCAGGGCGTATACCGCTTCAGAGGCGCGGCCGGCGACGCGTTCCAACTTTTTCGCACCATGTACGACAAGCGCGACTCCGGCCACCGTGTGGAACACACTCTCACTCGCAATTTTCGGTCTGGCCAGAAACTTCTTGACTCCCTTCACCCTTTCTTCGAGTCCTGGGCTTCCAAGAACTTATTGACGTACGAACCAGGTGATCGCTTGCTCCCGCAGCTCGGAGCGACTGACGACAGCGATCCTGTTCAGGTTCGGTCGGTGGTCAAGTCGCGGACCGTCACTGAGGCCGCCTTACAGGTCGCCGTCTGGCGACGCGACCACCCCAACTCGTCCATCGGCATTCTGTGTCGCCGAAATCACCAGGCGATCGAGATCCAGCGCGAGATCCGTGAAATCCACGGTCTCCCGTGTGAAATCCGTGTCGGCGGCGCGTTCTTTGCCAGCCCCGCGGTCCGCGAACTCCGAGTTCTACTCGAGGCGGTGGCCAACCCGGCCGATGACGCTGCCCTGCTGGAACTCTGCGAGACCCGCTGGGCACCGGGCCTCCTCGGTGCCGGGTCCCCTGATCCAGGGCTTGCCCATGCTTGGAACGGCGACAATGTATCCGTCCACGATTGGTCATCACGCCTGTCGACGCTCGCCCAGACCTCGAACGTCATGCGCAACGACCTCGAACCCGTCCGGCTCCGAGTCCGCGCGTTGCGGGAGCGACTCGACAGAGTCCCGACCATTGCCTGGATCGTCGATTGCACCCGCATGTTCATTCCAGAGGGCGCGGCCCGCACCACAGTTGCCGACGACGAGACCGAGCGGACGCGGTACGCCCGGTGCCTCGACCAACTCCTAACGCGTCTCGACGCCGAGTTCCAGGACTCCCCCGCGACGCTCGATCGCGTGTTGTCGTGGCTCCGCCTTCAGATCGCTACGAACAGAAGTGAGGACGAAGAGAGTCCAACCGAGAGCGTGTCCGCCAGCGGCGCTATCGTGTCGCTGACCGTGCACAAGGCGAAGGGCCTGGAGTTCGACTTTGTACTCATTCCGCACCTCGCGACGTCCTTCGCACCCTCGCGCTCCCGCGCGACGAATGTCGCCGTCCTCGACGGCGGCGGCCCTGGCAAGTTGCCCCGGCTCGCATGGCGGTGGCGACCGGTCGGAAGCACATACTCCAATGTTGCGGACCAAGCCCTGTGGAGGCAGGAGCACGCGGCGACAGCGCGCGAGGAAGCGCGACTTCTCTATGTCGCAATGACGAGAGCCGAGAAACACCTGACAATGTTTATGCCACCCCAAGGTCCCGGTGCTCGCGTCGAAACGTGGGCAGATCTCATTGGATTGGCTGGTCACTAATGGGCGAATGGTCCGCGGTAGCCTTACCCAGCGTCCGCCACGAATATGTCGAGGAGTTCCTTCATTCCCGCGGTACGTCCTGGGACGCCGTGTGCCACTTGACCGCGACGACATCTTTGGCACGTGAAGCCCGCACACTGGGAGGAGTCGCACATCCCATCGCGTCGCTTATCGACCTCGTCGTCATGCCCGGCATGCCTGGTGATTTGGCACTGCCTATTGACGGTTTTCCTTCACCCGGCCGCGGATCAACGTATGACGAAGCCATCCGCGTGTGGCAAGCCCAGGCGACGGGTCGACGCGTTCGCACAGGCATTCAGTTCGATCAGGAGCTGCGCAATTACGTTCGCCTGCACGCGCCCGGACAACCCGAGGCCAGGGCGCTCCTGGCAGGTCGCCGCGAACTCGCGCGGAGCATCCACACTCTGACCGCCGCAGGGATCGAACCCGCGCAGTTCCGAACGCGCGACGCATTGACGCGCCTCGCCACCGACTTCTGGTCGTACGCCGAGACCACGATCCCCGGCATCAGCAGCCCTCGGGAGCACCTCTGGGTCGACCCCGATGAGGTCGCGAAGGGGAGTACCGCACAAGGCCGAGATGTCCGCACGAGAGTCCTCGACGCTCTCACCAAAGCCTACGGCCCCACGACCGGACGTCGCCTGATCGTCCACCATGGCTTCTACTTCTACACGCCGCCACAGTGGGCGATGTTCCAGCTCTTGCGACAGATCGCCGACGTCGACCAAGTCTTCCTTGTCCACGATGACGGCGAGAACCCGTCGTTCGAAACGTGGCGGCGCTTCTTTGAGCCGGTCTGGGGCATGCCCACCGCCGTCCGCGTCGGGCAGGACCCGCCCCTCACCCCGTTTGCCACGTCGTTCCGCGACGCGATCAACGGACGAGCGGTGGTGGCCGAGAACCTGAAGGGCCTTCGCGTGCTCAACTGCGCGAGCCCCGCAGAACTCGTGCGGGAATGGGCCCACGAGGACACTCGCCGACCGGAGCCTCGCCGGTTCGCGGCGGACGCGCCAACTGTCCAAAGGTTTGCGAGACGGCTTGGACCCACCGGGAAGGAAGCCCCGAGTTTGGCTCAGCTCCCAGTTGGCGCGTTCCTGCTGGGACTCCACGACTGCATCCGAGCGGAGCCCGGCCAGCGGGCGAGCGTCGCGCTCACGGTCGAGGCACTCGTCGACATCGTTGCGACCGGGTATCTACCATTCGAACATGTCTACGAGCCCTCCCAGTTAGCGGCGGCCGTGCGCCGTGCTCAGCAGTACTTCTACGGCTGCGATTCGGGAGACCAGTGGCGAGACCGCGCACGCCACCTAGTCAAAGCGATCGAAATCCACGTCGCACCACGTGGAGCCCGCGAGCCAGGAGCCAACGATGTCGACCGTATTCAGTCCGCCGCGTCCAACCCCTTGAGGCTGGCGCCCTGGGCGGATATAACACTCGACGAGGCCCGACTCATCGAGACGGCGATCACAAAGATCGTCGGGTTCGCTGACGGCCTTGTCGCACGAGAAACTGTACGGCTGGGTGCACACATTGGCTTCATCCGTGACCAGATCGAACGCGGTCTGCGTGCGCTTGGCGAGTCCGAACGTGCAACCATCCTCGCGAAACTCAATGGTTTCTCAGTTGGTCTTGACGAGTCGCTCGACGCAGAAGGCCTCGCCGACGTTGTGACGATGCTTCTCGGACGAGATGCAGACGTCGACGCGGTCGGTGAGGAGGCGGACCACGAGGGCAGCATCGGGCCGTTGCGGTCGCTGGATGCTCTCGGTCTCCGCCCGGCGGAGGCACCAGTCCACGTCGCCAACCTTTCTGAGGCAAACTTCCCCGCGAGTCGGCCAAGAAGGACTTGGCCATTCGAACTCACTAACCTCAAGCCAATGAACGATGGCGGGCCGGTCGACCTGATATCGGACTTGCTCGATCTCCGGGAGAGCACAGCCGCGCTAAGCGACCTCTACCTGATGTGGCTCTGTCTTGACGGCGTCGATCCGGATCACGGGCTCACCATCAGTTGGCTCTCCAGGGCCGAGGGCGAGAAGCAGTACGTATCACCCTTGATCGGGCTTCTCACGATTCCTGATGTCAAGAGCGATGATATTCGCGAGGTGACAGGCGGAGTCACAACCCACGCCGCGTTGAACGCCGGTCTGAATGACTCCGTCGCGAAGTTGCCGCCACCAGCAACCGACGACACTGTGACCGCCGCGGACGTTGCGATGATTAGTCCGGAGGCGGCCGCGTCGGCGTTGGCATGCCCGCGCCGCCATGCGATCCAGTGGATCCTGGGGCCGTCGTGCGGCTTTGAGGCCGACTACCTGCAAGAAATGCTATACGGCAATGCCCTGAACGCACTGATCCGTCAAGGCCAAGCCGACGCGCTCTCTGCACCCAACGCGGCCAACGCTTTGTGGCGCTACCTCACGGACGGGCAACGCCAAAGCAGCCTAAGTAAGGCCGTCGTCAAGCAAGGCAGCCCCAGCGCAGTTCCTGCCTGGCTGTTCACCCTTTCCGGGAATGCCACGAAGACCGACCGACTGAGTTTGGCCTATCAGGCAGCCAAATCACGCAGGCGCCCACAAGTCGACGACATACTCGGTGGGGATTCAGCATTCTTGCCTCCGGGTATAGACGATCCTGAGACCTGCAAGAGATGTCCGGTGCAAAACCGATGCGCGGTCCGCGTGACCCCTGACTGAGTCCGGCCGAACGTGACGGCTTGGCCCACGCGGCGATGATGAGTTGCCTGACGGCTGGAACCAGTAGCTCCGGCCTGGGTAGGGGTGCAGTACTGCTCAACTGATCATTCAGATATACCGAGATTAGGAGACCACGTAGATGGCACTGCGAGGGCTGCATCGGACACGGTGGAGGGCTGACCATTGGTACTGATCGCCGGGTTCACGGAGGTGCCCGCGGCGAGCCGATCAGCACGCGCCCGAACCACGACCAAGTGCAACTACGACGTCATCTTCAACGAAGACGGCGGACATGTTCTTGAACTGGCCACAACCGGCTCGGGCGATCGCGCCAACACGGGGCGACGAAGCCAGACCGTCCAGTTCGACAAGTCAGCGGCGATCACTCTGCTCGGACTCATGGAGGAGGTGTTCGGCGACCAGATCCACGCGCCCCTCCTCCGGCCCCCCGGTACTGTCGACAGCCCCGCATCGACGAACGAGCATCAGGCCTCTTTGCCTGTTGAACTCAGTTGGCCGACGGAGGGCGTAAGCATCAAGATGCCACCTTGGGCCGGCGGCACGCTGCAGGCGGGTCAAACCATAGAACCCCAGTACGATGAGCAAGCCGATGGCGAGATGGTCGGTCGTGACAAAAGACCACAGTCCCGCCCGACCCGGGCGGTGGCTAAGGCGATCGAGGTCAGCGCAGTTAGTCATGTGACAAGCATTCTGAAACGCGACGGCTGGACGCTGGTCCGGGACTGCCAAGCCGACGGTGTCGGATATGACTTCGAGTTCGCCAAGGACGGCCAGCGTCGGAAAGTTGAGATAAAGGGGATCCGGGGGGACCAACTAGAGTTCAATGTGACCCCCCTAGAGTACTTCGTCGCTCGCAACGACCCCGAGTTCGTACTTGTGGCTGTGACGGGTGCACTCGATGAGCGCAAGCGTCGCGTCCACGTCGTATCGCGTGAAGAACTTGTAGGATCCCCCAGGAGGGCAATTGGATACCGGATCAAACCACCGTCGCACAGGGAGCAATGATGGCCGTCATTCAGTCCTTCCAGCGCGTGCCAGCGACCGGAAGACCCCATCTTTCGGCAAGGGTGGCAGAGTTCGACGTTGCCCATGACCCGACTCACGGGCGGCTCATGGTGCTGCGAACCTACGCGCAAACTCGAAGAGCTGGCGATACGCCTGCTCAAGTGATCGATCTCGATCTTAAGGCTGCACAAGAACTCAGGGTGATCCTCAATAGAGTCTTCGACATCTGAGGCGCTGCGCGGCACAGTGACTCTGACAGGGGATCTGATCTCACCGAGACGGCAGACCCGCCGTGCGCGCGGGCTCGCACTCAGTTGGCGACTAACCTTCAGGTTGTGGTCGAGCACTGGACGAGCACCACCGCTGGCAGGCACCTGGCAGGTCGCGCAAAGAAGTCAACTGCGCCGGAGGTGTCTCTCCGCCGAGCGCTTCACGCCGCGGGACTCCGGTTCCGGCTACACCCCAGAGTCGCGAAGGGCTGTACGCCCGATCTGGTTCTGCCCCGGCATCGGGTCGCAGTGTTCGTCGACGGGTGTTTCTGGCACGATTGCCCAGAACACGGTCGCCGCGCCCCTTGGACGGGCCCAAACTCCGAACTCTGGGCGCAGAAGATGGAGCAGAACCGTCAGCGCGACGAGCGGTCCACCACCCTCGCGCAGGAAGCGGGGTGGACCGTCGTGCGTGTCTGGGAGCACGAGATCACGAGCGACGTAGACGCTGTGGTCGATTTGGTCAGGGCTGCTTCAGCCGTGGAAGGCCCGGCGCGCCGACGGGAGACGTGATCAACGGGCGTGGATCCGAGCCCCAACCCAGTTGAGCCACAAGCCCGAGGGGCCACCCGTGAACGACGTCTCCTTAGACTGCGTCAAACAGGTCGGAGTCTGGTCCTTCCAGTTAATTGTCTCGCCCCGGGTCGGGACACCTTGTAAGCCCGCTCAGGCTATATCCGCGCGCCACGAGCCGTACCGGCGCGCCGGCATCCTAGGCTGCGAGCGTGGCACGACAATACGGCCGGGAGTTCCCCGAGCGGCCGCTGATGGCGGCAATCTCGGACCTCCTCGGCATCCCCCATTTCACCACCGCCCGCGGCTCTACGGTGCGCCGCGACTTCCTCCGGGCCGTCAGCGTCGCGCTCGGCATCCCCGAGGCGACCGTGGACGGGTTGTCGACCAAGGACGACGTCATCGTAGTCATGGTTGAGGCTGCGACGCACAGTCCGATGGACCCCGGCCTGCTGTCTGTGGGCGGGACGGTGACCAACTCCGCGCTGCAGGCTGTCGTCGACGGCATCACCGTCAACGGCGTGTCGGGCCGTGACCTGCCGCTGGCGGATACGACTCCTCCGCTGTACGACCTTCTGGGTGCGATCGAGTTCGACCCGAGCGACCTGAAGGACGAGCGCGACCGGCGGCTCATGCGCGAGGCCGTCAGAGAGGGACAGGACCGGTTCCGCACCGCACTGGTAGAGGCGTACGGAGGCAGGTGCGCTATCACCGGGTTCGACGCCACCGAGACACTGGAGGCAGCACACGTCTACCCCTACCGGGGTCCGGCGACAAACAAGGTCAGCAACGGGCTGCTCCTGCGCGCGGACATCCACAAACTGTTCGACCGCGGCGCTGTCGCGGTCCACGAGACGACCTTCGAGGTACTGGTCAAACCGCACCTGATGGTCACTAGCTATGCGGACCTAGGCGGGGGCCGTTGCTTCCTGCGGCTCCCCCACAAGAAGGTCCATCACCCCTCGACCGCGGCCCTGCGCAGCCATCGGGAGTGGGCGGGCCTCTAGCGGGGTTGTGAGCATCTCATCCGGGTTCTCCGATGCCGCCGCAACCGCCTCGACGACGTGCGGAGCGTGCTCGGCGATCTCGTCACGGTGCTCCAGGACGTACCTGCGGAACACGAAGTACGCCGCGCCGACGTTCACGCCGTTGCCGAGCTGGCGGTAGGTCGCGGCGTCCGGCTGTTCCTCCACGGTTCCGTCGCCCAAGACGTGCCTGAACTCGAACCAATCAGGTAGGCCCTGAAGGCGTGCCGCCTCGCGCGGAGTGATGCGGCGTTTTCGCGAGCCAATAATCGAGGTCTGGGTAATCGCCACCAGCGCCGGGAGGTACGTGGGGCGCTTAGCCCGGATGCCGGAGGGGCGGAAGTGCATGACCGTATCCCACAGCGAGGTGGGGTCCTGGGCCTGCCACTCGAGCTTGCGGCGCGACGGGGCTAGCCCATCTAGGTTGTCGTGCCGATCCTTCCATGAGTCGATCACCGCGCGGTGCTGCTCGTAGAAGCGGGCGTTCTTGCGCAGGAAGTCAGCCTTCCACGCCGGTACTGGTACGGGCGAGGCGTCGATCACGTCTTCGGCCTGTCCGAGGGTGCGGAACTCGTCCGCCCAGACCGGAAACCCGGGGAGCTTGCCGCCGTCGAGGCGGTCGACGATCTTGTCGAGCAAGTCGTCCCAGATCTCGATGATCGCCTGGTCCGACTCTGGAAGGACGTAGCGGTCCAGGTGCTCGATCTCGGCGTCGTCCTGCAGCAGGTGGCTGTCTAGCGACCAGTCCAGCGGGTTCCATCCGTAGATGGGCTTGGGAACGACGATCGGAGCATCGTCGCGACCGTCGTTTCCACCCTTACCGACCTTATGCGCCATGATGAACACCCGCTCACGCACTTGCGGACGGCCACCGAACTCCGGCCCGATCAAGTGCGGCGAGAACACGGCAGGCACCGACGACACCCGGTACCCAGACTCGCGCAGAGTCCGCACGATCGTGGCCCACGTGTCCTTGTGGTTCGGGCCGGCCAGGTTGCGGACGTTCTCCAAGAGGAGGACGGGCGGCTGGTGCTCCTCAAGGACACGTGCGATGTTCCAGAAGAGCGTGCCTCGGGTCTCGTCCATGCCGCGCTGGAAGCCCGATTTGGAGAACGGCTGGCAGGGGAACCCCGCGGCTAGGACGTCGGTGGGAGGTACGAACACGTGAGGGTCTGTCAGCGGGACAATGTCGCCGCTGACGACCTTCTTCTCGTCCTGGAACCCGTCGCGCTGCGGTCGCAGCCAGTTGTAGTCGTAGACGGCGGAGGCGTTCCGGTCGATCTCGGAGGTGAACCAGCACTCGCCACCGAGCGCTCCCAGTGCTGCGTGGAAGCCGCCGATGCCAGCAA
The DNA here is from genome assembly GCA_026934365.1 of Isoptericola sp. QY 916. Lineage (GTDB taxonomy): Bacteria > Actinomycetota > Actinomycetes > Actinomycetales > Cellulomonadaceae > Isoptericola > Isoptericola nanjingensis. The sequence continues at coordinate 318 of JADHZE010000044.1, read as the reverse complement.
ACAGGTCAGAGAAGGTGAACGCCACGTGCCGAGAGTAGCTCGACCCACCGACTGCCCCGCGACGACACCCCGTCGAACGAGCGTTCGAGGCCGTCGGTGGGTACCCGCCGAGGTAGCCGTGGACCGCCCGGCGGCGCCCATCCGAGTCACCCCACCCCGCTCCACGCGAGAATACAAAGTCGTGCACGTCACACGAGCAGGTCCATCTGGCGCACGCCAACTCACGCGTCGTCAGCCGCAAGGGACTGCTGCACGGATAGGTGACACCTGACCTGTGGTGCCTGCGGGTGCTGCTGGAAGGATGTGTCCCGTGCCCAG
>JADHZE010000438.1 GCA_026934365.1 Isoptericola sp. QY 916 | reverse complement strand
GCGCCCGCCGGCCGAGCCGCCGCTCCGCGCGCCGCCGCGGGCCGGAGGCGTCCGCCCGGTCACGGCGTCTCCGTGTCGCCGATCCCGACCTTCGCGCGCTTCTCGACGCTGATCATCGTCGGGTCCTCGGCGGGGACCATGCCGAGCTTCGTGGCGCGCTCCGCCAGCGACGACTCCGCGGCCCGGAGCTTCTCCTGCTGGGTCTGGACGTCCTGCGCCACCTGACCCACCTCCGCCTGCAGCCGCGACGCCTCGTACGAGCCGCGCGCCATCGACGTGTTGAGGAGCAGGGCCGCCAGCAGCGCGGCGGCGAGGATCACCGCGCACAGCACGAGGAACGGGACGCCCGACGTCGCCTGGAGGGGGGCGCGGACCGCGTCGAGCCGGCGGCCGCGGTCGTCGGCGCCGCCCGGCAGCGAGGTCAGCGGTGCACGGCGGGGTGCCGCGGCCGGGCGGGTCCCGGGGGTGGCGGGGGCACGCAGGGCGCTCATCGGCGGTCCTCCTTGGGGTGCGGGCGGGTGCG
>JADHZE010000437.1 GCA_026934365.1 Isoptericola sp. QY 916 | reverse complement strand
GTCGTCAGGCGGGGACGATGAGCCCGGCGGTCTGGGTGCGGGCGCGCTGGAGGCGGGCGGCGACGTCCTGCCAGTTCGCGATGTTCCAGACGGCCTTGACGTAGTCGGCCTTGACGTTGAGGTAGTCGAGGTAGAAGGCGTGCTCCCACATGTCCAGCATGAACAGCGGGGTGATGCCGACGGGGACGTTGGCCTGCTGGTCGAAGAGCTGGAAGATGGCGAGGCGCTGGCCGATGGAGTCCCAGCCGAGCACGGCCCAGCCGGAGCCCTGGATGCCGGTGGCGACGGCGGCGAACTGGGCCTGGAACTTGTCGAAGGAGCCGAAGGCGTCCTTGACGGCCTCGGCGAGCTCGCCCTCGGGCTGGCCGCCGCCCTCGGGGGAGAGGTTGTTCCAGAAGACGGTGTGGTTGGTGTGGCCGCCGAGGTTGAACGCGAGGTTCTTCTCGTGCAGGTTCACCGCGGCGTTGTCGCCGGACTCGCGGGCCTCGGCGAGCTTCTCCAGGGCGGTGTTGGCGCCGGTGACGTAGGCCGCGTGGTGCTTGTCGTGGTGCAGCTCCATGATCTTGCCGCTGATGTGCGGCTCGAGGGCGCTGTAGTCGTA
>JADHZE010000436.1 GCA_026934365.1 Isoptericola sp. QY 916 | reverse complement strand
CGGCCTCGTGCCCGTGCTGCTCGCGCTGGGCGTCGACCTGCTGTCCGGGTGACCGTGCCCGGCCCACGACGACCCGGGCGCCGCCCGGGTCCGCCGCGCCCGCCCGGCCGGGCGGACGCGGCACGACCCGCCCGGACCGTCCGGCGCAGGTCGCGAGAAGGACACCGCAAGGAACGACCGAAGGAACACGGAGGAGCCATGACGAACGAGGACGACGGCCGCGTGGCGGCCGAGCGCGAGCGGGAGCCAGGGACGGCACCGGACGGTGGCGTGATCGCTGGTCCGGACACGGGAGCGGGGTCGGAGCCCGCGCCCCTGGACCCGGAGGCCGGGCTGGCCACCGCGGAATATGCCGTCGCCACCGTGGCGGCGGTCGGGTTCGCCGGCCTGCTCATCGCGGTGCTCAAGAGCGACACCGTCCGAGGCCTGCTGGAGAACATCATCAGCTCGGCGCTGTCCGTCTGATGCCCCCGCACCGCAGCAGGGGCACCCGCACGACGCGGGCCCCCGGGGAACGGTCACGGGGGGCCGACGGAGAGCGTGGCGCGGTGACGGCCGAGCTCTTCGGCGTCCCCGACGCGCGGGGCGCGCTCGTGCAGATGCTGCTGCTGGGGGCGGTGTCGCGGGTGC
>JADHZE010000435.1 GCA_026934365.1 Isoptericola sp. QY 916 | reverse complement strand
GACGCGGCGGCCGTCGAGCTGGACCTGTCCGGGCCGGACGGCAGCGCCGTCGCGTGCCTGCGGCAGGGTCGGCTCGCGGACCTGGGCACGGCCGCCGCCGGCACCACCGACGGGGCCGCCGACGGGTCGGCGGGCGGGCTCGCCGTCCGCGGCCACGACGTGCGGGTGCTCTCCGCCGATCCGTGGCACGTGGCCTGGCAGTCGGGGGACACCGTCGTCGACGTGGCGACCGACGTCGACGCCGACGCGCTCGCCGAGATCGTGGCGGCGTTCCCGGGCTCCGCGGAAGGGGACGACGCGGGCGTGCTGCGCGAGATCTCCCGCGGCTGGACCATCATGACCGGCGCGATGTCCGGCGCCATGTCCGACGCGATGTCCGGAGCGATGACAGGAGCCGTCTGGCGCCGATGACCGAACCGTCCCGCCCCGCCGACGACCTGTTCGCGCCGCCCGAGCCTCCGGCCCGCGCGCCGGAGCCCGACCCGTACGTGCCGCCGCCGGCGGCGACCCTGTTCCCTGCCACGGTGTCGGCGGTGCCGGCACCGGCCGACATCGAGCCGCCGACCGCGGCGGCGCCGGAGACGGCGCCTCCCGCGCGGCCGGCGCGCCGTCGCCCCCCGGGGGCGGCGG
>JADHZE010000434.1 GCA_026934365.1 Isoptericola sp. QY 916 | reverse complement strand
GGTCGCTCCGGCGGCCGCCCCCGCGGACCGACCCGACCGCGGCGCGCGGGACGGCGAGGCCGCCGGCCACGTCCCCGACGGCACCACCGTGTTCGACGACGCGCTCCCGGCCCTGGCGAACCTCGACCCCGCGCTGCTCGCGGCGCTGCAGGCGGCCGCGGCGGACGCCGAGCAGGACGGCGTCACCTTCTTCGTCAACAGCGCCTGGCGCTCGGCGGCGTACCAGGACCAGCTGCTGCGCGAGGCGGTCGCCCAGTACGGTTCCGCGGCCGAGGCGGCCCGCTGGGTCGCGTCCGCGGACACGTCGTCGCACGTCACCGGCGACGCGGTCGACCTGCAGCAGACGGGCGGCAGCCAGTGGGTGGCGGAACACGGCGCCGCGTACGGGCTGTGCCGGGTGTACGCGAACGAGCCGTGGCACGTCGAGCTGCGCCCCGACGCGGTCGACAAGGGCTGCCCGGAGCCGTACGCCGACCCCTCGCAGGACCCGCGGCTGCAGCAGTGAGCGGCCCGGTGCGGTGGGTCCCGCGCCGAGCGGTTCAGCCGACGGCGACCACGAGCGCCGTGGCGATCGCCGCGACGCCCTCGCCGCGGCCGGTGAGCCCCAGGCCGTCGGTCGTGGTGGCGCTCAGGGAGACGGGCGCGCCGGCCGCGGCCGCGAGCGCCGCCTCGGCCTCCGCGCG
>JADHZE010000433.1 GCA_026934365.1 Isoptericola sp. QY 916 | reverse complement strand
ACTCCGACGCCGTGGTGGTCGGCGACCCCGTGCCCGCCGTCGGCGCCGGCCTCGGGCCGCGTGCGCCTGCGCAGCCAGCGGTAGCCGAGGTAGCCGATCCCGCCGAGGGCGAGCCAGGGGAGCAGCACGCCCAGCACCAGCACGACCGTCTGGACCGTCGTGACGAGGGCGCCCCAGCCCGAGGCGAGGCCGCCGAGGAACCCGCCGCGCGACTGGGCCGCGGCGACCGGCTCGGGCACGATCTCGACGTCGAGCGTCGACATCGCCACCTGGTCGGACAGGCGCTGGCGCTGCGCGGTGAGCGCGTCGAGGTCCGCCTGGCGCTCGGACAGCTCCTGCTCCACCTGGAGCAGGTCCTCCGTGCTCCCGGCCGACTTCATGAGCTCGCGCAGCCGGTCCGTGGAGGTCGTCAGCGCGGCGATGCGGGCGTCGAGGTCCTGCCCCTCGCCGGTGACGTCCGTGCTGTCCACGTCGACGCTCTCGACGGTGCCGAGCTTGTCGAGGGCCTCGACGGCGCCGGTCATCCGGTCGGCGGGGACCCTCAGGGTCAGCGACGCCGATCCCGGGGAGTCGTCGGTGGCGGCCGTCTCCGAACGTCGCTCGACGCGGCCGCCGGCCTCCTCGACCAGTCGCGCGAGCCGCGTCGCCGCCGCCGCTGGATCGTCCGCGACGACGGTCGCGCGGCCGGTGGTGACGATCTCGCGGGCCGCGGCGGCGCCGGG
>JADHZE010000432.1 GCA_026934365.1 Isoptericola sp. QY 916 | reverse complement strand
GGAGCGGCGCGAGCGCGCTCCCCGGCTGCTCGACGCCGGCCGCCGCGAGCGCCTGGGCGGCCTGCGCCACCAGCACCACGAGGTGGTTCGCGCCGTGCGCGAGGGCCGCGTGGTAGAGCCCGCGGGCCTCCTCCGCGACGATCACCGGCTCCCCGCCGACCTCGACGACGAGCGCCTGGCCGATCGGCTGCACGGCCGCCGGCGCCGTGACCGCGAACGTGCAGCCCTCCAGCCGGTGCAGGTCGAGCGACGTGCCCGTGAACGTCATCGCCGGGTGCAGCGCCACCGGGATGGCACCGGCCTTCCGCGCCGGGTCGAGGACGCCCACGCCGTACCGGCCGGACGTGTGGACGACGAGCTGCCCGGGCTGCCACGCGCCGAGCGCCGCCAGGCCGCTCACGACCTCCGCGAGCGCGTCGTCGGGCACCGCGAGCAGCACCATCTCGGCACGTTCCACGACGTCGGTCACCTCGAGGTGCGGCACGCCCGGCAGGAGTGTCGCGATCCGCTCCCGCGACTCCTCGCTGACGCCGCTCGCGCCCACCACCGTGTGGCCCGCCGCGCGCAACGCGCTGCCGAGCACGGCGCCCACCCGGCCGGCGCCGACGACGCCGACGCCGAGGCGGCCGGGCCGCGCGGACGGTGGTGCTGACGATGGTGCTGACGGCGGCGCGGAGTCCGGGCGGCCGCCGTCGGGCACGCTCACCCTCGCCCCTCCATCTGCGCCTCCGTCTGCCCCTCCAT
>JADHZE010000431.1 GCA_026934365.1 Isoptericola sp. QY 916 | reverse complement strand
GTGCAGGTGCCGCGACGGCGCGCCGTCGTCGTCGACGGGCGCGATGCCGAGCGCGTCCGGGACAGCGACGGCGGACGCGACGTCGGCCCGCCCGATGCCGGTGGCCTGCAGCGGCCCGACCAGCAGCCCGCTGCAGACGGCGCGGCCGGCGTCGGCGTCGATCATCGCGGCGGTGAGCGTGGCTTCCACCTGCGCCAGGACGGCGCCGGACACGGACGCCCCGGCCTCGACGGCGAGGGAGCGTGCCCGCGCCGCGACCGCGGCGACGAGCTGCCGCCGCTGCCGCGTGAGCTCGCGCAGGCGCTTGCCGTCGAGGTCGTCCTGCGCCTCGCGGAACGCGGCGCCGAGCTCGACCACCTGCTCCACCTGGTCGGCGTCGGCGCGCGCGAGGAGGTTGACCACCCACGCCGCCGTCGACGGCTTGCGCAGCCGCTTCACCCGGTCGGCAGCCTCGTCCTCGCCGTCGTCGCGCAGGGCGGCGGCGCGGGCGGCGCGCGCGGGGACGAACGCCGCCGGCTCGAGGCCGTAGAGCTCCCCGGCGACGTCGGTCAGCAGCTCCGCCAGCGTGGGCACCCTCCGAGAATCCGGAACGCAGCACGCCACCGCAACCCCACCCGCGCGAGCTGTCAGGATCTGGGGCAGGTTCCCGTGCACGTGGCCCTGACGACCGGACGCGCGGCGGGTTCAAGCGGTCGTCGCAACACCTGATCTGGTGAGGGGTGTTGGGATGGGTGACGGGACGAAGGTCGTGCG
>JADHZE010000430.1 GCA_026934365.1 Isoptericola sp. QY 916 | reverse complement strand
CCCGCGGCGTGGATGCTCATGTCCTCGTTCAAGCCGTCGAACGAGATCATCGGGAACATCAGCCTGTGGTCGGACAACCTGTCCCTGTCCAACTTCGCCACCGCGTTGTCCGGGATCGGCGGGGTCGGGTTCTGGACCTTCTTCGGCAACTCGATGATCCTGGCCGTCGCCTCGGTGGTCGGGGTGATCCTGTCCTCGACCGTCGCGGCCTACGCGTTCGCGCGGATCGACTTCCCCGGCCGGGGCATCTTCTTCGCGATCATGATCGGCACCCTGCTGCTGCCGTTCCACGTCGTGATCATCCCGCAATACATCATGTTCAACGAGCTCGGCATGGTGAACACCTTCATCCCCCTGCTCGCACCGAAGTTCCTCGCCGGGGAAGCGTTCTTCGTGTTCCTCATGGTCCAGTTCATGCGCAACCTGCCCCGCGAGCTCGACGAGGCCGCCCGCATCGACGGCGCCGGCCACGGCCGCATCTTCGGCTCCATCATGCTGCCCCTGATGCGCCCCGCCATCATCACCAGCTCGATCTTCGCGTTCATCTGGTCCTGGAACGACTTCCTCGGACCGCTGCTCTACCTCAAGAAGCCCGACCTGTACCCGCTGCCCATCGCCCTCCGCCTGTACGTCGACCAAACCTCGGTGTCCGACTACGGCGCCCAGATGGCCATGGCCGTCCTCGCCCTGCTGCCCGTGATGATCTTCTTCATCCTCTTCCAGCGCTACATCGTCGACGGCGTCGCCACCCAAGGCCTCAAGGGCTGA
>JADHZE010000043.1 GCA_026934365.1 Isoptericola sp. QY 916 | reverse complement strand
CGCTCCTCGACCCGGGCCCCCGACGCCGCCAGGGTGCGCGACGCGGCGTCGACGACGTCGGACCGGAGCCCCTCCAGCGCGGCCTCGCGCGCGCGTCCGGCGCGGCGCGTGCTGCGCGCGCGGTCGCCGCGGACCTTGACGCGGTCGACGCCGACGGTGCCGGACAGCTCGCGCCACCGCGCCTCGACCGACGCCCCGGCGACGACCCCGGCCGCGACCGCATCGCGGGCGAGCCGCTCCGCCGCGGGGATCTCCTCCGTGACCCGGCGGCGCAGCACGTGCACGGCCTCCTGCTGCGCGTCGATCGCGTCCGCGAGCGACGTGACCCAGCCGGGCAGCGCGCCCAGCGCGCCCTTGAGGGTGCGCACGACGACGGCCCGCGAGCGGTCCGGCCCGGCGAGCATGGTGAGCCAGCGCCGCACCGGCTGCACGACCGACGGGTCCAGGAGCCCCTCGTGCGGACCGACGTCGGGGACGACGAACAGCGGGACGTCGGTCATGCCGTGCTCGCGCAGGCGCTGCAGCAGGTCGCCGCGCACCGTGGTCAGCGTCTCCTTCGGCACCCGGTTGAGCACCATCGCCACCGACGCCCCGCGCTCCGTGGCGCGGGCCAGGGCCTGCCACGGCAGCGCGTCGCCGTAGCGCGCGGCGGTGGTGACGAAGAGCCACAGGTCGGCGGCCTCGAGCAGCTGCTGCGCCGTCGAGCGGTTCTGCTGCACGAACGAGTCGAGGTCCGGCGCGTCCAGCAGGGCCGTCCCGCGCGGCACGCCCTCGTGCTGCACCACGCGCGACAGCTCCGTGACGGGCCCGGCCGCCATGACGTCGGCGTCGGCGGGGTGGTGGGCGAGGACCGGCTCGCGCGTGGTGGGGCGCAGGACGCCCGCCTCGGAGACGGCCTCCCCCAGCAGCGAGTTGTACAGCGTGGACTTGCCCGCGCCGGTCGAGCCCGCGACGACGACGACGGCCGGCGACGACAGCTCCTTGAGGCGCGGCAGCAGGTGCTCGTCGAGCTGGGCGAGCAGCCGGTCGCGAGACGCCGCGGCGTCCTCGGCCCCGTCGATCGGGAGGGGGAGCTCGACCGCCGCGACGTCGCGACGCAGGTCGCGGGCGACGTCGTGGACGGTGACGCCGATCTCCTCGCCCGCCCCGCCGTCCTTCCTGCTCGCGGCACGGCGCGAGGCACGGGTCTCCAGGGAAGGTGTCACGGGCACATCCTTCCCGTTGGCGCGTTCCGTGCCAAACGCGCGCGCCGGTCGCCCGCGGGTTCAGCGGCGGCGCAGGCTCTCGTAGATGCGCGCGAAGCCGTCCGCCCCGTGCCCGGCGTCCACCTGACGCCGGCGCAGCGCCTCCACCATGGCGATCGGCGCCGGGTCCACGCCCTGCTCCTCGCTCGCACGCACCAGGTGCCCGAGGTCGGACCAGTCCAGGCTCTGCACCGGGTCGGAGTAGTCGCCGCGGTCGACCGCCTCCGCGTCGAGCACGAGGTACTCGGTCATCGCCGCGAGGAACGGCGCCGCCCGCCGCGCGTAGCTCACGGCGTCGACACCGTCGGCTCCCACCATCGCGGCGCCGTGCAGGAACGCCGTGAACATCGTGTACATCCCCGAGAGCATCGCGAGGTCCAGCAGCGACGCCCGCCCCGGGTCCGCGCCCTCGAAGGTGCTCGTCGCCCAGCGGTCCAGGACGCCGCGCGTCTCGCGGAACACGCCCTCGTCGCCGCTGTACAGGATCTCCGCGCCGGGGCGGCCGATCATCGGCGGGGTCGCCATGATCGCGCCGTCGAGGTAGCGCACCCCGTGCTCGGACGCCCAGGAGGCGACCTCGCGGGCCTCGTTCGGGGTGGTCGTGGTCAGGTTGACCACGACGCGGCCACGCAGCTGCTCGGCGAGCGGGTCGAGCGTCTCGTGCACCGACGCGTGGTCGTAGAGGCAGACGACGACGGTCGACGCCGCGAGGACCGCGTCCCGGGCGTCGGACGCGCGCCGGGCGCCGCGCCCCACGAGCTCCGCGTCCCGGCCGGGCGACCGGTTCCACACCGTCACCCCGTGACCGGCGTCCAGCAGCGCCGCGGCGAGCTCTCGTCCCATGACGCCGAGCCCGAGCAGCGCGACCGGCTCCGTCCCGCGGCTCATCGCGGGTCCCGGATGCCGTCGACGATGCGGGTCCAGCCGTCCGCCCCGTGCCCCGCGTCGATCGCGCGGCGGTAGTGCTCCTGCACCGCCCGGGGCAGGCCGACGTCGATCCCGGCCGCCGCGCTGGCGGCGACCAGGTGGTCGGCGGTGGCGCCCATCATGGTCGCCGTGCTCAGGTCGCCCGGGTGGCGCCCGGCGTCGATCCGCGCGCCGGTGCTCTCCCGCCCGCCCTCCCCCGCCGCGAGCATCGCCGGGATGTCGGCGAGCGTCGTCAGCGCCTCGGGGAGGAAGTCCCGCGCCGGGATGCCGGCGCTCCCCACCAGGGCGGTGGCGTGCATCAGGGCGGACAGCGCCGTGAGGAAGACGTCGAGCTGCGCCTGGTACATCAGCTGCGCCAGCCCGGGGTCCGCGCCGACGTACCGCGGCGCCGCGAGCTCCGCCAGCACCTCGCGATGGCGGTCGAACATGTCCCGGGGGCCCGAGTAGTAGGCGTACGCATCGTCGGTGCCGACCGTGGGCGCAGGGCTCATCACTCCCCCCGTGAGGAACGCCGCACCGTGCACGGACGCCCACGCCGCGGCCTCGCGGGTGCGCTCCGGGGTGTCCGAGCTGAGGTTCACCAGCGTGCGGCCGTCGAGGGCGTCGGTCGCGCCGTCGAGGATCGCGTCCATGGCCGCGTAGTCGGTGAGGCTGAACAGGACGAGGTCCGCCGCCTCCAGCGCCGCACGCGGCGTGGGGGCGAGGGCCGCACCGGCGGCGACCACGCCGTCGGCGCGTGAGGCCGTGCGGTTCCAGACGGTGACGGGGTGGCCTCCGGCCAGGAGGCGGCGGACCATCGCCTGCCCCATCGGGCCGAGGCCGATCACCGTGACCGGTACGGGCTGTGCAGTCATGCGCGGTGCTCCTCTTGTGCGTCGTGGCGGTGTGCCTCCATGCTCTGGGGGTACCGAGACCCTGAGAAGTACGCACTTATTACTGCGGTACTTACCTCGAGGGAAGTACCCCGGCAGAGGAGCACCCATGACCGTCAGCACCCGTCGCGGCCCCTACGTCTGCGGCATCGACGCCGCGCTCGACGTCGTCAGCGGCAAGTGGAAGGGCCTCATCCTCTGGGAGCTCGAGGAGCACGGCGTGCGCCGGTTCGCCGAGCTGCGCCGCGGCCTGCCGGGCGTGAGCGAGAAGATGCTCACCCAGCACCTGCGGGAGATGGAGGCCGACGACCTCGTGGTGCGCACCGTCTACGCCGAGGTGCCGCCCCGCGTCGAGTACTCCCTGACCGACCACGGCCGGGCGCTGAACGCCGCGCTCGCGCCGTTGGGGCAGTGGGGCTCCGAACGGATCCGGCGCGAGCGCCGCGAGCTGGTCGACCACGCCGACGCGGCGGCGATGCCCCGGCCCTGACCTGTCACTGGCGCCGTCGTGCGAGGACGGCAAGGTCTCGGAACGTGGCCGCGTCGAGCACACCGTTGCGCTGACCGTTCCTGCTTGGCGTGATCCTCAGCGTGACCGATGCCCCGTGATCGCCCGGTCGGACGTAGTAGCACTCGTCGGTCTCGGGACAGTAGATGCAGACGACGTCGATCGCGGTCTTGTCCGTCGGCTTGGCGTGGGTGCCCTGGCGGTCGTTCCAGACAGATCGGAAGTGGACGGTGATCGCGCCGGCACGCGACGCGCGGTATTTCACCTGCAGCCTGCAGAACACGCCGTCTGCGTAGGCGACGAGGTCGAAGGGAGCGTGCTCCGTAGCAGGGAAGAGCACAACGTAGCCCTGGCTGACGATGTCGGCATGGGCCTTCGCCACGCCAAGATCGCCCTTGTCCTTGGTGTGGTGCGGCGCCATCCGTCCAGACTAATGGATGGGTCTTCCAAAGCTCCAGGATCCGGGGTGCGCCCGGCACGGTCGTGACCAGCACCGACTGGGCTAAACTCTGCTCGCTTGCCTCCGTAGCTCAGCTGGATAGAGCGGGTCACTTCTAATGACCGGGTCGCGGGTTCGAATCCTGCCGGGGGCACCGATACGCAACGGCGGCACGTGGCCGACACCGACGTCGCGCCACCCGACGTGATGACCGGGGAAAAAGCCGTGCGCCGAGCGTGCGCCGCCCGGCAGACTCGTCCATGCACCGCGGTGACGCGCGGCCGGTCCTACACCGGTCGCACGGGTGGTCCCTGGCCCGGACCGACGACCCCACGTCACGAAGGACACCATCACCATGTTTCCCCCGGAGAACCTGCTTCTCGTGCAGGTCATCCAGCGCGAGCGCCTCGAGGAGGCCGAGCGCGAACGTACCGTCCACCGACTGCAGCAGCAGCGCAAGCTGCACCGGCAGCCGCACGCCCGTCGACAGCGCACCAGCGTCGCCCGCTGGCTGTTCGACTGGCTGACCGCATGACACCCGCCGGGCGAGCGCCCGCCGGGTACCGACCCGGCGACGACACCGCCACGAGGGCCCCGCGGCCCGGACCGTTCCCCGAACGTTCCGGAGCAGCGGGGCCCTCGTCATGTCCCCGCCTGTTCCCCGGGCCGCTCCTGGTCACGCGGACCGTAGGCTGATCCCGTGAGCCCCGCGAACCCGAACGAACGCATCGTGTGGATCGACTGTGAGATGACCGGCCTGGACCTGCGCGCGGACGCGCTGGTCGAGGTCGCCGCCGTGGTCACGGACTCCGAGCTGAACTTGCTCGGCGAGGGGGTGGACGTCGTCGTCGCGCCTCCCGCGGAAGCGGTCGAGCAGATGAACGACTTCGTCCGCGACATGCACACCACGTCCGGCCTCATCGAGGAGCTCTCCGGCGGCATGACGCTCGCCGACGCCGAGCAGGCGGTGCTCGACTACGTGCGCGAGTGGGTGCCCGACCCGGGCAAGGCGCCGCTGGCCGGCAACTCCGTCGGCACGGACAAGATGTTCCTCGACCGCGACATGCCCGAGCTGGTGGGGCACCTGCACTACCGGATCGTCGACGTGTCGTCGATCAAGGAGCTCGCTCGGCGCTGGTACCCGCGCGTGTACTTCGCCTCGCCCAAGAAGGACGGTGGCCACCGCGCGCTCGCGGACATCCTGGAGAGCATCGACGAGCTCCGCTACTACCGCGAGGCCCTGTTCGTGCCCCAGCCGGGGCCCGACACGAAGACGGCGCGCGCGGTCGCCGAGCGCGTCAGCGAGACGTCGGTCACCCGGCACCGCACGGAGGCCTGAACCGCTCCGCGGAGCATGTACACTTTTCGACGGCCCGGTGCTTCGGCATCTGTCGCAGACACAGGGCCATGGTGGCTATAGCTCAGTCGGTAGAGCGCCTGGTTGTGGTCCAGGAGGTCGCCGGTTCAAGCCCGGTTAGCCACCCCATCGCGGCGGGGCCCGAGGTCGATCAGAGAAACTCTGGTCGGCCTCGGGCCCCGCCGTTCGTCGTCGTCCCTCCGGTGTCGTCGCGAGCGCGTCAGAGACTCTCGGCGACCTGCTGGATGGCGGCGAGGCGGCGGTCCCACTCCTTGCCGACGGCATCGAGCCGGCGGGCCGTGGCACTGAGCGATGCGCCGACGACCCGGTACCGCACCTCGCGCCCGACCTGGACCGCCCCCACGAGTCCGACCTCGTGCAGCACCGCCAGGTGCTTCGCGATGGCCTGCCGGGTGACGGGCAGGCGCCGCGCGAGGGCGGACGCCGAGGCCTCGCCCTCACCGAGAGCGGTCAGGATGCTCCACCGGGTCTCGTCGCCGAGCGCGTTGCACATCGCCACCACGGCCCCGTCCACCAGCTCGCCGCCGCTCATGCGTCGCGCTCGTGGAGGGCGACGAGCTTGTCGAGCTCCCCGTCCCAGCCGTCGCGGTGGTCGGCCATCAGTGCCGCCGGGTCGCTCGTGCGCTCGAAGCCCGTCTCGACGACCGTGAGCCGGGTTCCGCCGGGAGTCGCCTCGAGGGTGAACGTGAAGACCGTCGACCGCCTTTCGTCGACCGCCTCCGGCAGCGGGCCGTCCTCGTTGCACCATCGGTAGGACACCTCCGACGGCGGGTCGAGGGTCTCGACCCGGATCGGGATGCGGCGCTCGCCCGGCCAGCCGATCGTGCCGACGGCCCCGACACCGTCGCCGTCGAGGGTGACCTCGCCGAACCACCGCGAGATCAGCTCGGGTTCCGTGACGGTGCGCCAGACCTTGTCGCGGGCCGCCCGGATGTCGATCGTGCGCCGCACGCTGAAGGTGTCGGCGTCGACGACGGCCTGGGGGTTCTGCGTGCTCTCCATGAGCTCATCCTTCTCTCTCGTCGCGCTCTTCGTCGTGCGCTCGTCGCTTCGGGCGATCAGTGGACGGTGGCCGGTTCGAGGTCCCGCCGCACGGACGCGGGCCGCAGCGAGCGGCTGGCGATCGCGGCGAGGACGGACAGCACGGCGACGACCGCGGCGGCGAGCACCGCCGCCGGGACGCCGCCCACGTCGATCATCTGCCCCCCGGAGAAGGCGCCGACGGCGTCGCCCAGGTTCCCGGCCGACGCGGGCAACGAGGCCGCGAGGACCGCGCCGGGCCCGGTGAGGTGCTCGACGCGGTGCTGCCACGGGCTCGTGACGCCTGCGCCGCACACGGCCAGGCCGAGCATCGCGATGACGGCGACCACCGGGCTCGCGCCTCCGACGGCCATCGCGACGAGGGACGCCGCCACGCCGACGGCGCCGAGCGTCAGGGCGCGCGGCGCACCGGCGTCGGCGAACCTGCCCCCGCCGAAGGAGCCGACCGCGGCGGCGATCCCGAAGCCCATCAGGCACACACCGACCCAAGCCCCGGACACCCCGGCCACGTCGTCCAGGAACGGCACGAGATAGGTCTGTGCCGCCGAGGCTCCCGCGAACAGGAGCACACCGACGGCGAGCACCCCAAGAACGCGCGGGGCGAACGCGGACCGCAGCTGGCCCAGCAGCCCGACCTCGGCCTCGGCCGGCGCCCGGGGCACCACGAACAGGGCGACCAGGAGCACGGCGGCGGCCGCGAGGACGACGGCGACGAACGCGCCGCGCCAGCCCACCGCCTCACCGAGCAGTCGGCCCAGGGGCATCCCCACCGCCCCGGAGACGGCGAACCCGGAGATCACCACCGCCATCGCCCGACCGACCCGGTCCCGGGGCACGATCGCGGTCGCCGTCGTGATCGCCGCCGCGATGAAGAGCCCCTCCGCCCCGCCGATCACGAGCCTGGCCGCGGCAAAGGCGTCCAGGCCTGCACCGAGCGCGGGGAGGGTGTTCAGCCCCGTGAACACGGCCAGCGCCGACAGCAGCACCGGCCGCCGGTCGAACCGGGCGGTCAAGAACGTCAGTGTCGGCCCGCCGACCGCGATCCCGAGCGCGTTCGCCGAGACGAGCACGCCGACGGCCGACAGCGGGACGGCCTGGTCCACGGCGATCAGGTCGAGCATGCCCATCACGAGCATCTCGGCACACCCCGTCACGAACGTCCCCGCGAACAGCACGCCCAGGACGACCCTCGTCCGGGAGCGGCCGGCTTCCGGACGGCGTTGTCGCTCACTCATCGGGACCCCTCCGTTCATGCAACTCTACGGTTGCATTTCACGATGCCACGCTTCCGCGTCACATGCAACCCTTTGATTGCACACGCCCGTTCGCCCCGCGGCCCGCCCCTCCGAGAGTCCGGCGACGAAGGTCGGTATACCATCGTCCGGGCCGCGGGACGCGGTCCCCGCGACCCGAAGGAGACACCGCCGCCGTGGCACGACAGGCCGCCCTCGCCCGACCGGGCGGACCCTCCGGCGCGTTCTCCTCCCTGCGGGGCAACCGCCCCTTCCAGCTCCTGTGGGCGTCGAACCTGTTCTTTTTCGGCGGCGTCTGGACGCAGACCCTGGTGCTCGGCTGGCTCGCCTTCGAGCTCACCGGGTCCGAGCTCCTCGTCGCCGTCTACACGGCGGCGCGACTGGCGCCCATGCTGCTCGGGCCCGTCGCGGGGGCGCTCGCCGACCGCTACGACCGCATCCGGCTCCTGCTCGTCGCCTGCACCTGGGCCGCCGGCGCCGTGGCCGTGGTCGCCGCCCTCGCGACCGCCGACCTGCTGCCGTACTGGGCGCTCGTCGCGGGCGGCTTCGCCATCGGCATCGCGCAGTCCCCGTCCCAGCCGGCCCGGATGTCGCTGGTGCTCGACCTGGTGGGCCGCGAGAACCTCTCGAACGCGAACGCGCTGAACTCGATGGCGATGAACATGACGCAGGTGATCGGGCCGGCGCTGGGCGGCGGCATGATCGCCGCGATCGGCGCGCCCGCGGCCCTGTGGGTCTCGACCGCCTGGTACGTGGCGTCCCTCCTGCTCCTGCTGCCGCTGCGGCGCCTGCGCACGCGCACCGGCCCGGGCGGCCACGCCTCGACGTCGGTGCTCGCCATGGTGGCGGGCGGCTTCCGCGCCCTCGCCGGGAACCGGCTCGCCGTCGCCGTCCTGCTGGTGACCCTGGCCGCGAACGTCTTCCTGTGGCCGGTGTTCCAGTCGTTCATGCCGGTCTTCGCCGCCGAGTCGTTCGGGCTCGACGCCGCGGGCCTGGGCGCACTGCTGACGTGTGCCGGCGCGGGCGGCCTCGTGGGCTCGCTCGTCATCGCCGCGCTGGGCGACTTCCGGTTCAAGGGCGCGCTCTTCGTGCTCGGCACGACCGTGTGGGGGCTGGCCTGGGCGGCGTTCTCGCTGGCCACGTCGCCCGCCCCCGCGTTCGTGCTCATGGGCGTCATCGGGCTGGCCAGCGCGGCGTTCGGCGTGCTTCAGACCACGCTCCTGCTCATGGTCACCGAGCCCGCGGTGCACGGTCGTGCGCTCGGCCTGCAGGAGCTCGTCATCGGCGTCATGCCCGCCGCGACGCTCGTGATCGGCGCCGTCGCCGAGCGCGTCGGGGTGCCGCACACCACGCTCGGCGCCAGCCTCGCGCTCGTCGTGTGCCTGGCGCTCCTCATGCTCGCCGTCCCCGCCCTGCTCCGGATCGGCCGGGCCGACGACGTCGGGGCGGGCGCGTGAGGCGCCTCGCCGCCGCGATGCTCGGCGTGACCCTCGCGGCCGCGCTCGGCGCCTGCACGACGCCCGCACCAGACTCCCCTCGTCCCCAGGAGGAAGGCATGTCCTCGACCACGAGCACACCGTCCGGCGCGGCCGACCTGCACCGCGCCGTCGCGCAGGACGACGCCGACGCCGTCGCGGCGGCGCTGCGCGCAGGTGCCGACGTCGACGCCCGCGACGCGGACGGGCGCACCCCGCTCCTCGCCGCCACCCGGCAGGGCTCCACCGAGCTCGCCCGCCTGCTGCTGGAGGCGGGCGCCGACCCGGACGCGCAGGACGGCATCCGCGACTCGGCGTTCCTCTACGCGGGCGCGGAGGGGCTGGACGACATCCTGCGGCTCACCCTCGAGCACGGCGCGGACGTGACGAGCACCAACCGGTACGGCGGCACCGCGCTCATCCCCGCGAGCGAGCACGGGCACGTCACCACGGTGCGCATCCTGCTGGACGCCGGCGTGCCGGTCGACCACGTCAACGACCTGTCGTGGACGGCGCTGCACGAGGCGATCGTCCTCGGCGACGGGTCCGCGGACCAGGTCGAGGTGGTGCGCCTCCTGCTCGACGCCGGGGCCGACGCCACCGTCCGCGACGGGCAGGGCGTGCTCCCGCGCGACCTGGCTTCGGAGCGCGGGTACGACGCGATCGTCGCGGAGCTCGACCGGCCGCGCTGACCCCGCTCCCCCGAGGGGCGCCCGCTCAGGCCCGGGCGACGATCGCGTCGGCGAACGCGTCGAGCGTGGCGGCCGTGCCGGAGTGCTGCATCCACAGGGACGGCTCGGCGAGCTCGAGCTCGATGACCATCGGCGTGCCGTCGTCGCCGGTCACGAGGTCCACGCGGGCGTAGAGGAACGGCTGCTCGCCGCCGACCTGCTCGCGCGCGACCGCGAGCGCCTTCTCCGCGACGTCGACCTGCTCGGCGGACGCGACCGCGGGCTCCATCCGCTCGGCGGCGTAGAGCGCCTCGCTGGCCTCCGCCGGCCCCGTGAGCAGCGCGTGCTTGCGCACCGCGTGCCGCAGCTCGCCGTCCACGAAGACGAGCCCGGTCTCCCCCGTGGTGTCCACCGACGTGACGTACGGCTGGATCATCACCGCGCGTCCCCGGTCGAGCAGGTCCACCGCGTGCTTGATCGCGAGGGCCCGCGACTGCGCCGAGACCGGCTGGTAGCGGCCCGCGTCCTGGGCACCGGCGCTGACCACCGGCTTCACGACGAAGTCGCCGAAGGCGGGCATGCGCGTGTGCACCGCGCGCTTCGACAGGTGCCGGTCGGGGTCGAGCCAGATCGTGGGGATGACGGGCACGCCCGCCTCCTCGAGGGAGCGCAGGTAGCCCTTGTCGGTGTTCCAGGCGAGCACGTCGGCCGGGTTCTCCAGGCGCGGCACCTGCCGGGCCCAGTCGAGGAACTCGTCGCGGCGCGGCGAGTAGTCCCAGGTGGAGCGCACGACGACGAGGTCGTAGACCGACCAGTCCACGTCCGGGTCGTCCCACACGACGGCCTCGGCCACCACGCCGCGGTCGGTGAGCGTCGCGAGGAGGGGGCGGTCGTCGCTGTCGAGGCGGGGCAGGGCGGAGCAGGTGGCGAGGCCGATGCGCGTCGTGGTCACGCGCCGAGCCTAGTCGGCGACGGCCGCCGTGCCCGCCGTGCCACCCGTGCCGTCGGTGGGCGCCGCGGCGTCCGCGGCACGGCGCAGGCCGCCGAGGATGCCGGCCGCGGTGAGGGAACCGACGACGGTTCCGTCGGCGTCGGCCACCGGCACCCGCCCCTGGGACGAGGTCGGCAGCGCCGCCACGGCCTCGAACGCGTCGGCCAGGCTGGCGCCGAGGGGCACGGCCGGCGGCGTGGGCTGCACGACGAGGGAGGCGTCCTCCAGGTCCGCGCGCTGCACGGCGGCGAGCGCGAGCATCCGCTGGTGCGCGCCGGCGCCGACGAAGTCCCGCACGCGGTCGGTCGCGGGGTGGGCGAGGACGGTCAGCGGGGACGCGACCTGCTCCAGGTGCCCGCCGCGGGAGAGCACGGCCACCCGGTCGCCCAGGCGCACCGCCTCGTCGACGTCGTGCGTCACCAGCACCACGGTGGAGCCGACCTCCGCGAGGATGCGGGACACCTGGTTCTGCAGGTCCCGGCGCCGCTCCGGGTCGACGGCGCCGAACGGCTCGTCCATGAGGAGCACGGGCGGGTCGGTGGCCAGCGCCCGGGCCACGCCGACCCGCTGCCGCTCGCCGCCCGAGAGCTGGTGCGGGTAGCGCCGGCCGTACTGCTCCGCAGGGAGGCCGACGAGCCCGAGCACCTCGTCCACGCGGTCGCGCACGCGCTGCCGCTCCCAGCCGAGCAGCCGCGGCACGGTCGCGACGTTCGCGGCGACCGTGCGATGCGGCAGCAGGCCGACGTCCTGGATGACGTAGCCCGTGCGGCGCCGCAGCGCCACGGGGTCCACGTGCGTGACGTCCTCCCCGTCCACCAGCACGCGTCCCGACGTGAGCTCCACGAGGCGGTTGATCATCCGCAGCGTGGTCGACTTGCCGCACCCCGACGGGCCGACCAGGGCGAGCACCTCCCCGGGCTCCACGGTGAGGCTCAGCCCCTCGACCGCGACCGTGCCGTCCGGGTAGGCCTTGCGGACGGCGTCGAGCTCGATGCCGGCGGACAGCCGGGCGGGCGACCGGGTGGGCACTGTGGCGGGGGCGGGCATGGCTGCGAGGCTATCGAGGGCGTCCCACACCCCGGCCCGCGGCGCGCCGGGGCGGTGCCCGGCCCGGCGTCGGGGGCTGCCGCTACGGTCGAGCCCATG
Organism: Isoptericola sp. QY 916; assembly: GCA_026934365.1. Taxonomy (GTDB): domain Bacteria; phylum Actinomycetota; class Actinomycetes; order Actinomycetales; family Cellulomonadaceae; genus Isoptericola; species Isoptericola nanjingensis. The sequence continues at coordinate 12,822 of JADHZE010000043.1, read as the reverse complement.
GTCACCGCCGCCGCCACCGCCGCGGACAACCCGTGGTTCTCCTGGTCGTACGTGACCGAGAACGCCGACGTGCTGTGGGCGCGCACCACCGAGCACGCGCTGCTGACGATCGAGGCGGTCGCCATCGCCGCGCTGGTCGCGATCCCCCTGGGGCTGCTCGCGTCGCGGGTGCGCTGGCTCGCGGGCCCCCTGCTCGGCACCGCCTCGATCCTCTACACGGTGCCGTCGCTCGCGCTCTTCGCGATCCTCGCGCCGATCATGGGGATCGGCCGGCAGCCGGTGCTGCTCGGCCTCGTGCTGTACGCGCTGCTCGTCATCCTGCGCAACACGGTGACCGGGCTCGACGGCGTGGACCCGGCCGCCGTGGACGCGGCCCGCGGCGTCGGGCACGGACCGCTGCAGGTGCTGGCGCGGGTGCGGCTGCCGAACGCCCTGCCGAGCATCGTGGCCGGGCTCCGCCTGGCGACCGTCACCACCGTCGCCCTCGTCACGGTGGGCGTCGTGGTGGGCTACGGCGGCCTCGGCCAGCTGATGTTCCAGGGCTTCCGCAACAACTTCTACCGGGCGGAGATCATGACGGCGACGATCGCCTGCGTGCTGCTCGCTCTCGTCCTCGACCTGCTGCTGTGGGCCGCGGGACGGGCACTCACCCCCTGGCTGCGCGGGAGGTCCGCATGAGCGCCTTGGCACCACCCTTCGTCGCGGCGGAGGGCACGGGCGTCGTCGGCGAGGCGATCACCTACCTCAACGACCCGCTGAGCTGGACGGGGCCGGGCGGCATCCTCGAGCTCGGCCGCGAGCACCTGGCCCTCACGGCGGCGGCGGTGCTCGTCGCCGCCGTGGTGGCACTGCCCGTGGGCGCGTGGCTGGGCCACGGCCGCCGCGGCGGCGGCGTCACCGTCTGGCTCACCAACGCCAGCCGCGCCGTCCCGACCCTCGGCATCATCCTGCTGCTCGCCACGGCGGGGCTGTTCGGCGACGGCGCCACCGTCGTGGCCGCGGCCCTGTTCGCCGTCCCCGTGCTGCTCGTCAACACCTACGAGGGCGTGCGCGGGGCCGACCCGTCGGCGCGCGACGCCGCGGTGGGCCTCGGCATGCCCGGCCGGCAGGTGCTCACCCGGGTGGAGCTCCCGCTCGCCACCGCCCTCGTCGCGGCGGGGGTGCGTACCGCCGTCGTGCAGGTCAGCGCCACCGTGCCGCTCGCCGCGCTCGCCGGCGGCGGCGGGCTCGGGCAGATCATCGCGCTCGGGATGGGCACCCAGCGCTACGGGCAGGTCCTCGCGGGCGGCATCCTCGTCGCCGCCCTCGCCCTCGTGCTCGACGGCGTGTTCGCCGTGGTACAACGCCTCGTCACTCCCGCGCCCCTGCGGGCCGCTGCCCGGCGCTGAGCAGGCCGATCCACCACAAACCGGTTGCCACCACCGGACCCCCGCGGTCGAATAGGGCGGTTCCCCTCATCTCCCCCGCACCACCCACGCCGGTCCCCTCCCACGGACGGAGAGCACGATGACCCCCCACCGCACCACCACCCTGCGCCGCACGACGGCCGCCCTGGCCGCCGTCGTCGGCGCCGCCGGGCTGCTCGCCGCCTGCGGCGACCCCGGCTCGGCCGGGGGCGGCGGATCCACGTCCGCCGCCTCGGGCGACACCGCCGCGGCCACCTGCGAGGCCGTCCCGGGCGACGCGCTCGTGGTGCTCGAGGACGACAAGAAGCTGCAGACCGTCGACAACATCATCCCGGCCGTCAACGCGGACCTCGCGTCCCAGGCGCCCGACCTGATCCCGCTGCTCGACACCGTGTCGGCCGCGCTCGACACCGACACCCTCATCGGGCTCAACAAGGCGGTCGACATCGACCGCAAGACGTCGGAGGACGTCGCCGCCCAGTTCGTCGAGGACGCCGGGCTCGCCGCCGACGACGCGTCGCAGGGCGAGGGCGTCACGGTCGCGATCGGCGCGGCGGACTTCGCCGAGAGCGCCACGCTGGGCAACATCTACGCCGACGTGCTCACGAGCGCGGGCTACGACGCGACCGTCACCACCATCGGCAACCGCGAGACCTACCTGCCGGCCCTGCTGGAGGGCAAGCAGGTGCAGATGGTGCCCGAGTACGTCGGCACCCTCACGGAGTTCCTCAACAAGGACGCCAACGGGGCCGACGCCGAGCCGAAGGCGAGCGGCGACCTGGACGCGACCGTGGCCGCGCTCACCGAGCTCGGCGACGCGGCGGGCCTGACGTTCGGCACGCCGTCCCCGGCGCAGGACCAGAACGCGTTCGCCGTCACGCAGGCGTTCGCCGAGGAGCACTCCCTCACCACGCTCAGCGACCTCGCCGAGGCCTGCGGCGGGCTCGTGCTCGGCGCCGGGCCCGAGTGCACGGAGCGGCCGTTCTGCCAGCCGGGCCTCGAGGAGACGTACGGCCTGACGTTCTCCGAGTTCCGCTCCCTGGACGCGGGCGGCCCGCTCACCAAGGCGGCGCTGCAGAAGGGCGAGATCACCCTCGGCCTGGTCTTCAGCTCGGACGGCTCCCTGTCGACCTCGGCAGGCTGACCGTTCCGAGACGGACGAAGGGCCCCGAGCGAGCTCGGGGCCCTTCGTCGTGCCGGGGTGCCGTCAGTGCTTGGCGACGGCCTTCTCGGCGCCGGCGCCGGTGAGCGAGCGGACCTCCATCTCGGCGAACTTCTCCGGGTGCGGCTTCTCCTTCGACAGGAAGGTGCCGACGATCCCGAGCAGGAAGCCCAGCGGGATGGACACGAGGCCCGGGTTCGTCAGCGGGAAGACGTCGAAGTCCGCCGACGGGAACATCGCCTTCTCGTTCCCGGACACCGTGGGCGACAGGACGATCAGCACGATGCAGGAGATCAGGCCGCCGTAGATGCTCCACAGCGCGCCCGAGGTGTTGAACCGCTTCCAGAACAGCGAGAACACGATCGTCGGCAGGTTGGCCGACGCCGCCACCGCGAACGCGAGCGCCACGAGGAACGCGACGTTCTGGTTCTGGGCGAAGATGCCGCCCACGATGGCGATGATGCCGATCACGACCACGGTCCACCGGGCGATCCGCACCTCGGAGTCGGGCTTGACGTCCCCCTTCTTGATGACGTTCGCGTAGATGTCGTGGGAGAAGCTCGCCGCCGCGGTGATCGTCAGCCCGGCCACCACGGCCAGGATCGTCGCGAAGGCGACCGCGGAGATGAGCCCGAGCAGGATCTCGCCGCCCAGGGCGAAGGCCAGCAGCGGTGCCGCCGAGTTCACCCCCCCGGGGGCGTTGTTGATCGCCTCCGGCCCCACCAGCGCGCCCGCGCCGTAGCCGAGCACCAGCGTGAACAGGTAGAAGATGCCGATCAGCCAGATCGCCCAGACCACCGAGCGCCGCGCCTCCTTGGCCGTCGGCACGGTGTAGAAGCGCATGAGCACGTGGGGCAGGCCCGCGGTGCCGAGCACCAGGGCGAGCGCGAGCGACAGGAAGCTCAGCTTGGACGTGCCGTCCACGCCGTACTGCTTGCCCGGCTCGAGCAGCGCCTGGCCGCCCGGACCGGCAGCCTCCACGGCGCCCCCGAGCAGGTCGGACAGGTTGAAGCCGAACTTGGCCAGCACCCAGACGGTCATGATGGCGGCGCCCGCGATGAGCAGCACGGCCTTGATGATCTGCACCCAGGTGGTGCCCTTCATCCCGCCGACCAGCACGTAGAGGATCATCAGCGCGCCGACCACGGCGATGACGAGGCTCTGCCCGGCTCGGCTGTCGACGCCCAGCAGCAGCGCGACGAGGCCGCCGGCGCCGGCCATCTGGGCGAGCAGGTAGAAGAAGACCACGAGCAGGGTCGCGAGGGCGGCCGCCATCCGCACCGGGCGCTGACGCAGCCGGAAGGAGAGCACGTCGGCCATCGTGAACTTGCCGGTGTTGCGCAGCAGCTCCGCCACCAGCAGGAGCGCCACGAGCCACGCGACGAGGAAGCCGATCGAGTAGAGGAAGCCGTCGTAGCCGTTGAGCGCGATGGCGCCGCAGATGCCGAGGAACGACGCGGCCGACAGGTAGTCGCCCGCGATGGCGGTGCCGTTCTGCGGGCCGGTGAAGTTGCGGCCGCCGGCGTAGAAGTCGGCGGCGGACTTGTTCTGCCGGGAGGCCCGGAACACGATCACCAGGGTGACCAGGACGAACGCCCCGAAGATGCCGATGTTCACCCAGGGGTTGCCGATGTCCGTGGCCTCGGCGGCGGAGACGACAGGGGTCCCCGCGAGGGTCTGGGTCACGATGCCGCTCACAGCTCGCCCTCCTCGATCTCACGGCGCAGCGCGTCGGCCCGCGCGTCGAACTTCTTGTTCGCCCAGCGGGCGTAGAGCATGGTGATGACGAACGTGGAGACGAACTGCCCGAGCCCGAACAACAGCCCCACCGTGATGTTGCTGTCGCCCAGCCGGATGCTCATGAAGTCGTGGGCGTAGTTGGCGAGCAGGACGTAGACGAAGTACCAGACGAGGAACAGCGCCGTCATCGGGAACACGAAGTTCCGGAAGGCGCGCCGCAGCCCCTGGAACTCGTCCGACCGCTGCACCCGTTGGTACTCGGTCTCTCCCGGTGGCGGCCCCGCGGTGGACAGGTCGCTCATGATGCCTCCGTTGGCTCAGGCGTCCGACGGGGCCACGCTGCCCCGTTCGAGAACGTTTCGCGTGGCACACCTTGCTAGAGCCGAGCCGTGTGGCGCAAGTCACTTCCCGGGCGCGTCCGCAGGTCGGCGGCGCGTCGGTCCGGGAGCCGGGCTCAGCGGCGCACGTACTCCAGGTCGGTCGCGCCCCGGCCCGCGGCGGAGCCCTTCTTCTCGAAGCTCGTGAGCACGCGCCCCTCGAAGCGCGGCGCGCGCTCCCCGGGCCCGTGGGCGTTGCGGAAGGCGTCGGAGGCCTCGAGCACCTCGAGCATCTGGTCGGCGTAGTGCGACCAGTCGGTGGCGAGCCGCCACACCCCGCCGGGCCGCAGCACGCGGGCGACGACCTCGGCGAACGCCGGCGTGACGAGCCGCCGCTTCTGGTGCCGGGACTTGTGCCACGGGTCGGGGAAGAAGACCCACAGCTCGTCGACCGACGCCTCCGGCAGCGCCGTGGCCAGCAGCTCCGCGGCGTCCGCCTGGACCAGCCGGAGGTTGTCGAGCTCGTTGCCGGGCGCGCCGCCGTCCCGTCCGGGGTCGGCACCCGCGTGCCCGGCGCGCACGATTGTCTGGGCCAGGCCAGGCGTGTACACCTCGACGGCGAGGTGGTCGCGCTCGGGGTGCGCGGCGGCCGCCGCGACGATCGCCTCGCCCTGCCCGGACCCGATCTCCACGACCAGCGGGGCGGTGCGGCCGAAGACCCGCGCCGGGTCGAACGTCCAGGACGGGTCGACGGACGTCACCGCGGCACCGCGCGGCACGTCGACGAGGTACCGGTCGCGTCGGGTGTCCCACGCCTTGCCCTGCGCGGTCGTGAGGCGCGCGCTGCGCCGCACGAAGCTCACGGGCTGGCGGCGGTAGCGCGGGTCGACGGGCTCGGACGTCACGGGATCAGGCACGCCCCCAGGGTAAGCGGGGCACCGGGCGCCCAGAATCAGGCACCCCAGAATCAGGCACCCAGAATCAGGCACCGAGTGTCAGGCGCCGGTGCTCAGGAGCTGAGCTCCACGAGCGCGAGCAACGCCGTGCCGTACGCCTCGGCGGGGTCGGCCGCCGTGAAGGTCCGCGCCTCGCCGAGCAGCTCCACCTCGACGTCGTAGCGCTCCGCCCCGCCCTGCTCCCCCGCGCCCGGCGTGGTGCGGGTCAGCCCCCGGAAGGTGGAGCGCAGCAGGTCGCGCAGCTGGTCCTCGCGCGGCAGCCACAGCGCGTCCTCGATGGCCACCGAGTCGAGCGCCCACTCGGTGGTGCCGTTGAACCCGAGGATGGTGCCGGTCGGATAGTCGTGCGCCTCGATCGTCATCGTGCTGACGGTGAACACCTCGGCGGACACATCGGCGGCGTCGATGCGGAACCGGTCGCCGTCGGCGGGGCGCCACACCAGCCCCGCGTCGCGCAGCCGGGCCGCAAGCTCGGTGGAGATCATCGCCCCATCCTGGCCCCTCACCCGAGACCGAGCACGCGCTGCACGAACCAGACGAGCCCCACGACGGCGACGGCGGCGGCGACCACCGCCGTGACCCACCGCCCCGCCCGCGGCGCCCGCCGACGCAGCAGCACCAGCAGCGGGAAGAGCACGGCGATGATGCCGAGCTGCACCGCCTCGATGCCCACGTTGAAGACGAGCAACGACCCGAGCAGCCCCCACGACCAGGGCTCGTCGAGGCCCAGCGCGCCCGCGAAGCCCAGCCCGTGCACGAGGCCGAAGGCGAACACGACGGCGAGCCGGGTGACGTCGGACCTCGACAGGTCGTGCCAGCGCCGCCAGACCTGCCGACGTGGCTCGGTCGCGACGTCGCCCAGCACCTCGAGCCGCGGCGGCGCGCCCGGCCGCACGGCCCAGAGGTGCCCGGCGGCCACGGCGGCGATCGAGAGCGCGATGACCGGCTCGACCACCGCGCCGGGCGCGCTCACGGCGCCGGTCGCCGCGAGGAGGAACGTCACGGAGTGCGCCACGGTGAACGACGTCGCCACCAGGACGACGTCGCGCAGGCGACGGGAACCGACGATCAGGGCCAGCAGGAAGAGCAGGTGGTCGGGGCCGAGCAGCAGGTGCTCCGCGCCGAGCACGAAGAACTCCCCCAGCCGGTGCCACGTGCCCTGCCCGCCCGTCGTGACGGTCGGGTGGGCCGGCGTGAGCACCGCCGAGCCCGCCTCGCCGTCGAGGTCGTAGGTCACCATCGTCTCGGTGGTGTGCACGAACGACTCGGCGTCCGGGAAGAGGGCGCTGAACAGCGTGTGCGTCCCGGGGCGTCCGCCGTCCCCGGCGGGGCACGCGTAGTCGAGCGCGACCGTGGCGTAGGCCTTCCCGCCCCGGTCGCCGACCGTGGGGGCCGCCGCGAGCGCCGGGGCACAGAGGTCGTCGCCCGCCGCCACCTGGAACCGCTCCGTGACGTAGGCGGCGACCTCGTCGGCGTGCTCGGCGAGCTGGGCCACCTGCGCTGCCGGGCCGCGCGCGTCATAGGCCTCGGCCGTGAGCCACGCGGACTTCATGAGCAGGTCGTACTCGAGGTCGAGCTCGACGTGCACGTCGGTGTCATCGCCCGCCGTGACCCGCGCGTACGCGTCGGTCGTGGCGTCGTGGGCCACGGCCGGGCCGGCCGCGACGACCGTGCCGACGACCGTGCCGACGACCGTGCCGACGACCGTGCCCACGACGGTGAGCCCGAGGACCGCCAGGACGGCGCCGCGACGCGACGCCGTCCTGGCCGGGGTGGTGGACGTCACCGCTTGCCGCCCCGGGTGGTGAAGAAGGCCGGCTCGGCGGCGGCGACGCCGCCGCCGCGCGTGGTGGCCGTGACGATCCACGCGTACTGCCTGTCCCGCTCGAGCCGGTCCCAGCGGACGGACGCGACGTCCCCCGAGGCCACGGCCTTCGTCCCGATCACCCGCGTCGGGGCGTAGACCGCGAGCGAGTCGGTGACCAGCGACGTGGTGCGGGTGGTGAGGTCCACGGGAAGCACCATGTTGTCGGCCGTCGAGTCGTACCTGGCCAGCGGGTCCCACTCGTCGGCCCCGAAGTCGTCGAGGAACGGCGAGTAGGTGTCGACGCTCATCTCGGCCCGGGCGACGTCGAACTGCAGCAGCCGGAAGTACGAGGCGCCGAACCGCAGCCGCTCGGCCGGGTCGTAGCCGCCGATCGTGCCGAGGCCCACCCGCTCGGCGGGCACCGTGAAGGCCTGGTAGTCCGCGAGCAGCTCCACCACGCCGTTCGCGATCTCGCCGACCGGCTTCACGTTGGTCGTGACGCCGTGCACGTGCCCGGCCAGCACGAGGAACACGTTGTCGTTCGGCTCGACCACGTACTTGTACAGCGGCGAGCCGTCCGGGGCGGCGAAGCCCGCGTTCCGGCCGTCCTTCTGCGTGCTGGCGGCGAGGTACGCGTGGGTCATGAGGATGCCGTTGCGGTCGGGGTACCGCTCGAAGATCCCGTCGGCCCACTCGGCCTCCTCGCGGGTGACGCCGTACCCCATGCCGACGGCGACGAAGTCCAGCCCGCCCGCGGAGAACAGGACGTAGTGGTTGGAGTTGTCGCCCTCGCGCCAGGAGCGGTACTCGGCGTCCTCCCAGGACTCGGCCGCGGCCTCGTACCGGTCGGGGCCGAAGTACTGGTTGTACAGGTCGGCGCCGCCGTCCGCCCCGGACCAGTTGTCGTGGTTGCCCGCGACGGCGGAGTTGGGGATGCCGTCGATCTTCGCCTGCTGACGCGAGGAGACCTCGAACTCGCCCGTGACCTGGTCCCGCATGGCGTCGTCCTGCGGCTCACGGATGTTGTTCTCGATGAGGTCACCGGTGTGCGAGACGAACGAGATCTTGCGCTCGTCGGCGTTCGCGGCGATCCACTCGGTCACGCCCGCGTACGCGGACTCCCAGATCTCCCGCTCCTCGGCGGTCTCCTGCTCGACCGCGCCCTCGGACAGGTACTGGGTGTCTGTCAGGTGCGCGATGGAGAAGTCGACGTCCGCGGGGTCGGCGAAGCCCTCGGGGCCGGCGTCGAGGTCGTCGGCGAACGGGTCGGTGGCCGTCACCATGACGTGCACGACGCCGCGGTCGCGGTGCTCCGGACCGGCCGGCGCCACCAGCACCGTGTCGCCGTCGGCGGAGCCGCGCGACGCCGCGAGCGCGTCCCACGCCTTCGCCTTCGTGTCCCACACCAGCAGCGAGACCTCGCGCGCCGGGTCGGCCGTGCCGCTCCAGCGCACCACCGGGTGCTCCTCGCGGGACTTCACGCGGACGTCGAACCGCTGGTAGGCGACGGCGTCGGCCTGCGGGGAGGCGAGGGTCTTCCCGTCGCCGGCCGCCAGGCCCTTCGCGGACGCCTTCTTCGCGCCGCGGGGGTCGAGCTCCGTCGGGACGGCGTCGGCCGTGCCCTGCCGGACCTCACCGGGCAGCAGCACGTCCGCCTGGGCGAACGTCGCCGTGACGGTGCCGTCGTCCGGGCCGGCGACACGGGCCGACAGCGTCACCGGAGAGTCGACGTCGGTCGTGCCGCCGGCGGGGGCGAGGTCGGTCGGGACGTCGGGCACTCCGGCGCTCGTGAAGGTGATCTCGCGCGTCGCCGTGTTGCCGAGCGAGTCCGCGGTCGCCACCTCGAGGGTGTGCTCGCCCGCGGTCAGCCCCGGGCCGACCGGAGCGCCCAGCGCGACGGCCTCGCCGTCGAGCGTGACCTCCGCGTCCCCGACCACCCCGTGCGCGTCGTCGAGCTCCACCGCGAGCGGCACGGCGGACGTGATCCGCGCGCCGTCGGCCGGGGCGGACGACGCGACCCGCGGCGCCGAGTTGTCCGTCTCCAGGACGCGCGTGGCGGTCTCGCCGGTGGTGGACACCGCCGCGAGCTCGTGCTCCCCGTCCTTCAGGTCCGCGGTGTCCACGTCCGCGCGCACGCCGCGCGCCGGGGCGTCCACCAGGAAGTGCAGGTCGACCTGGCGGAAGGAGTTGAGGTTCGAGCCGCAGGTGCCGTCGCCGAGCCCGTACGACGCCGCCGCGTTCTGCTGCTGCGCCGTGCCGTCCGCCGGCGTCAGGACGACGTCGGAGACGGTGAAGTCGTCGAGGTTGCAGTCGTTCGCGAACGCGCCCGTGACCACGTCGATCTCGTTCCAGCCGGGCAGGAGCCACTCGTTCGGGAACGTGATCTCCCCGCGCCCGCCGACGATGGTCTGGTCGATGCGGCGCTCGATGCCGTTGATCCGCAGCGCGTTGGTCGCGGAGCCGTCGAGCGAGTTGGACCCGACGACGAACGAGACCGTGGCCTCGCCGTGCCCCAGGGCGGGGAACGCGGTCACGCCGGGCGCGTCGATCGTCCACACCAGCTCGACCTTCGCCAGCGCGGTGCCGGACGAGCCGCAGCTCCCGTCGCCCATGGCGTAGGAGGCCTGCAGGTCGGCCGGCGGGGTGACCGTGCCGTCCGCGAGGCTCAGCGCCAGGCCCGACGCCGTGAAGTCGTCGAGGTTCGCCCCGCACGACGCGGAGACGTCGCCCGCCACCAGCGCGATCGTGTTCTCGCCCGGGTGCAGCAGGCGGTTCGGCACGCCCACCTGGACCCGCTCGGAGACGAGGTCGCGGCCGCCGTCGCCGCGCAGGTCGAGCCGGGTGCCGTTGACGAGCAGGTGGTTCTGGTAGCGCGTCTCGATCGCGTTCGTGCCGACGTCGAACGAGAACACCGACACCCCGTCGCCGAGGGTCGTCGGGCCGGCGGCGGGCTCGCCGTCGACCGTCAGCGCGGCGGTGCCGCCGTCGCCGTCGGCGGGTGCGGACGCCGTGACGCTCTGCACCCCGCGCGTGAGCGTCCCGTCCTCCGGGGCAAGCGCCGGTGCGCCGACCGGGGAGTTGTTCACGCGCACCGTGTGGGTGGCGGTGGCCCCCGAGCGGGTCGTCGCGACCACCTCGTGCGCGCCGTTGGCGAGCGTCGTCGTGTCGACGTCGGTGGCGAGCCCCGTGGTCGCACCCGGCGCGGACCCGACCTCGAACGTCGCCGTCGCCTCCTTGACGGAGGAGGTGTTGCTGCCGCAGGAGCCGTCGCCCATCGAGTAGCCGAAGGAGTTCCCGGCGTCACCGGCGGTCTCGCCGAGCAGCTCGAGCTGCAGCTCCGAGATCACGAAGTCGTCGAAGTTCACGCCGCACGACGAGTCCAGGCCGCCCGCGTGGACCTCGACCGTGTTGGTGCCCTGGACGAGCCACTCGTTCGGCACGGGGACGGAGACGCGCTCCGACACCCAGGTGCGGTCCTGCTCGACGCGGTGGCCGTTGACCACGAGGTAGTTGCCGAACGCGACGTCCGCGGAGTTGCTCCCGACGTCGAACGTCAGGGCGGACGTGCCCGTCGTCGCCTGGAGGCCGGGCAGGTCCGCGCCGTCCACGGTGATCCGGCCGACCGGGTCGCCCGCGGTGGTCGGGTCGGCCGCGAACCGCACCGTGCCCTCGACGTGGGCGACGTCCTCCGCCTCGGTGACGCTGCCGAGCATCCGGTACGCGGCGCCGAACGCCACCCGGCGCAGGTCCTCGAGGTCGACGGCACCGTCGGGTGCGCGCCCGGCGCGTCGTCGGGCGGGGGTGTCGGTGCGTGGCATGCTGCCCATCCTTCCGCGGGGCGGGCGATCCACCCCGCACTGCCGACGACGTGGCGTGGCGCGACGTGACAGCGGGCCGCACGATGGACCCGTGGGAGACGTCGAGGACTACCTGGCCACCCTGTCCGGACCGGAGCGCGCCGCCGTCGCGCGCGTCTACGAGCGGGCGCGGGCCCTGGTGCCCGACGTCGAGGAGGGGCGCAGCTACGGCATGCCGGCGCTGCGCTACCGCGGCAGCCCCCTGGTCAGCGCCATGGTGACGCGCACGCACGTGGGCCTCTACCCGTTCAGCCCGGACGTCGTCGCGGCGCTCGCGGGCCACCTGGACGGGTTCCGCACCACCAAGGGCTCGGTCTCGTTCCAGCCCGACTCGCCGCTTCCGGACGACGTCGTCGACCGGCTCGTGCTCGCGCGCCGCGACGAGATCGACGCGCGGGCCGGCTGACCGTCGCCCTCGCCCTCCTCGCCGTCCTTCCTTACGCCGGTGGCACGTTGACGTTGCCACGGAACAGGTTCTGCGGGTCGTACCGGCGCTTGACGTCGCGCAGCCGGTCCCAGGTGGCGCCGGGGTAGGCGGCCTGCGCGACGTCGATCCCGCCGTCGAGGCTGAAGTTCACGTACGCGCCGTCTGCGCCGCGCAGCCGGTCGGCCAGCGCGTCCACCCAGGGCCGGTACCCGGCGGCGCCGGCCGCGTCGCGGGCGACCGCCGCGACGTTGCCCACCAGGCGTGCCCCGCGGTGGGCGTAGGCCGTCGCGTCGGCGGGGACGTCCGCCACCGCGCCGCCGAGCACGCGCAGCTGGGCGGCACGCATCAGCGCGTCGGAGCCCTCCAGCTGCTCCAGGAGGTGGGCCGCGGCGGCCTCGTCCAGCCCGTCGGCGAAGAAGGTGCGCCCGGTCGCGACGAGCGGGCCGCCCTCGGGGCCGCCCTCGAGCAGGCTGGGGTACGGCGCGGCGCGCAGGCCGTCCAGCAGGGCGCCGCCGGCACGGGCGGCGACGTCGCGCAGGGGGGCCAGTGCCGCGTCCGCACGGTCCAGGTCGCCGGACCAGCAGGCGTTGGCCATGACCACGAGGCGCCCGTGCCACTCCGCAGGGATCATCGGCATCGGGGGCGCCGGCATGACCATGACGACCATCGTCAGCTCCGGCGGCGCGGCGTCCGCGGCCGCGATCACCCCGGCCACGCTCTCGGGCGTGGCCGGCATGAGGAGCACGCCGCCGACCACCTGGGACACCTCGTGCAGGGCGAACCGGAACCGCGTCACGACGCCGAAGTTGCCCCCGCCGCCGCGCAGCGCCCAGAACAGGTCGGGCTCGTGGTCGGCGTCGGTGCGTACGACCTCGCCGTCGGCGGTCACGACCTCCGCGCCGAGGAGACTGTCGACGGTCATGCCGAGCGAGCGCGACAGCAGCCCGATGCCGCCGCCCAGCGTGATGCCCCCGACACCGACCGTGCCGGTGTCGCCGAACGGGGTCGCGAGGCCGTGCTCGCCGGCGGCGCGCGAGTACGCGCCGGCGGTGATGCCGCCGCCGGCCCAGGCGGAGCGGCCGTCGACGTCGATCTCGACGGCGTCGAGGCCGCGGAGGTCCAGGGTGACGGCGCCGTCCGCGGCGCCCAG
>JADHZE010000429.1 GCA_026934365.1 Isoptericola sp. QY 916 | reverse complement strand
GAGGTCGGCGAGGGTGCCGAGCTCGGCGGCCGTCCGCTGCCGGTCGCGCGCGCCGGGCTCGGTGTGGAAGGCGCGGTCGACGAGCACGTCCTCGACCACGCCCAGCTGACCCGGGCCCGGGGCGCCGAGGGTGAACCCCACGGCGAGGGCGCCCTCGGTCACGTCGGCGTCGCGCACCAGCTGCTCCGTGCGCGGGTCGGCCGCGTTGTACACGCACGCCACCTGCGCGCGGGCGTAGACCCGGCCCTTGTCCGCCGCGTACGCCTCGAGCGACCCGTGCCAGTCGAGGTGGTCGGCAGCCACGTTGAGCACGGCCGCGGCCTCGAACGACGTCGTGAGCGTGTGGTGGAGCTGGAAGCTGGAGAGCTCCACCGCGAGGACGTCCAGCGACGGGTCCTGCGCCGCCTCGACGACCGGGGTCCCGACGTTCCCGACCGCGGCGGCGCGCAGGCCGGCCGCGGTGAGGATCGACGCGAGCATCTCGACAGTCGTCGTCTTGCCGTTGGTCCCCGTGACGGCGAGCCACGGGGCGGGCCCGCGCGCCCCGTCCGCACCGGTGCGCTCGACCCGCAGCCGCCAGGCGAGCTCGATCTCGCTCCACACGGGGACGCCGGCGGCCCGGGCCGCGGCCAGCAGCGGGGTGCTCGGCGCCCACCCCGGGGACGCGACGACGAGGTCGGCGCCCGCGACGACGCGCCCCGCGACGGCGGGGTCGTCCGCGTCGCGCACGTCGGCGTCGTCCGCGCGTCCGTCGACCGTGACCACCGAGGCAGATC
>JADHZE010000428.1 GCA_026934365.1 Isoptericola sp. QY 916 | reverse complement strand
AGCGGCGTGAGCGCCATGAGCACCACCCACACCCCGAGGAACCACAGCAGCTGCGGCGCCATCCGCGCCATCCGCCACACCGCGTCGTCGGGCACCCCGAGCGCGAGCAGCGCGGCCACCGCGAGCGCCCAGGCCCCGACGAACGCCCCGACGGGCCGGGCCGTCGCCCGCAGCCGCGCCAGGACGGTTCCGGCCCAGCCGCGGCCGCCGCCGACGGTGGCCCCACGCTGGTACCCGGCGGAGGCGCCGGCCGCGAAGAACAGCAGGGCCAACGGCTGCAGCCAGGTCACGAGCCACCCGGCGCCGTGCCCCAGCGCGTTGCCGACGAGGAGCGTCCGCCCGTCCCACGTGGCCTCCGCCATCAGCCAGTGCAGCAGCACCACCCCGAGGGTGCCGAGCGCCCGGACGACGTCGACGAACGGGTCGCGGGCTCGGCGCGGCCGGGCGACGGGCGCCGCGTGCGGCCGCGCGGCCGGGACGTCGGGCCGACGCCGGACGGACGGCGGCGCGGACGGGACAGGTGGGGCGGGGGCGTCGAGGACGGCCACGATGGCTCCTGAGGCTGGGCGACGAGGACCCCTCCAGCCTCGTGACCTGCGACGTCGTCCGACATGGGCCTGACCCCCGCCCCGCGCGCCACCTCCCCCGCACCGTCCCGGGGGACATCCCCCGCCGACCTGTCAGGACCACGTGCACGAATGCCTGGTCGTGGCCCTGACAGCTCGCGGGCCGGCGGGTTCAAGCGGTCGTCGCAACACCTGATCTGGTGAGGGGTGTTGGGATGGGTGACGGGACGAAGGTCGTGCG
>JADHZE010000427.1 GCA_026934365.1 Isoptericola sp. QY 916 | reverse complement strand
GGCTGCTGCGCGAGCTGCGGGGCCTCACCTACCTCTCGCTGCCCGAGCTGGTGGTGGCGGCCGAGCGCGCGCTCGGGCTCGACGTCGAGGTCGCCACGGCGCAGGTGCTCGCGGACACGCTCACCCCGGTGACCGGCCCCGGGGGCGGCGGGGCCGCCGCGGGCGTGAGCCTGCGCGGGCGCGAGCACCTCGACGCGTTCCGCGACGTCGCCGCGAGCTTCGCGCAGTCGGCCGACGTCGCGACGCTCGGCGCGTTCCTCGCGTGGCTCGGCGTGGCCGGCGACCAGGAGCGCGGGCTCGACATGCCGGTCCGCGAGCCCGACCCCGACGCCGTGCAGGTCATCACCGCGCACGCCGCGAAGGGGCTGGAGTGGGACGTGGTGGCGGTGCCGGGGCTGGTGGACGGCGTGTTCCCGAGCCAGGCGGAGTCGGCGCAGGGGCGCCTGGACAGCGGCTGGCTCACCGACGTCTCCGCGCTGCCGTACCACCTGCGCGGCGACGCCCCGGACCTGCCCGAGTTCACCTGGGCTGAGGCGGCCGACACCAAGGACCTCGCCGCCCGGCGCGACCAGTTCCGCGCGGACAGCGGCACGCACCGGCTCGCCGAGGAGCGGCGGCTCGCCTACGTCGCGTTCACGCGCGCCCGGCGCGAGCTGTTCCTCACCGCGCACTGGTGGGGCACGGGCAGCACGCCGCGGCGCGTCTCGCCGTTCCTCGCGGAGCTCGTCGAGGCCGGGGTGGTCGACGCGGGCGGCTGGGCCGACCAGCCCGACCCGGCGACGGGCAACCCCCGCGACGCCGTGGAGCAC
>JADHZE010000426.1 GCA_026934365.1 Isoptericola sp. QY 916 | reverse complement strand
CGTCGGTGTGCGCGTCCGTGGCGGCGTCGCCGGCACCGGCCGCCGACGCCGCGCCGTGGCCGCCGTCCTCGGCGGCCGGGACGACCTGCAGGACAGGGGCCGGGAGCTCGGGCTCGGCGTCGCCGGACGCCTCCTGGTCCCAGGCGACGACCTCGCCGTCGGAGTAGGTCTGGGTGGCGGGGAGGACGATCTCCTCCACGCCGTCCGGGACCGCGCCGGCCGACACGGTGAACCGGAGGAACTCGCCCGGCGCGATGCCGGCGTCGGCGTCGTCGGCGGTCCACTCGATGCTCGCCGGCGCCTCGGTGACGGTGGTGCCGTGCACCTCGACGGGCTCGGGCAGGGGCGCCTGGGTGACCTTCGCGGTCCAGCCCGGCACGGGCTCGACGGACACGCTGGTGAAGGGGGTGTCGGTGGGCAGGTCGACCTGCACCGCGGTGGTCGACGCCTCGGCGGACTCGTTCGGGACCTTGAAGGTGAGGGTGGCGTACGACCCGGCCTCGGCCGCGTCGGGGGTCACGGTCACGTGCGCGGACGCGGCGGTCGCGCCGAGCACGAGGGCGGGGAGGGCGAGCGCGGCCGCGCCGACGAGGCGGCGCGGGCGGAGGGCACGGGTGATGACAGGGGTGGTCCTGGACATGGGTTCTTCTGCTCCTGGCTGTCAGGTGTGTCAGGCGGTCGTGGGACGGCGAGGGACCCGCCCCCGTCCGACGACGGACCAGGGCAGGGTCAGGCGGCGCGCGCGAGGGCGCCCGGGAGCAGCGGGGGTCCTCGTGGGGGCGTGCGCCGGCGGACGCGGGCCGGTTGGGGGCGCCAGGTGCGCCCGACG
>JADHZE010000425.1 GCA_026934365.1 Isoptericola sp. QY 916 | reverse complement strand
TGAAGACGAAGCTCGAGGTCTTCGCCCTGCCCCCGGTGTGGATCCCGGAGGTCCCCCAGTGGGACACCTACGTCCGCTCGATGGACTTGCTCCACGCGTCCTGCTGCCCGACGTCGTACCCGAGGGCGCGGGCGGCGTCGCGCACCGCGGAGCGCGGCCGGTAGGAGATGACGTTCGCGACCTGCGCCGCGTGCTGCCGGCCGAACTTTCCGTAGACGTGCTGGATGACCTCCTCGCGCCGCCCGGACTCGATGTCGATGTCGATGTCCGGCGGCCCGTCCCGCTCGGGCGCGAGGAAGCGCTCGAACAGCAGGCCGTGCTTCACCGCGTCGACCGCGGTGATGCCGAGCGCGTAGCAGACCGCCGAGTTGGCGGCGCTCCCGCGCCCCTGGCACAGGATGCCCTCCCGGCGGCAGAACTCCACGAGGTCGTAGACGACGAGGAAGTAGCCGGGGAAGGTCAGGTCCTCGATGACGCGCAGCTCGTGGTCGATCTGCGCCCAGGCACGCTCGTCGCCGGGAACCCCGGGGGCGGGCCGCGGGCCGTACCGGTCGGAGGCCCCCCGCCGCACCAGCTCGCGCAGCCAGCTGGCTTCGTCGTGCCCCGCCGGCACCGGGTAGGGCGGCAGGTTCGGCGCCACCAGGCGCAGGTCGAAGGCGCACTCCGCCGCGAGGCCCGCCGCCGCGGTGACGGCCCCCGGGTGGCGTCGGTGCAGGGCCCGCATCTCGGCGGCCGATCGCAGGTGCGCGACCGGGGCACCCGGCAGCCAGCCGTCCAGGCCGTCCAGCGAGGAGCGCGCCCGCACGGCGGCGAGCGCGCCCGCCAGGTCCGCGTCGCGCGGGCG
>JADHZE010000424.1 GCA_026934365.1 Isoptericola sp. QY 916 | reverse complement strand
GCTCCGCGGCCGTGGGGGAGGGCGCGCCGAGCGCGGTGCCGCCCAGCGTGCGGGCCAGGACGCGGCGCACGTTGGTGTCGACGACGACGGAGCGGCGTCCGAACGCGAACGCGCGCACGGCTGCCGCGGTGTACTCGCCGATCCCGGGCAGGGCGCGCAGCGCGTCCTCGTCGTCGGGGACCTCGCCGTCGTGCCGCTCGACGATCGCGGCCGCGCACTGCTGCAGGCGCAGCGCGCGGCGCGGGTAGCCGAGGCGGTCCCACGCGCGCAGCACGTCCGCCGTGGGCGCCGAGGCGAGGTCGGCGGGCGTCGGCCACCGCTCCAGCCACGCGCGCCACACCGGCTCGACCCGGACCACCGGCGTCTGCTGCAGCATCACCTCGCTGACGAGCACGCCCCACGGGGTCCGGTCCGGGCGCCGCCACGGCAGGTCCCGGGCGGCGTCGTCGAACCAGGCGACCGTGCGCCCGACGAGCGGGTCCGTGGTGTCCGGGACGGACGGCGTCGGGCGGAGCGGGGCGGGGACGACGGGCACGGCGCCCATTCTCACCCACGAGTCGTCAGACCCACGGCGGGGTGTACCCCGCTGTGAGCCTGACAACTCGGCGGGTGCTGGGCGACGCGGCGCGGCTCCGCCGCAGGTGGGGGCGTGCGTCGTACGGTGGCGCCGCGGCACGGATCGAGACGGAGGGGTGGCCCGTGGCACGTGCGGAGGACGGGCGTCGAGGTGGCGGCACCTCGCGTGGTTCCGGCGCGCGCTCCGGTGCGGGTCGGTCCGGCTCCGCGGGCACGGGACGGTCCGGCGGCGGCACGCGCAGGACGACACGAGCGTCTTGCCGACCGCCGTGCCC
>JADHZE010000423.1 GCA_026934365.1 Isoptericola sp. QY 916 | reverse complement strand
CACGACGCGACGCACCGGGACGTGCCCGCCCCAGCCGCCCGCGGCGACGTCGGCCGGGTCGTCGACGGGCGCGCCGGCGCGGGCCTTCATCGACGCCTCGCGCAGCGGCACGGCCAGCACCGCCGTCGCGGCGAGCTCCTTGCGGGTGGCGGGGCGCAGGGTCGCGGACCGGCCGGGCGCCATGTGGTCGACGACGGCGTCCAGCGCGCGGACGCGCTCGGCGTCGTCCGTGACGAGGCGGGCCGTGCCGATCACGACCGCCGACCGGTAGTTCATCGAGTGGTGGAAGCCGGACCGCGCCAGCACCAGGCCGTCGAGCTCGGTGACCGTGACGCAGACGGTCGCGTCCGTGGCCCCGACCAGCCAGCGCGCCGCCACCGAGCCGTGCACGTACAGCGTGCCGCCGTCGTCGGGACCGTCGAGGTCGACGGCGTAGGCACAGGGCAGCACGACCGGGTGCCGGTCCGCGCCCTCGCCGACGTCGACGCCGAGGTGGGCGACGAGCCCGTCGGCGAGCAGGGCGTGCAGCGCGTCCCGGTCGGCGACGGCGCGGTTCCGGCCGCGCCGCACGGTGGACCGAGGTGTGGGGGAGAGGGCGTCGTCCATGGCACTACCGTGGACCTCGGGTGGCCTGTCGTCACGAGCCATTTCCTGACGGAATCGGCAGGCCACTTCACCCGCCGGTCCGGTAGGCCGCCTCGGTCGTGCCGCCCGGTCCCGTCATCCAGGAGTCCCGATGCCCGCGCTCCCCGTCCGCCTCGACCGCGGCGCCCGCGACCCGCTCGGCGCGCAGCTGTCCGGCCAGGTCCGCGACCTGGTGTCCCGCGGCACGCTGCGCCGCGGCGACCGGCTCC
>JADHZE010000422.1 GCA_026934365.1 Isoptericola sp. QY 916 | reverse complement strand
GCCACGGCGGTCGCCGCGGCGACCGGGGCACCGGCGGTGCGCGCGCCCTGGCCGCGGGCGGCCCGGATCGCGTCCTGCAGGTCGCTCTTGCGCATCCGGGACGTGCCCTTGACGCCCATGCCGGAGGCCAGCGCCTGGAGCTCGGCCAGACGCATCGAGCTCAGGTTCCCGGATGCGGCGGCGCCGTTCCGGCTGTCGGTGGTGTTCGTCACGAAGGACCCTTCCCCCTCGTATGCGGCCCGCAGATCTCGGGGCCGGGGTGGTTGCCGTCCGGCGCGGGGAGCGCCGAGACGCGTGGAACCTCGCATCAGTGGTACGACGACGTCGGCTGGCGGGGTTGGTGTTTCACCCTCTCGCGGGACTGGCGCGGCGGTCCTGCACCGCATCGCGACCACCGAGGCACCTGGCTCTGACCGGGCACGCTGGCGCGCCGTGCGGTGGAGAGGGGGTGCCCTCGCGGTCGATCCCGAAGGCTCACCGCATCATATCACCTCACACCCGGCCCCAGGCCGACGCGCCGGCCGCCACGCGGCGCGCCACCGCGCCGTCGTGGTCCACCCCCGGCCGCAGCGCGCGCCAGCCCGCCACGTCGTCGACGAGGTCGGCCAGCACGGCGTCGAGCCGGCCCGTGCCGTCGCCCGCGGTGAGCACGAGGACCGTGGGACCGGCGCCGGAGATCGTGGCCGCGAGCCCCTCGGCGCGCAGGGCCCGCAGCAGCTCGGCCGAGCCCGCCATCACGCTCGCGCGGTAGTCCTGGTGCAGCCGGTCCTCGGTGGCGTCGAGCAGCAACTCCGGGCGCCGCGCCAGCGCCTCGACGAGCAGCCCCGCGCGCCCGGCGGTGAACGCCGCGTCGCCGTGC
>JADHZE010000421.1 GCA_026934365.1 Isoptericola sp. QY 916 | reverse complement strand
GACGCCGCGCACCCCCTCGCCGCCCGCCATGGCCCGCACCGCCACCGCCGTCGCGACCGTCGTCCGCCCCGTGCCCGGCGCGCCGACCACGAGCGTGACGTCGCCAGCGAGCGCCGTCTCCACGGCCGCCTCCTGCGTGGCGTCCAGCACGACGTCGGCGCTACCGACGGCGGCGGGCTCCGGCGCCACGAGGCGCACGGCGGTGGAGGGAGCTGACGTCACGGGACCGATTCGACCATGCCCCACCGACAGCCCCACCGACAGCCCCACCGACAGCCCCACCGACAGCCCCACCGACAGCCCGACCGACCCGACCGCCCCGCCCCGTGCGACGAGCAGTTTCACCCTCCGCTGACAAGCGCCGTCCGGGCCGGTCGCGGCGCGCGGCCGTGGCTAGGATCGACGAGACGTCCGGGACGACCGGGAACGACGGACGGCCGCTAGACGGCCGACAGACACGCGCCGGCACGACCGGCGCGGCTCGCGAAGGAGACAACGTGGAGATCACGATCGGTGTGCAGAACCTGGCCCGCGAGCTGGTCGTCGAGACCGACCAGACGGCGGAGGACGTGACCGCCGCGGTGCGCAGCGCGATCGCCGACGGGGGGCTCCTGGAGCTCACCGACTCGCGGGGGCGCACCATCCTCGTGCCGACCGCCACGATCGGCTACGTCGAGGTGGGCGCCACCGAGCAGGCCCGGGTGGGCTTCGGCGCCCTCTGACCGTCGGCGCGGCGTCGGCGCGGCGTCGGTCGGCGTCGGTCGGCGTCAGGCGGCGTCGGTCGGCGTCAGGCGGCGAGGCCGAGGCGGTCCATCCGGCGCGTGTGCTCGGCGGTGAGCCGCGAGACGAGCCACGCCTGCGCGGACGCGCC
>JADHZE010000420.1 GCA_026934365.1 Isoptericola sp. QY 916 | reverse complement strand
GCGCTCATCGGTTGTCTCCGGAGTAGTGGACCCAGGCGCCTGAGGTCTTGAACAGGATCGCGGTGATGATGCCGACCACGACGACCAGGACCCAGGCCATGGCCGAGGCGTACCCCATGTCGAACTGGGCGAAGCCCTTGATGTACAGGTACAGCGTGTAGAACAGGGTGGAGTCCGCGGGGCCGCCGGTGCCGCCGGAGATGATGAACGCCGACCCGAACACCTGGAACGCGCCGATCGTCTCCAGCAGCAGGTTGAAGAACAGCACCGGGGACAGCATCGGGATCGTGATCCGCCAGAACTTGCGGATCGGGCCCGCGCCGTCCACCGCGGCCGCCTCGTACAGCTCGGCCGGGATCTGCTTCAACCCCGCGAGGAAGATGACCATCGGGGCGCCGAACGTCCACACCGCGAGCAGCACGAACATCGGCATCGTCTTGGACGGGTCACCCACCCAGCCCCCGGCCGGCAGCCCGAACAGCTGCTGGATCCGGTCCACGATGCCGTCATCGATGAACATCGCCTTCCACACGATCGCGATCGACACCGAAGCACCGATCAGGCTCGGGGCGTAGAAGATCGACCGGTACGCACCCTGACCCCGGTGCTTCATGTTCAGCACCATCGCGACCAACAACGCCGCCGCGAGCTTGATCGGCGTGCCGACCAGCACATAGATCGCCGTCACCTTCGCCGACGTCCAAAAACGCGGGTCCTCGAACAACTTCACGAAGTTGTCGATCCCGACCCACGACGGCGGCCGGAACAAGTCATAGTCCGTGAACGCCAGATACAACGACGCCACCATCGGGAACGCCGTCAACACCACGAAACCCACCAACCACGGCGACAAGAACGCGAACCCCGCACCCGCCTCACGGCGGCG
>JADHZE010000042.1 GCA_026934365.1 Isoptericola sp. QY 916 | reverse complement strand
AGCGTGCCGTCGGTCCCGAGCCAGGGCTCGAACCACGCGGTGTCCCCGGGCAGGCCGAGCAGCAGCTCCACCGCCGTCGGCGTGCCGGACGCGACCAGCGGGGCGCCGGGCTCGGCCAGGAGCAGGCGCCACCCGCCGTCCGACCAGGTGCCGAGCACCTCGCCCCAGAACGGCAGCGGCACGACGACGGCCGGCAGCAGCACCAGCAGCAGCGACCGCCACGCGCGGCGCACCAGCAGCGCGCCGACCCCGATCAGCACCACGGCCACGGGGAGCAGCACCGGGGCGGCGCACACCGCGACCGCGAGCAGCAGCCCGGCGGCACCGGCGGCACCCAGGGACCCGCGACGCCGTCCAGGCGCGAGCGCGACGTCCCGCGCCTGCACCCCCACGGTGCGCAGCACGGCGACGAGCAGCCACGGCAGCGTCAGGTGCACGACGACCGCCCCGAGCCGGCCCGAGCCCAGCGACGCGAGGAAGCCGGGCGCCGCCGCCCAGGCGAGCGCCGCCACCGCGCGCACCACGACCGACCGCGTCAGCGCGCCGGCCGCGAACCAGCCGCCGAGGGCGGCCAGCGGCAGCGCGAGGAGGACCAGCGCGTTCACCGCCGTCTGCAGCCCGCCGCCCGCGAGCACGGCGAACGCGGTGAGCGGTACGAGCAGCGGGTCGGCGGGCGCACGCACCCCGAGGCCGTCGCGCACCCAGCCCGACGTCGCCGCCTCCCAGACGTCGCCCACGGTGCCGGGCGCCGGCAGCAGCCCGCCGCCGACGACCCGGCCGCCGTCGGCCAGCACGCCTGCGACGTGCTCCACGAGCGGCCGACCGCCGTGGG
Source organism: Isoptericola sp. QY 916 (assembly GCA_026934365.1). Lineage (GTDB taxonomy): Bacteria > Actinomycetota > Actinomycetes > Actinomycetales > Cellulomonadaceae > Isoptericola > Isoptericola nanjingensis. The sequence goes on along the minus strand of JADHZE010000042.1, from coordinate 23,988 downwards.
GGAGGAGCGCCTTCGGTCCGCGCCCCAGGCGGGTGCCCGCGCCCGCGGCGAGCAGCACGGCGACGGTGCGACCCGTCACGAGACCTCGCGCCGCGCGTCGTAGCGCTGCTGGGCGGCGCTGACCTCGTCGACCGAGCCCTCGAGGACGTCGAGCAGGCCCACGAGCCGGTCGGCGACGCGGCGGCCGAGGTCGGTGAGCGAGTACTCGACGTGCGGCGGGATGGTGGTGCGCACCTCGCGGGCGACCATGCCGTCGCGCTCGAGCGCCTGGAGGGTCTGGGCGAGCATCTTCTCGCTCACCCCGTCGATGCGGCGGCGCAGCGCGTTGAACCGCACGGCTCCGTCGCGCAGCCCGGCCACCGTGAGCACGCCCCATCGCCCGGTGACCGCCTCCAGCGCCTGGCGCGAGGTGCACCCGCGCGAGAACACGTCGGCGATCATCGCGTCCGTCGGGCCGGCGTCGACGGGGTCGACCGGGGCGACGGCGGGGGAGTCAGGGGTCACCCGGACAGGATACGGCGCGCTCCGCACGCGGGCACTGTGACGAGCGCCGCACATGCATCCAGTTGGCACTAACGAAAAGTAAGTGCATGCTGGGCGGGACGGTCCGGTCGACGGGCCGGCCGCGAGCCCGACCTGAGCCTGCACCCGAAGGAGCATCACCATGACCATCGCCGTCACCGGCACCAGCGGCCACCTGGGCCGCCTCGTCGTCGAGTCCCTCCTCGCCCGCGGCGCCGCGCCCGCGGACGTCGTCGCCCTCGCCCGCTCGACGGCGAAGGTCGCGGACCTCGCGCAGCGCGGCGTCGTCGTCCGCGAGGCCGACTACGACCGCCCGGAGACGCTCGCCCCCGCCCTCGACGGCGTCGAGGTGCTGGTGCTCGTCTCCGGCTCCGCCGTCGGCCAGCGGGTCCGCCAGCACGGCGCCGTGATCGACGCGGCCAAGGGCGCCGGCGTCCGCCGCGTCGTCTACACGAGCGCCCCGCACGCCGACACCTCGCCGCTGATCCTCGCGCCGGAGCACAAGGCGACCGAGGAGCTGCTCGCGGCGTCCGGCCTGACCACGACGGTGCTGCGCAACGGCTGGTACACCGAGAACTACCTGCCCGACGTCGAGCGGGCCCGGGAGACCGGGGAGATCGTCGCCTCGGTCGGGGACGGCCGCGTCGCCAGCGCGAGCCGCGCCGACTACGCCGAGGCCGCGGCCGTCGTCGCGCTCGCCACCGACGGTGCGCACGACGACGCCGTCCACGAGCTCACCGGCGACGTCGCGTGGGACTTCGACGAGCTCGCCCGCACCGTCACGGAGCTGCTCGGCCGTCCCGTGACCTACCGTTCGGTCGAGCCCGAGGAGCAGCGCGAGGCGCTGCTCGCCGCCGGTCTCGACGAGGGCACGGCCGGTTTCCTCGTCGCGCTGGACGCCGACACCCGCGCCGGGCTGCTGGCGGAGACGACGGGCGTGCTCGCCGGGCTGATCGGCCGCCCCACCACGCCGTTGGCCGACGGCCTCCGCAAGGGCTTGAAGGGCTGAGCGCCACCGCCGTCCCGCTCTGACCCGCCGGCGTCTCGTCGTCCCGCCGGTCCTCCCCGGGGCGCGAGAGACCGGTGGGGATAATCGCCCCGTGGACCTCGAGAACACCTGCCGCGCGTTCGTCGCGGTGAGCGAGCGGCGCAGCTTCACCGGCGGCGCGGCGGCGATCGGCGTGCCGCAGCCCGTCGTGAGCCGCCGCATCGCCGCGCTCGAGACGCACCTCGGTGGGCGCCTGTTCGACCGGACGACGCGCGAGGTGTTCCTCACGGGGCTGGGGAGCCGGCTGCTCCCGGCCGCCCAGCGCGTCGTCGAGGCGGCGGACGACCTGCGGGCGGCGGCGGCGATGCGCGAGGCGCCGCCCCTGCGCCTCGTGGTCCCGGAGGACCTCTCGCCGACGGTCACGGCCACGCTGATCGCTGACGCCCGGCAGGCGGGGATCGTGCTGCGGCCGCTGCCTGCCCCTCCGGCACGACGCGCGGAGATGGTGCGCGACTCGCGCGCGGACGCCGCGCTCGTCGTGGCGACGACCGGTGCGGCGCGCTGGACCGCCCCGCTGGGGTGGGGCGGTGGCGGCCCGGACGGCGGGGCACGGGTGTACCTCGACGAGCTGGCCCCGCGCCGCGGAGACCCCGGACCGCCGCGACGCGTGTGGGTGACCCCGGAGGACGACAACGCCCTCGTCGGCGACGCCCTGGCCCGGCACGCCGCGTCCGCAGGCTGTCTGCCGCGGCAGGTGCGGGTGGCCCCGCTGGTCCCCGCGCTGGCCGCGGTGACGACCAGCGCGGACCTGCTGCTCTGCACCCCGGTGCAGGCTCGCGAGCTGGGGCTCTCCTGGACGTCGCCGGGCGGCCTCGACCTCTCCCGGGCGCACCGCCTGGAGCTGCGGCCCGGCGATCCCGTGGCGGCGACCGCCTCGATCGACGCCCTGGCCGAGGCGATCGCGCTCGCCCTCGGCGCCGCGGAGGTCGCCCCGTGATCGCGGGAGCCGCCGCGGCGGGCGAGGTCCGGCGGGTGCGGCACGAGCTCGCCGATGCCGGCCTGACCGCGGGAATCCTCGTCCGCGACCTCGACTCCGGTCGGGAGGTCGGCGTCGACCCGCACCTCGAGCTCCCGGTCGCCTCCCTCGTCAAGGTCCCGGTAGCTCTCGCGACGCTCGAGCGGATCCGTCGCCGGGAGCTCGACGCCGCCTCGACCGTGGTGGTCGACCCGGGGCGTGCGACGAGCACGGGACCGCCGGGCATCACGCGGTTCAGGCACCCGGCGTCGGTGGCCCTCGACGACCTGCTCTACCTGGCCGTCTCGCTGAGCGACAGCAGCGCCTGCGACGCGCTGCTCGCCCTGACACCTCCCGCCCACGTCAGCCGGGTGCTGCGCGAGCTCCGGGTGCCGGACGTCGAGATCCGGCACGGTCTCGGCGAGCTGGACGACACCCCGGCGGAGGCGATGGAGCACCTCGCGCCGGGGCTCGGGCACGCCTTCGCGGCGCTGGCGAGCACCGCGAGCGGAGGAAGCGTGATCCGGTCGCTCGACGTCTCGGTGTCGACGACCTCCTCGGCGCGCGTGCTGGCGGACCTCCTCGGCGCGGTCTGGGACCCGGACCGGCTGGACCCCGCGGTGTCCGGCCGCCTGCGCGAGCTCCTCGCCTCCAACGTGCACCGGCACCGCCTGGCGCCCGAGTTCGACCGCGACTCGTCCACCTGGTCGTCCAAGACGGGCACCGTGCTCAACCTGCGCCACGAGGCGGGGGTCGTCGAGCACGCGGACGGCGGCCGGTTCGTCGTCGTCGTCCTCAGCCGGTCCAGCGTGGCGGCGGGGGCGCAGCCCGCCGCGGAGATGGCGCTCGGTCGCGCCGCTCGCCGGCTGCACGACCTGGTGCGCCGCACCGCACCCTCGCCACGCCCGTGATCCCGGTGGTCCGTCAGAGCAGGTCGAGCGAGGTCCGGTAGTCCGGCACGACGACGCGGGTACGGGGCGACGCGCGTCGGATCGCGGCCACCGTGGCACGCAGCCGGTCGGCCGTCCCGTCGTCCTGCACGCTGGGCGGGTCGGTCGGCGAGGCCTCGAAGTGGTCCCAGTGGACGGGGACGACCAGTCTGGGCCCGTCGAGGACGTCCATGAGCCGGGCGGCGTACTCGCTGGTGACGTCGTTCGCCGGCACCGGCACGGCGACCGCGTCGGGCCGCAGCCCGCGCAGCGACACGTCGTCGAAGTCGCTCGCCCCCAGGAGCAGCACGCTGCGGCCCGACGGTGCGCGCAGGAGGTACGCCAGCGTGTCCCCCTCCGGCAGGTCGGCGATGGTCGCGGGGCGCTCCGGTACCGCGTGGCGCACCCCGGGGAACAGCACCCCACCGTTGCCGGAGCGGCTGTGCAACGACCGGACGGCGCGGACCACCAGGTCGCCCACGACGATCTCCTCGCCGCCCTTGAGCACCGCGAGCTGGTCGTCGGCCACACCGAAGGACCGTGCGAGGTGATATCCCGTCAGGGTGGTGAACACCGTGCCGCCCCGGGTCGCGGCGATGTGCGGGACGTCGCCGAAGTGGTCCCAGTGGGTGTGCGTGACCAGGGTCGCGGTGACCCGGCCTGCCCGGTCGGGCCGCCCCAGGACGTCGTCGATCGCCGCCGGGTCGACCGTGAGCTGCGTGCCGCGGTCGAACAGTCCCTTCGCGAGCCCCGTGTCGAACCGGGTGAGGTAGGGGTCGACCAGCAGGTAGGAGCGCGGCGTGCGGATCTGCCAGCCCGCCACGCCGAGCCAGCGGAACGTCGCGTGGCCGGTCGCACCTCGGTCCACCACCCGGGGCGCGGCGAGGGCAGGGGCGCCGGTGAGCGCTCCGGCAGCGGCGGTTCCGGCCAAGCCGAACAGGGTCCGGCGGCGGACGGTCACGGTCATGTCGTCTCCTCGGGTCGTCGTGGCCACGACCGTGCCACCCCGCGACCGATGCCCACCAAGACTCGTGACCGCCCTTTCATGCGCTTCGGGCATGAGTGGTCCGGTCGGCGCCGGGCGGACGTGCCCGCGCCCCCGGCGCTGCACTCCCTACACTCGCCCGGTGCGTCGTGTGCTGAGCCGTTGGGTGGACCCGTTCGTCGTCACGCTGGTCGTGGTGATGGTGCTGGGGCTGGTGGTGCCCGTCGGCCCGGGGGTGCAGCAGGTCGTCGACGTCGCGGCCGACGTCGCGGTGACGATCCTGTTCCTCGTCTACGGCGCGCGCCTATCGACCCGCGAGGTGTGGGCGGGGCTGCGCAACTGGCGCCTGCAGGGCGGCATCCTCGTCGCCACGTACGTGCTGTTCCCGGTGCTCGGCCTCGTCGTCGCGTGGGCGATCACCCCGCTGGTCGGCGCGCCGCTCGCCGCCGGGATGCTCTACCTGTCGCTGCTGCCGTCGACGGTGCAGTCGTCCGTGGCGTTCACGTCCGTGGCGCGCGGCAACGTCGCGGGCGCGATCTGCGGCGCCACCGTGTCCAACGTGCTCGGCATGGTGCTCACCCCGCTGCTGGTGCTGTGGCTCATGACCGACGCCGACGGCGGCGCAGGCGCGACCGCCGGTCACGGCCTCGACGGGCTGCAGACCGTGCTGCTGCAGCTCCTGCTCCCGTTCGTCGTGGGCCAGCTGCTGCAGCCGTGGGTGGGCGACTGGATCCGCGCCCGCCGCTGGCTCACCCTGTCCGTGGACCGGGGCACGATCCTCGTCGTGGTGTTCTCCGCCGTCGCGGCGGCGAGCTCCGCGGGCGTGTGGGCCGGCACCTCCGCCTGGGCGATCGTCGTGCTGCTCGTGGTGAGCGGGGTGTTCCTGGCGATCATGCTCGGGCTCACGTGGTGGGGCGGCGCCGCGCTCAAGCTGCCCGTCGAGGACCGGATCGCGCTGCTCATGTGCGGGTCCAAGAAGTCCCTCGCCACCGGCCTGCCCATGGCGAGCGTGCTGTTCCCGGTCGCCGCGGCCGGCGTCATCGCCGTCCCGGTGATCATCTTCCACCAGCTCCAGCTCGTGGTCTGCGCCGTGCTCGCCCGCCGCCTCGCCCTGCGGGACTGAGCAACGGGGCGGCGGCGAGCATCCCGGCGGCGCAGCGCAGCGGGGTCCACGGCCGCTGCGGCCCGGGCCGGCCGTCACGGCGCTCCGCGTTCGGGTCGTCCCACAGGATCGCACGCGCCCCACGGTGACCGACGGTGCGGGGGGTGATCCAGGGTCCGGCGATCCGTGGCTGGGCTGTCCGCCCCCTAGACTGTGCCGCACGCACCGGACGACGACGTCGGGAGGTCGCGGTGGAACGCTCGGCCATGTCGATGGCCCGCGGGGACGGGGCCCGCGCGGCAGGGGTGCGTCGTGACCCCCGCAGCGTGCGCGCCGCGTACGAGCGGTTCCTCGGCACGGGCGAGCCGCCCGGCGGCATCGACCCCGTCGTCGCCGACTCCTGGCGCCGCTCCCTGCGCAACGGCGTCGACCCGGACACCCCGCACCCGCAGGTCGCGCTCGCCGACGCCGAGCTGGCCGCCTACCGCGCCGCCCATCCCCTCGCCGCCGTCATGCCGGTGGTCCGCGAGCTCGTGGTCGACGGCGCCGCGGACGACGGCCTGGTCGTCGCCGTCTCCGACGAGATCGGCCGCCTGCTCTGGGTGGAGGGCAACCGCCGGCTGCGCGGCACGGTCGACCGGGTCGGGTTCGTCGAGGGTGCCGTGTGGGGCGAGGAGAGCGTGGGCACCAACGCGCCGGGCACGGCTCTGGCGACCCGCCGTGCCGTCCAGGTGATCGGCGCCGAGCACTTCGCCCGCCCCGTGCAGGAGCTCAGCTGCGCCGCCGCGCCCATCCGCGACCCTCGCACCGGACGGGTGCTGGGCGTCCTCGACGTCACCGGCCGACGGGCCGCGGCGACGCACGTCGTGCTGTCCCTCGTGCGGGCCACGGTCGCCACCGTGGAGCGCGAGCTCGCGACCCGCGCCGCCGCGGCCCTGCACCCGTCCGGCGTCGCGCCGGTCGACCTCCGTGTGCTCGGCCGGCCCGTGCTGCGGACGCCCGCGGGGGAGCGGCCGCTGTCGCTGCGGCACGCCGAGATCCTGCTGCTGCTCGCGGAGCACCCGCGCGGCCTCGCCGCCGACGAGCTCGCCGTGCTGCTGCACCCCGGCGTACTGTCCGACGTCACCGTCCGGGCCGAGGTCTCCCGGCTGCGGCACGTCGTCGGCGCGCTGCTCGCCGGGTCGCGGCCGTACCGGCTCGCCCGCCCCCTGCGCACCGACGTGGGCGACGTGCGCGCGGCCCTCGCCGCCGGCGACGTCCGCGCCGCCGTCGGCGCCTACGCGCCGCTGCTGCCGCGGTCCGTGGCCCCCGGCATCGAGCAGCTGCGGGCGGAGCTGTCCGCGGAGGTGCGCGCCGCCGTCCTGGCCGCCGGCGACCCCGACGCCCTGGACGCCTGGGTGCGCGGCGCCGAGGGCGCAGACGACCACGCCGCCTGGACCCGCCTGCTCGACGTCGCCCCGGCCGGCAGCCCGCAGGCCGTGCGCGCCCGCGCCCGCGCCGGGCTGCTCGACGAGACGCTCTCGTGACGGCCTGACTGCAACGGGGCTGCAACCCTCGCCGTCCTACGGTCGCGTCCAACGCGGCGCGACGAGGCGCCGCACGTGCGAGGAGGCAGCATGACCGTCTACGCAGCCCCCGGTCAGCCCGGGGCGGTCGCCGAGTACCGCGCCCGGTACGACCACTGGATCGGCGGCGAGTACGTGCCGCCGGCGAGCGGGCAGTACTTCGAGAACCCCAGCCCGGTCACCGGGCAGACCTTCACCGAGGTGGCCCGCGGCAACGCCGAGGACATCGAGCGCGCGCTCGACGCCGCCCACGGCGCGGCGCCCGCGTGGGGGCGTACGTCCGTCACGGAGCGGGCGAACGTGCTCCACAGGATCGCGGACCGGATGGAGGCGAACCTCGAGAAGATCGCCGTCGCGGAGACGTGGGAGAACGGCAAGCCCGTCCGCGAGACGCTCGCCGCCGACATCCCGCTCGCCATCGACCACTTCCGCTACTTCGCCGGCGCCATCCGCGCGCAGGAGGGGTCGATCTCGGAGATCGACGAGGACACCGTCGCGTACCACTTCCACGAGCCGCTCGGCGTCGTCGGGCAGATCATCCCGTGGAACTTCCCGATCCTCATGGCCACGTGGAAGCTGGCCCCGGCGCTCGCGGCGGGCAACGCCGTCGTGCTCAAGCCGGCCGAGCAGACGCCGGCGTCCATCCTGTTCCTCATGGACCTCATCGGCGACCTGCTGCCGCCGGGGGTCGTCAACGTCGTCAACGGGTTCGGCGTCGAGGCGGGCAAGCCGCTCGCGTCGAGCTCGCGCATCCGCAAGATCGCGTTCACCGGCGAGACCACGACCGGCCGCCTGATCATGCAGTACGCGTCGCAGAACATCATCCCGGTCACGCTGGAGCTGGGCGGCAAGAGCCCGAACATCTTCTTCTCGGACGTCGCGTCGGCCAGGGACGACTACTACGACAAGGCGCTCGAGGGGTTCACGATGTTCGCCCTCAACCAGGGGGAGGTGTGCACCTGCCCGTCGCGCGCGCTCATCCAGGCCGACATCTACGACCAGTTCCTGGGCGACGCCCTGGAGCGCACCAAGGCGGTCAAGCAGGGCAACCCGCTGGACACCGACACGATGATCGGCGCGCAGGCGAGCAACGACCAGCTCGAGAAGATCCTGTCGTACATCGACATCGGCAAGGCGGAGGGGGCCAAGGTCCTCACGGGCGGGCACCGGGCCGAGCTCGACGGCGACCTGGCGGGCGGCTACTACGTGACGCCCACCGTGTTCGAGGGCAAGAACTCCATGCGGATCTTCCAGGAGGAGATCTTCGGGCCGGTCGTGTCCGTGACGGAGTTCGCCGACTTCGACGACGCGATGAAGATCGCCAACGACACCCTCTACGGCCTGGGCGCCGGCGTCTGGTCCCGTCAGGGCGAGACGGCGTACCGCGCCGGCCGCACGATCGAGGCCGGGCGGGTGTGGACGAACTGCTACCACGCGTACCCCGCGGCCGCGGCGTTCGGCGGGTACAAGGGCTCCGGCGTCGGGCGCGAGAACCACAAGATGATGCTCGACCACTACCAGCAGACCAAGAACCTCCTGGTCAGCTACTCGGGCCAGAAGCTCGGGTTCTTCTAGACCGATGACCGACGACACGATCTCCCGTGTCGCCGTGACGGACGCCGCGGCCGGGCTCCTCGCCCGGCTGCGGCGCCAGCACGGCGAGCTGATGTTCCACCAGTCCGGCGGCTGCTGCGACGGGTCCAGCCCGATGTGCTACCCGGACGGCGACTTCCTGCTGGGCGACGCCGACGTTCACCTGGGCGACCTGCGCCTCGTCGACGGGCCGGACGACGCACCCGGCGCGACGGGGGAGGCGTTCACCGTCGCGGTGTGGATGAGTCGCGCCCAGTTCGAGTACTGGCAGCACACGCACCTGACGATCGACGTCGTGCCCGGCCGTGGCGCCGGCTTCAGCGTCGAGGCGCCTGAGGGCGTGCGGTTCCTCATCCGCTCGCGGCTGCTCACCGACTCGGAGTGGGCCGGGGCCTGACGGGCGTCGTCGGCCAGGTCACCAGCCGGCGAACCGCCCGACGGCGACGAACGCGGCGGCCAGCAGCAGGAGCACGTTGACCCACAGCTGCGCGAGCTCGCGGCGGCGCACGTGCACCGAGATCGCCAGCGCCTGCAGCACGACGAGGCAGGTCGCCGCGGTCGGGGTCAGCCATGGCTGGACGTCGGTGGCGAGCGGGAGGATCAGGCCCAGCGCGCCCGCGATCTCCGCCAGGCCGATGAGCCGCACCACGACGACCGGGAAGTCCTCCACCCACCCCATGGACGCGCGCAGGCGCTCGCGGCTGCGGGTCAGCTTGACGAAGCCCACCGCCAGGTAGAGCAGGGCCAGCAGCCCGGCGGCGACCCACAGTCCGATGTTCATCCGTGCCTCCTCGCGGCAGAAGCTCGTCGGCGGGGCGGCGGCGGTGCCTGGTGTCGTGCACGGTGCGGAGCGGCGACGCCGTCGTGCCTGCTCGGAACCTAGCGCGGGGACGTCGCGACCGGAACGACCTCGCCCGTGGTGTCGGAGGGTCGGCGCCCGATATGTTCTCCCGGTGACCCGAGAGACCCTCCCCTCCCTGTCGGCGCTGCCCGCGTGGCTCGTGCCGTCCGTGTACCTCCACTGGTCGGCCGACTGGCTGACGGAGTCCGTCGCGATCGCGACCCGCTCGCCGGAGCACCGGCTGCCGGCCGGCCCGGACGGCCCGCAGCGGGGCGACGTCGTCGTCACCGTGCTCGGCGACGCCGGTGTGGTCGCCGCCGTCGAGCTCATGGGCGCCAGCGACGGCGAGAGCTGGGTCAGCGACGACCTCTTCGGCCCGGACCGCCCGATCGTGTGGGCCGACCTGTTCGAGGGCGCCGACACCTACACGGGTACGTCCGGCTGGCTGCCGCCCGAGCACGCCCGGCTCGTGCTCGACGGCGTCGCGGAGCAGTTCCGCGGCGGCCCCGTGCACACGCTGGACCCGGGTGACTGCGGCGCCGGCGCCACCGCGCCCGACGTGCACGCCCTGCGCATCCTGGGCCACCGCGCCGTGACGGGTTGGTCGATGCGCCGCGAGGAGCGCTGCGCCACCTGCGAGCGGTTCGTCGACGTGCACCGCATGCAGGCCCACGACGACGGCGCGGTCCGCCTCGGCACCACCACCGCGGGCGGGCGCACCCTCGAGCAGCTCGTGCGCGACGTGCACCTGCTGTGCGGCCAATGCCACGACCTGCTGCACGCGCACACCGTGGCGTCGCAGCGCGCGCGGATGCGCCCCCAGTGCCCGGGCTGCGGCGCGCGCGGCAAGACCAAGCGGATCGTGTGGGGCATGACGTTCCAGGACGACGTGATGAACGCCGAGCCGGACGTCGTCTACGGCGGCTTCGAGGTGCCCGTGCCCACGCCTGAGTGGTACTGCACCGAGTGCCACGCGAACTTCGCGAGCAGCGTCATCGCGTCGCGCGCGCTCACGCCGGCGGACCGGGGCGGCGCGAACGCCCTGCCGGCGACCGGGTCGCTCACCGTGGTGCCCGACCTTCCGGAGGACGAGCCCGCGGCCTGAGCTCAGGCCGCGGCCGGCGCGGTGGCGCGCCGTCGCCGGCGCACGAGCCCGTGCTCCGCGGGCGGGACGAACGGTGCGAGCAGCAGCGGCATGCCGGCCTCCAGCGGGGTGCGGTCGGCCTTGCGCCCGTTGCACGTCTCGCACGCGGCGACGAGGTTGAGCCACGACGAGTCGCCGCCACGGGAGCGGGGGACCACGTGGTCGACCGTCTCCGCGGGGCCGCCGCAGTAGGCGCACGCGCCGTCCCGGCGCTTCACGCCGTCCTTGGTGACCGCCGGCCGGCCCGCGCTGCGGTACCGCCAGCGCATCGCGACGTACCGCACCAGGCGCAGCACGCGGGGCATCGGGTAGGGGCCGAAGCGGTGGCCCTCCACCGCCTCCTCGACGACCGCGACCTCGCGGACGAGCATCGTGATGGCGTGTTTGACCGACACGCGGTGCAGGGGCTCGTAGCCCGCGTTGAGCACCAGGACGTCGGCCACGGCCTCGCTCCCTCCAGCTCGTCCGTCCGGCGGATCCGGTAGCGTGTGTGAATCCGGTCACAGCATGCTGCCGAGGTGAAAATATGCCGCCGAGGCGCGGAAGTCCAGGGCAAAGGTCGGCCGGGCGGTCGATGACGGAGGATGCCATGCGGCTGAGCGTCAACATCTTCACCTCGCTCGACGGTGTGGTGCAGGGCCCCGGAGGGCCCGAGGAGGACACCCGCGGCGGCTTCACCGAGGGCGGCTGGTTCGTGCCGTTCACCACGGACCCGGTGTTCGGGGAGGTCGTGGACGGGTGGTTCGCGGACGTCGACGCCTTCCTGCTCGGCCGCACCACCTACGACATGTTCTGGGCGTCGTGGGGGCAGGTCACCGACCCGGACGACGCGCTCGCCGCGCGCATCGACGCCGGCCCGCGCTACGTCGTCTCCTCGACCCTGCGCGACCCGGAGTGGGCCGGGACCACCGTGATCGACCCCGCCGACCTGGCCGCCCGGGTGCAGGCGCTCAAGGACGGCCCGGACGGCGAGCTGCAGGTGCACGGCAGCGCGCGCCTCGCGAGCACGCTGCACGACCTGGGGCTCGTGGACGTCTGGCGCCTCGTCGTCGCGCCCGTCGTCGTCGGCTCCGGCGCACGCCTGTTCGACGACGGCGCCGCCCCCTCCGGCTTCGACGTCACGCGGTCGCGGCTCGGCGAGAGCGGGCTGGTGTTCCTGGACCTCGAGCCGCGCGAGCTGCGGCACGGCACCGCCGACGTCGTCGACGGCGCGCAGTCGGTGCGCGTCGACCCGGGATCGACTGGCTAGAAGCCGGCCGGGCTAGGGTCGGCCGGGCGAGGTCGTCAGCGCCAGGTGGGGATCCTCCTCGCGGACGGGCACACCACGCGCGACCTACCCTCGAAGGATGCGGGTGCTGTTCGCGACCACGGGCGGCCAGGGCCACTTCCGGCCGATGGTGCCCCTCGCCCGCGCGGTCGCCGACTCCGGCCACGAGGTGCGCGTCGCCGCGCCCGCCTCCTTCGCGGAGCACGTCGCGACGACCGGTCTGCGACACGAACCGTTCGACGACGCGGACCCCGTTGCGCTGGGAGCCGTCTTCGCCGCGCTGCCGAGCCTGTCCCGGGAGGAGGCGAACGCGCGGGTGATGACGGAGGTCTTCGGCCGCCTCGACCCCGTCGCGGCGCTGCCGGCGGTGACCGGCCTCCTGGCCGCGTGGCGCCCCGACGTCGTGGTCCGCGAGCCCGCGGAGGTGGCCTCCCTCGTCGCCGCGGAGGCGGCAGGGGTCCCGCACGTCCAGGTGGCGATCGGGCTGTGCTCGCTGATCAGGACGTTCGTCGACGAGCTGACCGGTCCGCTGGCCGAGCTCGCGGCCCGGGAGGGCGTCGAGGCCGACCTCGCCGCAGCGGCGGCGGCCGAGCCCGTGTTCACCAGCGTGCCGCCATCGTTCGACGACGATCGCGAGGGTGACGGCGTCGCGCCCGTGCGCTACCGGATCCCGGGGCCGCGCACGCAGGCCCCGCCGTTGCCTGCGTGGGGAGATCCTGACGCCCCGCTCGTCTACGTCTCCTTCGGCACGGTCGCCGCGGCGCAGGGCGTGTTCGACAGCACCTACTCCGCCGCCGTCGACGCCCTGGCCGGGGTAGAGGCCCGGGCCCTGGTGACGGTCGGCGCTCACGGCGACCCGGAGGCCTGGGCCCCGTGGCCGCCCAACGTGCGCGTCGAGCGCTGGTGGCCGCAGGAGGCGGTGATGCCGCTCGCGGCGGCGATGGTCGGGCACGGCGGTTTCGGCACCACGACGCTCGCGCTCGGGGCGGGCGTCCCGCAGGTGGTCGTCCCGCTGTTCGCGTCGGACCAGTGGATCAACGCCCGCCGGGTCGCCGAGGTGCGGGCGGGGCTCGCCGTCGAGTCGGGCCCGGGGCTCGTCGCCCGGCTCGGGGACGCGGTGCGCGCCGTCCTGCACGAGCCGCGCTACAGGTCCGCGGCACGGGGGATGGCCGAGGAGATGGGCCGGCTCCCGGCGCCGCGCGCCGTCGTCGAAGACCTGCTCGCGCACGCCCGGTGAGCGGCCGACGGGGCCGGCCCTCACGCGTCGTCCAGCGCCAGCGGCCGTACCTGCCCGCCGGCGGCGACGAAGAACCCGCGCAGCCGCACGCCCTGGGCGTCGGCCTGCTCGCGCAGGTCGCGGTTCCAGGCGCGGTCGTCGGCCGTGAGCGTGGCGTCGCCGGGCCGCTCGAGCACGACGACGGCGCTGCCGCCGGGCGCCTCGTCGTCGACGACGCCGCGCAGCACGGTGCCCAGGCCGACGAGGGCGGCGGGGTCGGGCCGGCGGGGCACGTCGTCGATGGGCAGCGCGAGCCCGAGGAGCCGGTCGTCGGCGTCGAGCCAGGTGACGGTGAGCGTGCGCCGTCGTGGGTGGACGCCGCCCGCGAGGAAGTGGGCGAGCTCCAGCAGCTCGGCGTCGTCGGCGACCTCGTCGCCCGGGCGGAACGGGGTGATGGTGTCCATGCGCCGTCACCCTGCCGCACCCGGGCCGCCGTCCGCCGGCGTTATCCACAGGCCGCTGCCCCGCGCTGCTCGGCAGTCAGGGGGTGAGGACCTCCGCGAGCTCGGCCCGGCCCAGGAAGTCCGCCCAGCCGGCCGGCGTCGTCCCGAAGCGTCCGTCGACGGCGCTGGGATCGGCGCCGTGGTCGAGCAGCAGCCGGGCGTCGTCCGGGGTGCCGGTGGTCGCCGCGTAGTGCAGGGCCGTGGAGCCGTCGTCGGCCGCGACGGTGACCGGGAAGCCGCGCGCCGCGAGCGACCGCACCGCGTCCCAGCGGCCGAGCCCCGCCAGCTCGACGACCAGCGTCGGGTGCCGGTCGGCCAGGTCGCCCAGGCCGCCGTCGAGCCGGAGCATCCGCTCGAGATCGGCCGGGCTGCCCCCGAGCGCCGTCGCGACGACGGGGTCGCGGCGCTCGCGCTGCGCGCGGTAGAGGTCGCGCAGCAGGCAGATCTCGGCGCCGTGCGCCATCGCCTCGCGGTTGAGGTGCACGACGAGCGCCGCGAGCGATTCGCTCGCGTAGGGACCGCCGCGTGGCCCGAGCGGCTCGGCGAGCGCGTCGTCGTCGAGCCGCGAGAGGTGGTCGCGCCACAGCTCGTAGCCCTCGCGCAGCAGGTCGAGCCCGCCGGCGGCCGTGAGGGGCAGGGGCTCCGGCCAGTGCTGCGCGTCGAACATGTCGGCGTCGGTGGGGGCGGTCGTCGGCCCGAAGAGCGCGCGGCCGCGCTTGCCCCAGACGTCGCGGCCCAGGTGCGCGGCGCGCCACGCGATCGTCGTCACCGGCGGCACGGGCGGGTCCACCGGCGTCAGCTCGATCCGGACCGTGCCGTCGTCGTCGCGCCGCAGGCTCCACGCCCCGTCGACCGGCTCCCAGAGGTACTCGTCGTCGGTCAGCCCCTGCAGCCGCGGCCACAGGTGGGCGTCCCAGTAGAACTCGACCTGGCCGAGCAGGAGCGTGCGCAGGGTCGTCGTCATCCTCCGATCCTGCCCTGGAGGCGGTCGCCGAGCATGCAGCTGCGCACGTTCTCACGACTGAGAACGTGCGCAGTTGCATGCTCCGCGCTCAGCCGGCGAGGTAGCGGGCGTACGCGCCGGTCGTGAGGAACGGCGGGAACTCCTCGCCCAGCGCCACCTCGCGGAACAGGGCCGCGGCGTCCTCGAAGCGGTCGCCGGCGGACCGCGGGAGGCCGCGCAGGACGTCGCGCAGCACAGCCTCGCAGCGCACGCGGGTGATGGGCAGGCCGTCGTCCGTCGTCGTGCCGGACGCGACCCACTGCCACACCTGCGACCGGGAGATCTCGGCGGTGGCCGCGTCCTCCATGAGGTGGTCGATCGCCGCCGCGCCGGTGCCGCGCAGCCACGACTCGATGTAGCGCAGCCCCACGGACACGTTCGTCCGGAGCCCGGCCGCCGTGACGGTGGCGCCCCCGCGCCGCGCCGACGCGACGTCGAGCAGCTCCGCCTGGCCCACCTCGACGTCGTCGCGCAGGCGGGCGACCTGGTTCTCGCGCTCGCCGAGCACCTCGTCGAACGCGCCGCGTGCCACCTCGACCAGGTCGGGGTGGGCCACCCAGGTGCCGTCGAAGCCGTCGTGGGCCTCGCGCGTCTTGTCGGCCCACACCTGCTCGACGGCGCGCTCGGTCACCTCGGGGGAGCGGCGGTCGGGGATGAAGGCGCTCATGCCGCCGATGGCGTGCGCCCCGCGCTTGTGGCACGTGGCGACGAGCAGCTCGGTGTACGCCCGCATGAACGGCGCGGTCATCGTGACCTGCGCGCGGTCCGGCAGCACGTACGACGACCCCCGCTTCCGGAAGCACTTGATCACGCTGAACAGGTAGTCCCAGCGGCCGGCGTTGAGGCCGGCGCAGTGGTCGCGCAGCTCGTAGAGGATCTCCTCCATCTCGAAGGCGGCGGGCAGCGTCTCGATGAGGACCGTCGCGCGGATCGTGCCCCGCGGGATGCCGATCGCGTCCTGGGCCGCCTCGAACACCTCGTTCCACAGCCGCGCCTCGCGGTACCCCTCCAGCTTCGGCAGGTAGAAGTACGGTCCGCGCCCGCGGGAGACCAGCTCGTGGGCGTTGTGGAACAGGTACAGGCCGAAGTCGACCAGCGACCCCGACGCCGGCTGCGTCGACCCGTCGGGGCCGGTGTACGCCAGGTGCGACTCGAACAGGTGCCACCCGCGGGGCCGGAACACGATGGTCGGAAGCTCGGTGAGGTCCGTCGACCGGAGCGCGTACTCCTTGCCCGCCGGGTTGGTGAACCTCAGCGTGCCGCGGATCGCGTCGTGCAGGGCGAGCTGCCCCTCCACGACGTTGCGCCACGTCGGGGACTGCGCGTCCTCGGCGTCGGCCAGCCAGCACCGGGCGCCCGAGTTGAGCGCGTTGATCGTCATCTTCGGGTCCGTCGGGCCCGTGATCTCCACGCGGCGGTCGCTCAGCCCCGGAGCCCCGGCCGCGCCCGCCACCCGCCAGGACGGGTCGTCGCGCACGGGCCGGGTGGCGGGGTGGAAGTCCGGGTCCTCGCCGTCGGCGACGCTCCGCATCCGCCGCTGCCGCTCCAGCAGCAGCGCGGTGCGGTCGTCGGCGAACCGGTCGTGCAGCATCGCCAGGAATGCCAGCGCCTCCGGGGTGAGGATCTCCTCGTCGCGCGCCTCCAGCGGGGCGGTGACGGTGAGGTGCCCCTCCGCGAGCGACGTCCCGCCCCAGACGAACGGGTCGGTCGCCGTGTCGGCGAGCGGCGTGCCGGCGGCGGGGGCGACGGCCGGCACGGGAGCGGTGCGCGGGGCGGTGGTCGGGGACGTGAGCGTGGTCATGGCGTGCCTCCGGTCTGTCGGGGCTGGTCGGGCGGAGCGGGCGGGGGAGGGTCAGAGCTGCGGGGCTCTCAGAACTGCGCGGCCTCGGTGGAGCCCGCGAGCGCGAGGGTGGCGGCGTCGGGGTTGAGCGCCGTCGACACGCGGTCGAAGTAGCCGGTGCCGACCTCGCGCTGGTGCCTGGTCGCGGTGTAACCGCGCTCCTCGGCGGCGAACTCGGCCTCCTGCAGCCGCACGTAGGCGGACATCTGCTCGCGGGCGTAGCCGTGGGCGAGGTCGAACATCGAGTAGTTGAGAGCGTGGAAGCCGGCCAGGGTGATGAACTGGAAGCGGAAGCCCATGGCGCCCAGCTCGCGCTGGAACCTCGCGATCGTGTCGTCGTCCAGGTGCTTCTTCCAGTTGAACGACGGCGAGCAGTTGTACGCCAGCATCTGGTCCGGGAAGTCGGCCTTGACGGCCTCCGCGAACGTCCGCGCGAGCTCGAGGTCCGGGGTGCCGGTCTCCATCCAGATGAGGTCGGCGTACGGGGCGTAGGCCTTGGCCCGCGCGATGCACGGCTCGACGCCGTTGCGCACCTCGTAGAAGCCCTCGCCCGTGCGACCGCCGGTGAGGAACGGACGGTCGCGCTCGTCGACGTCGGACGTGATCAGCGTGGCTGCCTCGGCGTCGGTGCGGGCGATGACGACGCTCGGCACGTCGGAGACGTCGGCCGCGAGGCGTGCCGCGTTGAGGGTGCGCACGTGCTGCTGGGTGGGGATGAGCACCTTGCCGCCCAGGTGGCCGCACTTCTTCTCGCTCGCGAGCTGGTCCTCCCAGTGCACGCCCGCGGCGCCCGACGCGATCATCGACCGCATCAGCTCGTACGCGTTGAGCGGGCCGCCGAAGCCGGCCTCGGCGTCCGCGACGATCGGGGCGAGCCAGTCGCGCGTCGGGGCGCCGTTCTCGGAGACGTCGATCTGGTCGGCGCGCAGCAGCGCGTTGTTGATGCGGCGCACGACGGCGGGCACGGAGTTCGCCGGGTAGAGGGACTGGTCGGGGTAGGTCTGGCCCGCGAGGTTCGCGTCGCCGGCCACCTGCCAGCCCGAGAGGTAGATGGCCTGGAGACCGGCCTTCACCTGCTGCACGGCCTGGTTGCCGGTCAGCGCGCCGAGCGCGTTGATGAAGTCCTCCTCGTGCAGCTGGCGCCACAGCCGTTCGGCGCCGCGACGGGCCAGGGTGAACTCCTCGCCGACCGACCCGCGCAGCGCGACGACGTCCTCCGCGGTGTAGTCACGGCTGATGCCGTCCCAGCGGGGGTCGGCGGCCCACTGCTCGGCGAGCTGTGCGGCCGTCTGGGCCTGGTCGCCGGCGCTGGTGGTGCTGCGGGAGTCGAGTATGGCGGTCATGTCGAGCCTCTTTCGTGTGTCTCGGTCGTCGGTGGCGGTGCCGATGACCACGACCCTCGCGCGCCCCGCCACCCCGCGGCCAGGAAATCTGAGGAGAAATTCCGGCGTTCTTCTCCTGGACGGAAGGTGTGGCACGTGTCACCCTCGAGCATGGCCATCTCGACCGAACCGCGGCCCGGTACCCGGGACGACGCCACGCTGCCGATCGACCAGGAGGCGGACGCCCTCACGATCGGCCGCCGCATCCGGCACCTGCGCACCCGCCGCGGCATGACCCTGGAGCAGCTCGGAGAGGCCATCGGACGTGCGCCGTCGCAGGTCTCCATGCTCGAGAACGGCAAGCGCGAACCCACGATCGCGCGCCTGCAGGCCGTGGCCCGCGCCCTCGGCGCCACGGTCGAGGACCTGCTCTCGGCCGAGCCGCCGTCGCACCGCGACGCCCTGGAGATCGAGCTGGAGCGCGTGCAAAGGGGCTCGCTCTTCTCCGCGCTGGGCGTGCGCCCTGTGAAGGTGGGCAAGTCCCTCCCGTCGGACGCGCTCGAGGCGATCGTCGGGCTGCAGCGCGAGCTGGAGCGGCTGCACTCCGAGCGCGCGCTGACCCCCGAGGAGGCGCGCCGGGCCAACACCGAGCTGCGCGCGGACATGCGCGCGCAGGACAACTACTTCCCCGACCTGGAGATCGTCGCGCGCGGGCTGCTCGACGACGTCGGGCACGGGCGGGGACCGCTGCCGCAACGCGCGGTGGGGGAGCTCGCCGCCCACCTCGGCTTCTCGATCCACTACGAGCCGGACCTGCCGCAGTCCACGCGCGCCGTCATCGACCAGCTCCACCGCCGGGTCTACCTGCCGAGCAACGGGATCCGCGGCCGGTCCGAGGCGCGCTCGGCGGTGCTCCAGGCCCTCGCCTCGCACGTGCTGGAGCACGCAGAGCCGCGCGACTACCGCGAGTTCCTGCGCCAGCGCGTCGAGGCCAACTACCTGTGCGCGGCGCTGCTGGTGCCGGAGCGGGAGGCGGTCAAGCAGCTGCGCGAGGCCAAGGAGCGGCGGTCGATCTCGCTGGAGGACCTGCGCGACGCGTTCGCCGTCTCCTACGAGACGGTGGCCCACCGCTTCACGAACCTGGCGACCCGGCACCTGGGCATCCCGGTGCACTTCATGAAGGTCCACGAGTCGGGGTCGATCCACAAGGCGTACGAGAACGACGGCGTGCGGTTCCCCGCCGACCCGCTGGGCACCGTGGAGGGGCAGCACGTGTGTCGCCACTGGACCGCCCGCGTGGTGTTCGGCATCGCCGACCGGCTCAGCCCGTACTACCAGTACACCGACACCCCGACCGGCACGTACTGGTGCACCTCGCGGGTGCAGGACACGCCCGACGGGCGGTTCTCCGTGAGCGTCGGCGTGCCGTACGCGCAGGTCAAGTGGTTCCTGGGCCGGGAGACGACGGCGCGCAGCACGTCGCGCTGCCCCGACGAGAGCTGCTGCCGGCGGCCGGCCGAGCCGCTCGCCCGCCGCTGGGTCGGGCACGCGTTCCCGAGCGCCCGCCCGCACGCCTCGATGCTCGCGGCCATGCCGTCGGGTGCGTTCCCCGGCGTCGACACCACCGAGGTCTACGAGTTCCTGGAGCGGCACGCACCGGCAGACGCATGACGCCTGTGCTCAGTCGTGCCAGGCGCCGACCCACTCGTCCCAGCTCGGGCCGTCGCCGAGCCCGACGTCGTCGCGCGCCCCTGCCCGCAGGCCGGCCAGGACGAGCCGGAGGTAGCGCAGGTGCAGGGCGTCCGCCTCGGCGCGGGGGAAGGGGAGCGTCGGGCGCAGGTGCAGCAGCAGCTGCATGACGTCGGCGGTGGTGAAGCCCTCGGGCAGCAGGCCCGCCGCGCGGTCGTGCGCGATCAGCCGCCCGAGCCCCGCGTGCAGCTCGGCGGTGGCGGCCGCGAGGTCCTTCGGCAGCGGGCCGGTCGCACCCGTCGGGCGCAGGATCGGGCCGCTGGCGCCCGTGATCTGCCGTGTCAGGAACGCCCCCACCGCGCCGTCGCCCGCCTGCTCCGGAGCCGTCGCCGCGAACTCGTCGGCGACCTCGGCGGCGAGGCGGGCGGCCTGGCGCACGCCGTGCACGCGCAGCGCCTCCACCAGCGCCTCCTTGGTGGGGTAGCGGCGGTACACCGAGCCGACGCCGACGCCGGCGTGGCGCGCGACGTCGGCCATGGACGCGCCGTGCCCCTGGGCCGCGAACACCTCGCGGGCGGCGGCCAGCACCGCCGTGTCGTTGGCGCGGGCCTCTCGCTTGCGGCCGGGCAGCGGCCGGTCGGCGCGCTCGTCGGCGGGGACGTCGGGGGAGGGCATGGGCACACGGTAGCCCGCGACACGGTGCTAGGGTGAATCGGAACGGTGATTCCGTTCCGATTCGTCTTCCCGCCCGTCGGCCCGCGCGACGAGGCGCAGCCACCCTCACCACGAGAGCGAGCCCACCCGTGCCTCCGACCCGCCCTGCCCCCGACCCTGCCCCCGACCATGCCCCCGATCGGCCGACCGAGGGCACCGTCGTCCGCCACCCCGGCCGCGCGACCTTCGCGCTGAGCGCCGCCGTCCTGGCGTTCTCGCTGATGCAGACGCTCGTCGTGCCCGCCCTGCCGACGCTGGGCCGGGAGCTCGGCGCCACCGCCCAGGGGACCGGCTGGATCCTCACGGCGTTCCTGCTCGCCGGGGCGGTCTTCGCGCCCGTCGTCGGCAACCTCGGCGACCGGTTCGGCCACCGCCGCGTGCTGCTCGGCACCGTCGTCGTGTTCGCAGCGGCGACGCTCCTGGCGGCCGCCGCACCGACGCTCGGCGTGCTGCTCGTGGCGCGCGTGGTGCAGGGCGTGAGCACCGCGACGTTCCCGCTCGCGCTGGCGATCGCCCGGTCCGCGCTGGCGGGGCCGCGGCTCGCGGCCGCGTTCGGCTGGATCCCCGGCATGATCGGCCTCGGCGCGGGCGCGGCCCTCGTGGTGGGCGGCGTGGTCGTCGACGCCCTGGGCTGGCGTTGGCTGTTCGTCCTGGGCGCCGTGCTGATCCTCGGCTCGGGCGCGCTCGTCGCGGCCTGGGTGCCGCGCGGTGGCGCGCCCGCCGTGCAGCGCCGGACGGACTGGCCCGGCATCGCTCTGCTCGCGGGCGGCCTCGTGGGCGTGCTGCTCGCCGTCTCGCAGGGCGGCTCGTGGGGCTGGACCTCGGCGCGGACGGTCGTCGTCGGCGTGGCCGGCCTCGTGCTGCTCGCCGGGCTCGTCCTCGTCGAGCGGCGCACGGACGCGCCCGTGGTCGACGTGCGCACCTTCCGCCACGGGCCGATCGTGCTCGTCAGCCTGCTGACGGTGGCCGTGGGCTTCGTGCCCTACGTCTGCTACGTCGCCCTGCCGCTGCTCATGCAGGCGCCCGCCGGCACCGGGTACGGCCACGGGATGAGCGTGACGGTGTCCGGCCTGGCGATGCTCCCCAGCGCCGTCCTCGTCTTCCTCGGCGGGCGCGCGACACCGGCGCTCGTCCGCCGGGTCGGCCCTGGCGGCACGGGGGCTGTCGCGGCGGCCGTGATGCTCCTCGGCGCGGTGGGGCTGGCGCTGTGGCCGGCGACGCCGTGGGCGGTCGTGGTGGCCTTCTCCGTGCTCGGCCTCGGCAACGGGATCGGGTACGCGATCTGCGCCCAGCTCGTCGTCTCCTGGTCGCCGCCCACCGAGACCGGCGCCGCGACCGGGCTGAACAGCGTGGTGCGGACCGTCGGCTCGGCGGCAGCGGCGCCCGTCGTCACCGCGCTCCTCGCGGCCGGCACGGCCGACCCCGCCGCCGCCTACTCCTCCGCGTTCTGGGTCGCGGCGGCGGCGAGCGTCGTCGGCGTGCTGGTCGCCCTCGCCCTCGCGGTCCGTTCCCGCCGGGCCGCCTGAGGTCGTCCGGCGGGCCGGCGGTCACGCGACGGCCGCGTCGGCGTCCCGGCGGTCGAGGGCGAGCGTGACGGGCGCGCCGGTCGCCGCCACGACGTCGTCGACGGCGACGCCCGGCGCCAGCTCGCGGAGCACGAAGCCGTCGGGCGTGACGTCGAGCACCGCGAGGTCGGTGATGACGCGGTGCACCACGCCTCGCCCCGTGAGGGGGAGCGTGCACTCCGGCAGGAGCTTGGGGGACCCGTCCTTGGCGGAGTGCTCCATGAGCACGATCACGCGCCGCGCGCCGTGCACCAGGTCCATCGCGCCGCCGGGCCCCTTGACCGTCCTGCCGGGGATCATCCAGTTGGCGAGGTCGCCGGCGGCGCTGACCTGCATGCCGCCGAGGACGGCCGCGTCGATCTTGCCCCCGCGGATCATGCCGAAGCTGGTCGCCGAGTCGAACACGGAGGCGCCGGGCAGCAGCGTGACCGTCTCCTTGCCGGCGTTGATCAGGTCAGGGTCCACGTCGGCGTCGGAGGGATAGGGGCCGACGCCGAGCAGGCCGTTCTCGGACTGGAGCACGAGGTGACGGCCGGCGGGCACGTGGTTCGGCACGAGCGTCGGCAGCCCGATGCCCAGGTTCACGTACCAGCCGTCGGCCAGCTCCGCCGCCGCGCGCGCGGCCATCTCGTCGCGGGTGAGCGGCACGGCTCAGCCCTCCTTCGTCGTCGCGGTCGGCATGGCGGTCGCCGGTGTCGTGGTGCGCTTCTCGATCCGCTTCTCGCCCCCGGGCACGTGCACCACGCGGTGCACGAAGACGCCGGGCAGGTGCACGTCGTCCGGGTCGATCTCGCCGGGCTCGACGAGCTCCTCCACCTGGGCGACGCACACGCGGCCCGCCATGGCGGCCAGCGGCGAGAAGTTCCGGGCGGAGCGGTGGAAGACGAGGTTGCCGTGCCGGTCGCCCCGCGTGGCGTGCACCAGGGCGTAGTCGGTCGTGATCGCCTCCTCGAGCACGAAGTCGGCGCTCGTGCCGTCCGCGGTCGTGAAGGCGCGGACCTCCTTGCGCGGCGAGGCGACGGCGACGCCGCCGGCGCCGTCGTACCGCCGCGGCAGGCCGCCGTCGGCCACCTGCGTGCCGACGCCGGTCCGCGTCCAGAACGCCGCGATCCCGGAACCGCCCGCGCGCAGCTGCTCGGCGAGCGTGCCCTGCGGCGTGAGGACCAGCTCGAGCTCGCCCGCCAGGAACTGCCGCTCGAACTCCCTGTTCTCGCCCACGTACGAGCTGGTCATCCGGCGGATGCGCCCGGCGCCCAGCAGCAGGCCCAGGCCCCAGTCGTCGACGCCGCAGTTGTTGCTCACCACGGACAGGCCCGTGGTGCCGCGGGCGAGGAGCGCCTCGATCAGCGCGACCGGGTTGCCGGACAGCCCGAAGCCGCCGACGGCGAGCGAGGCGCCGTCGGGGACGTCCGCGACGGCGTCGGCCGCCGTCGCGACGGTCTTGTCGAGACCGGTCATCGTGCGCTCCATCCGCCGTCGATCGTCCACGAGGCGCCGGTGACCATCGAGGCGTCCGGCCCGGTGAGCCACCCGACCAGCGACGCGACCTCCTCCGGCTCCACCAGGCGTTTCACGGCCGGCTCGGCGAGCATCACCTGCGCCAGCACGTCCGCCTCGGAGATGCCGTGCACGGCGGCCTGGTCGGCGACCTGCTTCTCGACGAGCGGCGTGCGCACGTAGCCCGGGTTCACGCAGACGCTGGTGACCCCGTGCGGCCCGCCCTCGAGCGCCACCGTCTTGGACAGGCCCTCGAGCCCGTGCTTCGCGGACACGTACGCCGACTTGAACGGCGACGCGACGAGCCCGTGCACGGACGAGACGTTGACGACCCGCCCCCAGCCGCGGGCGTACATGTGGGGCAGCGCCGCCCGCACCAGCAGGAACGGCGCCTCGAGCATGAGGCGGTGGACGAGCCGGAAGTCGTCGGGCGCGAAGTCCTCGACCGGGCTGACCCGCTGGACGCCGGCGTTGTTCACGAGCACGTCGACGTCGAGCCGCAGGTCGTCGAGGGCGCGGGTGTCGGCGAGGTCGACGACCCACGCCTCGCCGCCGAGCTCGTCGGCGAGACGCTTCGCACCGTCGGGCTCCACGTCCGCGACGACCACGTGGGCGCCGCGCGCGGCCAGCTCGCGAGCGCAGGCCGCGCCGATGCCGGACGCGCCGCCGGTGACCAGGGCCCGGCGCC
>JADHZE010000419.1 GCA_026934365.1 Isoptericola sp. QY 916 | reverse complement strand
GGCGGGGCAGCCGGGCAAGGGCTCGGTCGCGGAGAAGGACAAGGACGAGGCGGCACCCGCCCGGCGGGGCGGCTGGTGGTCGCGCCGCCGGTCCCGGCGCGAGGAGGGCGACCGGTGAGCCGGATCGACCTCGCGGACCGGACCGCGGCGCTGGAGTCGGCCGTCGTCGCGGCGAGCGGCCGCCTCGACCGCGAGCTGCTCGACGACGCGCGCGCCGTCGTGACGCGGGCCCGCGAGCGCGGCGGGCTCTCCGCGGAGCACACGGTCGTGGCGCTCGCGGGCGCCACCGGCTCCGGCAAGTCGAGCGTGCTCAACGCCGTCGCGGGCTCGGAGATCGCGACCGTCGGGGTGCGCCGGCCCACGACGTCCCACGCCGTCGCGGCGGTCTGGGGCGACGGCGCCGGGCCGCTGCTCGACTGGCTGGAGGTCCGGCGGCGCCAGGAGATGCCGACGCCGGCGGACGACGACCCGGGCGACGACTCCGGCGCGGCGCGCCCGCGGCGCGGGCTCGCCCGGCTGCGGGGGAGGCGCGGCCCGGCGGGGATCTCGACCGGTCTGGTGCTGCTCGACCTGCCCGACCACGACTCGGTCGTCGTGGAGCACCGGGTGCGGGCCGAGCGGCTGGTGGAGCGGGCCGACCTGCTGGTGTGGGTCGTGGACCCGCAGAAGTACGCCGACGCGGCGCTGCACGAGCGGTACCTGCGCCCGCTGGCGGGCCGGTCGGAGGTCGTCGTCGTGGTGCTCAACCAGGCGGACCGGCTGTCCGACGCCGAGACCGACGCGATGCTCGCCGACCTGCGCCGGCTGGTCGCCGCGGACGGTCTCGACGGGGCGCGGGTGCTGGCCGTGTCGGCCGCGACGGGGCGGGGGATCGACCAGCTCAAGGGGCTGCTCGCGGAGGCGGCGGCGCGCC
>JADHZE010000418.1 GCA_026934365.1 Isoptericola sp. QY 916 | reverse complement strand
CGTGCGGCGCGGTCCCGGCGCCGCCGCGGTCGGCATCGTCCTCGGGCTCGTGCTGCTCGGTGGCGCGCTGCTCCTCGTCGCGGACCGCACCGGGAACCTCGACCTCCCCCTCGGGCCCACCTGGCTGGGCGCGTCGATCGTGGTCCTCGGGCTCGGGCTCGTCGTGACCGGCCTGCGCGGCCGGCGTGGCGGCGGCCTGACGTTCCTCGCGATCCTCGCGCTGATCGCCGGCGTCCTCACCTGGCCCTTCGCCGGGGACCGCAGCTCCTGGGAGTTCTGGGACGCCGCGCCGCAGCAGTCCGGCGCGGCCGCGGTCGTCAGCGACGGCACCCTGCACCCGACGACGACCGCCGAGGCCGAGGAGGGCGTGCACGTACGCTTCGGCGACGCCACGGTCGACCTCACCGACCTCGACCTGTCCGACGTCCCGCTGGACGACCCCGTCGTCGTCCCCGTCACGATCTCCGCCGGCAACGCGACCGTCCTGATTCCCGACGGCACGGCCGTGGAGGCCGACGTCGAGGTCATCGCGGGCAACGCCGAGTGGTTCGTGGACGGCCAGGACCGCTCCGTCAACACCTACACCAACGGTCCCGTGCGGTTCACCAACGAGGAGGCTCGCCAGGCCGATGGCGCCCGCCTGCTGCTCGACGTCGGCGTGCGCGCCGGCAACCTGACCATCGAGGAGTCCTGATGAGCGACGACAAGTCCACCACGCCCGGCCCCGAGCCGGACGAGACCCAGGCCCTGCCGGCCGCGGACGAGACGCAGGCCCTGCCTGCGGCCGACGACACCCGGGCGCTGCGCGCGGCCGACGAGACCCAGGCCTACCCCGCCTCGGGCGACACCCGCGCGTTCCCGGTGGCGGGGCCTCGCCGCGATCGCCGGGCTCGGTGTCGCGTTCGCGGTCTTCCTCGGGTTCACGTTCCCCGCC
>JADHZE010000417.1 GCA_026934365.1 Isoptericola sp. QY 916 | reverse complement strand
GCACAGCTCGAGACGGCCTCGGAGGCCGAGGTGTCCCGCCGCGTCGTGCACCAGGTGGTGCTGCCGCCTGACGCCGAGGTACCCGGTGTCGAACGACCGTGCGGCCATGAGGTTGGTGAGGTTGGAGACCGGCAGCAGCAGCGACGCCGTGTTGGCGAGCGCCAGCACGGTGAGCGCGAGGGGGAGCGGGTCGCGGCCGGCGCGGCGGGCGACGGCCACGACGGCCGGGGTGAGCAGCACGGCGGTCGTGTCGAGGGACAGGACGACGGTGCAGAGGGTCGCGACCGCGGCCACGAGGAGCCACAGCGCCAGCGCCCGCCCGCGGGCGAGCCGGGCGGCGCCGTCCGCGACGGCGTCGAACAGCCCCGCGCCCGCGCAGAGCTCGGCGACCACCGTGAGCAGGACGACGAAGCCGAGCACCGGCCCGGTCAGGGCGGCGAGGGAGCGGGCCTCGGCGGCCGGCAGCGCCCCCGACAGCGGCAGGACGACGACGAGCACCAGGGCGGGCACCCACAGGGGCGGCAGGAGCCGTCGCGCGGGGCGTGTCACGGGCTGAGCGTAGACGTCGGCCCGACTTCAGCCGTATCGATCGACGATGTAGTGATCGACCCCCCGCCGGCAACTGAGGGGTATGAGCACTCGACGGCGACGCCCCGGGGACGCCTCCGCGCCCCTGATCTTCGCGCTCGTGGGCCTCGGCTGCGCCACCGTCTGGGTGGTGTGGCTGGGCGTGCTGATGCTCACCGGCGTCTCGGGGCCGCAGCCGGCCGGCTGGGTGCTGGCGGCCGGCGGGGTCGCGGTGCTGGTCGCCGACGGTCTGCTGGTGGCGTCGCTGCTGCGCGGCCCGACGCGGATCGTGGCGCACGACCCGTCCGGCACGCGGTGGTCGTTGCGCGCGGCGCCGGTGCCGGTGCGCCTGGCCACGTCGGACCCGCTCGAGCCCGGGTCGCGCG
>JADHZE010000416.1 GCA_026934365.1 Isoptericola sp. QY 916 | reverse complement strand
CGGGCGGCGAAGTCGGGCCAGAGCGCGGCCGAGGCGACGTTGAGGCGGGCGAGCTCCCGCTCGCCGAAGTCGGACTCGCTGACAGCCGCGAGCATCCCCGCCGCGGCGCGGGTGGCGCCCTCGCCGGGCGACGGGTCGAGCACGGTGACGGACAGACCGCTCGCTGCGGCGCGCCAGGCCACGGAGAGGCCGACGATCCCGCCGCCCACGACGACCATGTCGGACAGGGTGTCGGACAGGGTGCCGGACAGGGCGTCGGACGGACTGCTGGGCGTGGGCATGTGCGCTCCCTTCGCTGGCATGACCCAGATCAGGTTCGACGGTCGGCTCCTACGCCCTCTCAGCCCCGAGCGGGGCTCCCGTGCGCGGCCACTGTAACCCGGGCCGTGGTTACCCTGACCGGCGTGACCACGACCGCGCCCGACCACGGTGCCGCCCCGGAGACCGCTCCCGACGCGCCCCGCGCCCGCCTCGCCGACGCCCGCCTGTACCTGTGCACCGACGCCCGCGAGGAGCGCGGCGACCTGGAGGACTTCCTCCACGCAGCGCTCGCGGGCGGCGTCGACGTCGTGCAGCTGCGGGACAAGACGCTCGACGTCGCGCGCGAGCTCGAGCTGCAGGAGGTGGTCGCCCGCGTCGCCGCGGAGCACGGCGCGCTCTGGGCGGTGAACGACCGGGCCGACGTCGCGCAGCTCACCGGGACGCCCGTGGTGCACATGGGGCAGCGCGACCTGCCGGTGCCCGCCGTGCGGTCGCTGCTGGGGCCGGCGCCGGTGCTCGGCCGGTCCACGCACTCCGCGGACCAGGCCGCCGCGGCGGAGGCCGACCCGGACGTCGACTACTTCTGCGTCGGCCCGCTGTGGGCCACGCCCACCAAGCCCGGCCGCGCGGCCGTCGGGCTCGACCTGCTGCGCGAGGTGGCGGCGACCCGCCCGACGACGCCGTGGTTCGCCATCGGCGG
>JADHZE010000415.1 GCA_026934365.1 Isoptericola sp. QY 916 | reverse complement strand
CGGCGCCGGAGCCCCCGCCGACGGGGACGACGAGCACCTCGAGGTCCGGCGCCTGCTCCAGGAGCTCGAGCGTCGCGGTGGCCACGCCGGCGACGAGGACCGGCTCGTTCGCCGCGCCCACGAGACGCGCCCCGGTGGCGGCGGCCACCTCGCCGGCGCGGGCCCGGGCGTCGTCGAAGGTCGCCCCGTGCAGCACGACGTCGGCGCCGAGGTCGCGCACGGCCCGCTCCTTCAGGGGGTTCGGGTGGTCGGGCATGACGATCGTGCAGGCCGTGCCGGTGCGGCGGGCGGCATGGGCCAGCGCCTGGGCGTGGTTCCCCGTGGAGTAGGCGACGATGCCGCGCCGGCGCTCGTCGTCGTCGAACCCGAGCAGGAGGTTCAGCGCCCCGCGCACCTTGAACGCGCCCGTGTGCTGCAGGTTCTCGTGCTTGACGACGAGGCTCGCTCCGGCGGCGCCGGCCGACGCGGCGGCGCGGTCGAGCTCCGGGTGGGCCAGGGCGGGCGTGCGGACGACGAGCCCCTCGATCCGCCGGGCGGCGGCCAGCACGTCGCGCATCGTCGGCGGCGCGGGCACCTCGTGGGCAGGCTGCGGAGTCGTCGTCATCACAGCAGGATCGCCCCGTGTCGATCGATAGGTCCAATGCCTGTTCTGACTGTCCGTCATCGATACGGCCGATGATTGGTCGTAGGCTGGCGCCGTGTCCGTCGAACCCGCTCCCCCGCCCCACCTCGACCTCACGCGCCTGCGCGTCCTGGCCGCCGTCGCGCGCACCGGGTCCGTGACCGCGGCGGCGCGCGAGCTGCACTACGCCCAGCCGTCGGTGAGCCACCACCTGGCGCGGCTCGAGGCGGAGGCGGGGATCGCCCTGCTGCAGCGCGCGGGCCGCGGCGTCCGCCTCACCGAGGCGGGCCGCCTCCTCGCCGCACGCGCGGAGGAGATCCTCGGCCGCGTGGAGGGCGCACGGCGCGAGCTCGAC
>JADHZE010000414.1 GCA_026934365.1 Isoptericola sp. QY 916 | reverse complement strand
GGCCGGGCCGGGCCGCCCCGGAGCCCGCGAGCCGCGGCACGGAGCCGACGGCCGTGGCGGCGCTGATCACCGGCATCCTCGGGTTCGTCGTGCCGCTGCTGGGCGTGCTCGCGATCATCCTGGGCGGCATCGGCCTGGACCGGACCCGCCGTCGCCGCTCCGGCGGGCGTGGCATGGCCAAGACGGGCATCGCGTTCGGGTCGATCCAGGTGGTGTTCACGGCGCTCGTGGTCATCGCCGGGCTGTGGCTCTGGAACACCTACGGCGACGACATCCAGCAGGCTCTGGACGAGGCGGAGCAGCTCACGCAGACGGACCTGTCCGTCCCGGACCTGCTGCTCGGCGGCCTCACCGGCGACCTCTCCTTCGGCGACCTGCAGGACCTCGCCGGCACCCTCGGCGGCGCCGACCAGCTCCAGGAGCTCGGCGGCCAGTGCCAGGCGGGCGACCCCGTCTCCTGCGAGGACCTGCTGGACCGCCTGCCCGACGGCATCCGCGACCAGCTCCCCGAGGACCTGACCAGCCGCATCCCGGGCAGCTGACCGCCGCGACGGGCCCGGCGAGGTAGTCCTGCACCTGCCGAGGTAGTACCGGTCTCCGCGAGGTAGTACGGGAGCCCGCGAGGTAGTACGAGGCCTGCCGAGGGAGCATTCCCTCGGCAGGCCTCGTACTACCTGGGCAAGGTTCGTACTACCTCGGCAGCACCCGTACTACCTCGCGGGGCGACGTCGGAGGGTCGGCGTAGTCTGGTGCGGCACGCCCGGCGCCCCCGCCGGTCGCACGGTTCCCCGGCCACGACGTGTCCCCGGAACCCCGTGCGTCCCGGGGAGAGCTGGGCCTGTCGTCGTGCCCGCACACCGAGTCACGTCCCGATCGCACCGCGCCGCAGACCCCGCCCGAAGGACCCGCATGAACCTCACCGGCATCGTCCTCGGGGTTGTGGAATCTGGGGATGACGGACGTTTGTGCAGGTCAGAGGGCTGTTCAGGGTGTGGAGGCC
>JADHZE010000413.1 GCA_026934365.1 Isoptericola sp. QY 916 | reverse complement strand
CCAAGCCCGCCGAAGCACTCAACCGCCTACTCTTGGCAGCCTGACGACGCGTGTTGCGACGACCGCTTGAACCCGCCGCCTCCTGACGTGTCAGGCGTCGACGCCCAGGTAGCGCAGGACGGCGAGCACGCGCCGGTGGTCGGCGGAGTCCTGCGGCAGGTCGAGCTTCGTGAAGATGGCGGCGACGTTCTTCTCCACCGCCCCGTACGACAGGTAGAGCTGCTCCGCGATGGCGCCGTTGGAGCGGCCCTGCGCCATGAGCTCCAGGACCTCCTTCTCGCGCGGCGTCAGGCGGGCCACGTCGTCCTCCGGCGAGCGGTGCGCGCCCATGAGCTGGCGCACCACCTCCGGGTCGAGCACCGTCTCCCCCGCCGCGACGCGGCCGAGCGCGGCGACGAAGTCCCCGACGTCGGCGACGCGGTCCTTGAGCAGGTAGCCGACGCCGCGCGGGTCGCCCTCGAGCAGCCGCGACGCGTAGCGTGTCTCGACCCACTGCGAGAACACGAGCACCGGCAGCCCGGGGTGCGCGGCGCGCAGCGCCTCGGCCGCACGCAGCCCCTCGTCCGTGTGGGACGGCGGCATGCGGATGTCGGCGACGAGGACGTCGGGCAGGGCGCCGGCGGCGGCGAGGGTCGTGACCTCGCGGACGAGGGCGTCGCCGTCGGGCACCGCCGCGACGACGTCGTGCCCGCGGCGGGACAGGAGCGCGACGAGGCCGTCGCGCAGGATGGCGGAGTCCTCGGCGACGACGACGCGCAGCGGGCCCGAGCCGGTCGCCGGGCCGGTCGACGCCCCGGGCGTCATCGGCGGGACCCGGGGGCGGGCAGCGGGATGGTCACGGTGATCACCGTAGGCCCTCCCGCGGGGCTGACCACCCGGAGCGTGCCGTCGACGCCCGACAGCCGGTCCGTGAGCCCGGCGAGGCCGCTGCCCCTGCCCGACGGGTCGGGGGCACGCACCGCGGCGCCGCCCACGCCGTCGTCGTGCACGCGCAGCACGAGCGCACGCACGGCGGCCCCGGTC
>JADHZE010000412.1 GCA_026934365.1 Isoptericola sp. QY 916 | reverse complement strand
AGGCCACGGAGCCTGCCCCCAGCGGGGTGCCGTCCACAGCGGGGCGGCCCGCGGCGCCGGGGCCCGCGGTCGTGCCCTGGGATCGGACCCATGGACGCCGCATACGCCACCGACCGCGCCGGGGAGCCCGGCACCGCCTTCGACACCCCGCTCGTGCTCCGCTCGTCCCGCGACCTGCTCGCGGCCGTGCCGTACCTGCTGGGGTTCCGCCCGCGGGAGTGCGTGGTCGTCGTCGCGGTCACCGACGAGGGCCGGGTCGGCCTCGTCGCACGGACCGGCCTGCCCGACCTCGACGGACCCGTCGGCGACCCCGGGGACGAGGCGGGCGCCGGGACGACGGGAAGCGCGGCCGTCGTCGCCCGGGCGGCCGCCCGGGTCGGGGCCCGCCTGGCGCTCGTCGTGCTCTACACCGCGTCACCGCCGGACCGGGTCCGGGCGTGGGAGGCGGCCGCGGTCGGGGCGCTGGAGGAGTCCCTGGGCCCGACGGTCGACGTGGAGACCTGGCTCGTCGGCCCGGACGGCTATCGCGGCCTCGACTGCACGGACCCCGCGTGCTGTCCGGCGGGAGGACGACCCACGAGCGAGCTCGAGCACGGCGAGGTGGGGGCGGCGTTCGTGGTCGCGGGGCGGGCGATCGCCCGCTCGGAGCAGGAGGCGTACCGGGTCCGTACGCTGCCGGCGGGAGTGCGTGACCGAGTCGCCAAGGCGGCGGGACGTGCGGAGCGGGCGCGTGCGGCGGCAGGTGACGCCACCGGTGCGGCGTCTCGTGAGCCGGCCCGTGCGACGCCCCGTGCGACGGCACCTGACGGGCCGGGTCGCTGGCGCACCGAGGCCTACGGCGTCTGGTGCGACCTGGTGCGACAGGCGGCCGCGGAGCTGCGCACCTGTCCGGCCGGCGACGTCGAGCTGCCCCCGGCACGCCTCGGTCGCCTGGCGGTGGCGCTCGCGGACGTCCGGGTCCGGGACGCCGTGCTGCTGTCCCTGGTGCCGGGCGCACGAGAGGCGGCGGACCGGACGGTCCGGGCGGGCG
>JADHZE010000411.1 GCA_026934365.1 Isoptericola sp. QY 916 | reverse complement strand
AGACCGCGACCGTCGCCCCGTAGCGTGGGGCCGCTCCGTCCGCGGTGACCTCGACGAGCCCCGCGGCGGACGACGCGATCCCGCGCGCCGTCACCTGCCGCACGGCCACCTGCCAGCGCTCGCCGTCGCCGAACGCGGCGGGCCGCGGCTCCGACACGACGCGACCGACCAGCTCGGCGTGCGCGCCCTGCCCGACCAGCGACCGCAGGGGCGCCTGCCGTGCCACCTGGGCGTGCGCCCCGAGCGACACCGCAGCGAGGCAGGCCAGCGCGACGACGACGTGCAGACCGGCGGACCTCACGCCGCCCCGCCGGCGCCGGCCCGCCCCAGTGGGCTCGGCCTCGCTCCGCCCGGGGCTCCGCGACCGCCACGGGTCCGACGGCGCCCACCGGGCGGGACGCGCCGCGACGACCGCAGCCCCTGCGACGACAGCGGCGAGGGCCGCCCCCACAGCCACCGTCCGGGCCCAGCCCAGCATCGGCCCCGTGAACGCCCAGGCGGCGGCCCACGACACCAGGGCGGCCGGCACGAGACGCAGGTCGACACGCCGCGTCGGTGGCGACGCCAGGTCGGTCCGTCGCGCGGCCGGCCCGGTCGCCGGGACGGATACCGGCAACGGGACCGCGTCGGCAGACCCGCCGGTGGCGTCCGACCGGACGGGCGGCGTCACAGCGTGACCAGGTCGCGGACCTGTCCGAGGACGGACGGTCCGATCCCGGACACCTCGTCGAGCTCGTCGACGCTGGTGAACGGCCCGTTCTCGTCGCGCCACGCGACGATCCGCTCGGCCAGCGCGGGGCCGATGCCGGGCAGCTCCTCGAGGTCCGCCGCCCCCGCGGAGTTGAGGTTCACGGCACCACCCGCCGACGCGTCGGACCCGCCTCCGGTCCCGTCCTCGCCGGCGCCGTCGGGCGCGCCTCCTGCCGACGTGACCTGCTCCCCTGGCCTCGGCACGCGGATCTGCTCGCCGTCGACGACCGCCCGCGCCAGGTTGAGCGCGGCGGCGTCGGCGCGGCGGGTCGTGCCGCCCGCGGCCGCCACGGCGTCCG
>JADHZE010000410.1 GCA_026934365.1 Isoptericola sp. QY 916 | reverse complement strand
GCCCGTCGCCACCCTGCGCGACGACCTCGGCGACCGCGCGGCTGCCGTCGTCGACGCCGAGGTGCAGGCCGTGCTGGACGACCTCGGTCCGTCCGAACCCGCCGACGACGCGGCCGCGGGGCTGCGCGTCCGGCTCGCCGAGCTCAGGAGGCTGACATGACCGAGAGCCCGTCCCACGACGCGACGCTGCGCGCCCGCACCGAGGACCTCGCGCAGGCGCTCGAGATCGCCGGGCCCCGGCTCGACGACGCCACGTCGCAGCGCGTGTCGGCCGCGGTCGAGGGGGTGCGGGAGCGGCTCGCGCTCGGCGTCGACCACACGGTGGTGGCGTTCGCCGGGGGCACGGGCTCGGGCAAGTCCAGCCTGTTCAACAAGGTGTCGCGGCTGAGCTTCGCCGACGTGGGCGTGAAGCGGCCGACGACGGCGCGCGTGACGGCGTGCTCCTGGTCGGACGGCGCGGAGGCGCTGCTGGACTGGGTGGGCGTGGACCGCGAGCGCCGCATCACCCAGGGCGGCGAGCTCGACGGCGAGGACGAGGAGAAGCTCGCCGGGCTGGTGCTGCTCGACCTGCCGGACCACGACTCGGTCGAGCCGGCGCACCGCGAGGTCGTGGACCGTGTGCTGCCGCTCGTGGACCTGCTGGTCTGGGTCGTGGACCCGCAGAAGTACGCGGACGACGCCCTGCACTCGGGGTACCTGCGCGAGTCCGTGGGCTCCGAGTCGTCGATGGTGGTGCTGCTCAACCAGGTGGACACCGTGCCGGACGCGCAGCGGGAGAACCTGCTGGCCGACCTGGCGCGACTGCTCGAGGACGACGGCCTGACCGGCGTGTTCGTGCAGGGGGTGTCCGCGAAGACGGGCGAGGGGATCGACCGGGTCCGGGGGCTGCTGGAGGAGGCGTGCGCGCGGCGGTCGGTCGCGGCCGGGCGCGCGGCCGCGGAGCTGGACGTCGCGGCGCGGCTGCTGCTGGCCCAGACGCCGGCGGAGGTGCCGTGGCAGATGGGGCCCGCGGTCCAGCGTGAGCTGGACGCCCTGGTGACCGCGACCGGGCTCGACGCGGTCGCGAGCCAGGTGGGCAACGCGGTGCGCACCG
>JADHZE010000041.1 GCA_026934365.1 Isoptericola sp. QY 916 | reverse complement strand
GGCCGGTCGCGGCCACGGGTCGGGGGCCCACGCCGCACCCCGCAGGGTCCCGGCGGCGCCGAACGACCGGTGGGACGCCCGCCGCAGGCCCTCCGCCACGCCGTCGAGCAGCACCGCCGCGCCCTGCACGGCCTCGGCGTCGACCTGGGCGAGGGCCCGGCCGCCCACGACGTCCAGGGTCTCCTCGGGCGGCAGCCCGCGCGTCACCGGGCCAGCACCTCGGCAGCCCCCTCGAGGAGCCGCAGATCGGCGTCGAGGTCGGCGAGCAGGGCGCCGACGTCGTCGCGGAACCGGTCGGCCGCCGTCGACTGCCAGGCCACCGCCAGGCTGCGCCGTGCGCCCGCAGTGGCGTCGAGGACGTCGTGGCGCGCCACGAGGACGGCGGCACGGGCGGCGCTCGGGTCGGGTGCCGGGGACGAGAAGGGTGGGGCCGGTGAGGTCATGCCCGCGACGCTAGGCCGCGCCCCGACCGTGACTCCGGGCGCGACTTCGGCCTGTGGACGGCGCCGCCCTGGGGACAGGCTCCCCACCGCGCCGCGCCGTCCCCGCGTCCGAAGCCGACGTCGGATACCGACGTCCGAGACCGACGTCCGCTATGCCTCCGGCACCCCCGCGAGCCGGGCGGCGTCCGACAGGATGTCGATGCCGGCCACCCGGCCGTCCCGCACCGTGAACGCGAGCAGCGAGTAGACCGTCCCGTCCTCGAGGACGGTGACCAGGCCGGGCGAGCCGGCCACGAGCGCGAGCCGCGAGAAGCGCGCCGTGCCGAAGTGCAGGCGCGCCTGCTCCGCGACGGCCTGCGCGCCCCGCAGCACGCGGGACAGCTCCCCCGGCCCGTAGTCGAGGCGGACCACGACCTCCGGGTCGAGCAGCGCCACGAGGCCGTCGAAGTCCCCCGCCTGCGACGCGGAGAGGTAGGCGGCGACGACCTCCCGACGCCGCGCGACGTCGTCCTGCACGGGCACGGCGTCGCGCACCTTGCGGCGCGCGCGGCTGGCGAGCTGACGCGTGGCGGGGAGCGACCGGTCGACGAGCGGCGCGATCTCCTCGAAGGGGACCGCGAACTGGTCGTGCAGCACGAACGCGACGCGCTCGGCGGGAGCCAGGGTGTCCAGCACGACCATCAGCGCGGAGCCGAGGTCGTCCTGCTCGACCGCCCGCCGCTCGGGGTCGGCCGGCCCGTCGGCCGGCGCCACGAGCAGGTCCGGCAGGTGCCCGTCCCACGCCGTCTCCCGGCGCGTCCCGCGCGAGCGCAGCAGGTTGAGCGCCACCCGTCCGACGATCGTCGTGAGCCAGCCGCCGAGGTTCTCCACCCCTGCGGCGCCGGCGGCGTGCGCGCGCACCCACGCGTCCTGCACGGCGTCCTCCGCGTCCGCCGTCGACCCCAGCACCCGGTACGCGACCGCACGCAGGTGCGGCCGGAACGCCTCGAACTGGTCCGCCGTGAGCCGGCCTGCCGCGAACTGATCCGTGCTCACCGGTCACACTCCTTCGTCGGGCCGTGTCAGAGAGGTGACAGCGCACGCTGCCGGTGACACCGAACCACGAGGGTGCGACACCGGCCCTTCGACCAGGAGCCCGCATGACCTCCCTGACCTCGAACGATCTGACCTCGAACGACACCTTCTCCCCCGCCCTCGCCCGCGACCTGCGCGGGCGGGTGCTCCTGCCCGGCGACGACGCGTTCGACGCCGCCGCGACCCCCTGGAACCTCGCCGTCCGGCAGCCCGTCGCGGCCGTCGTCGAGGCCGCTGACGCCGACGACGTCGCCGCCACGGTGCGGCACGCGCGCGACGCCGGGCTGACGGTCGCCGCCCAGTCGACGGGCCACGGCGCGTCGGGCGACGTGGTGGGCACCGTCCTCCTGCGCACCCGCGCGCTCGACGCCGTCGAGGTGGACCCGGTGCGCCGCACCGCCCGGGTCGGCGCCGGGGCGTCGTGGGGAGCCGTGCAGTCCGCCGCGGCCCCGCACGGCCTCACGACCCTGCTCGGCAGCGCCCCTGGCGTCGGCGCCGTCGGCTACACCCTCGGCGGCGGGCTGGGGTGGTTCAGCCGCGCCCACGGCCTGGCGGCCGACCACGTGCGGTCGTTCGACGTCGTGTCCCCCGCGGGCGAGAAGGTCACCGTCACCGCCGCCTCCGACCCCGAGCTGTTCTGGGGGCTGCGCGGCGGGGGCGGCGACCTGGCCGTCGTGACGGCGATGGAGATCGACCTGGTCGAGCTGCCCGCGTTCGCGGGCGGCAAGGTCGCCTGGCCGGCCGCGCGCGCCGCCGAGGTCCTCGGCGCCTTCCGCGAGGTCACCGCCACGGCCCCGGCCGAGCTCAGCGTCTGGCTGTCGCGGGTGGAGGCGCCCGGCGCCCCGGCCGTCGTCGTCGTGCACGCCGCGTACCTCGGCGACGCGGCCGAGGCCCGGACGCTGCTCGCCCCGTTCGCCGCCGTCCCCGACGTCCTCGGGCCGGGCGTCGACGCGGCGATCGGCCCGGTCGCGCCGGCCGACGTCGGCGGCATCACCGCCGACCCGACCGACCCCTCCGCGGGGAAGGGCCGCGCCGAGCTGCTGCAGGGGATCGACGACGAGGCGGTGGAGCGCCTGTTCACGACCTCGGTCGCGCCGCTGCTCGTGCTCCAGCTGCGGCACCTGGGCGGCGCCCTGGCCGCGCCGGGCGACGGCGCGGGCGCGCTGGGCGCGATCGACGAGCCCTACCTGCTGTACGCGTTCGGTCTGGCGTTCGAGCCGAGCCTCGCGGCCGCCGTCGGCCACCGCCTCGAGGCGCTGCCGGCCGAGCTCGCGAGGGTCGCCACGCTGCGCAAGCCCGCCACGTTCCTCGCCCCGGGCGAGAGCGTCGCGGCCGCGTACGACGACGACGCCCTCGCCCGGCTGCGCGACCTCAAGCGGGCCCGCGACCCGCGAGGCACGGTCCGCGGGAGCTACCCGCTCCTCGGCTGAACCGGGCGCCGGCGATCGTGGTGAGCGCGATCTCGGGGACAGGTCGCGGTCGGCCTGTCCCCGAGATCGCGCTCACCACGTCCGTCTGGGCCCGTGGGAGAATGTGGGCCGTGACCTCCCCCGCGCCGCAGACCTCGCCGACAGAGTCCACAGCCGTCCCGACCCGCGTCACTCTCGCGGACGTCACCCCGCCGATCGCGCTGGGGCCGCTCGACGGCCGCTACCGCGGCGCCGTCGCGCCGCTGGTGGACCACCTCAGCGAGGCCGCGCTGAACCGGGCGCGCATCCACGTCGAGGTCGAGTGGTTGGTCACGCTGTGCAACGGCACGACGGCGACCCCCGGCGCCGTCGTCCCCGGCGCCCCCACGCTGACCGACGCCGAGATCGCCTACCTGCGCCGGATCCCCGCCGCGTTCGGCGCGGACGAGATCGCCGAGCTCGCCGCCATCGAGCGCGAGACGGTGCACGACGTCAAGGCCGTCGAGTACTTCATCAAGCGCCGCATCGCCGCCGCGCCCGAGGTCCTCGGCGAGACCAGCCTCCCCGCCGCGAGCGAGCTGGTGCACTTCGCGTGCACGTCCGAGGACATCAACAACCTGTCTTACGCGCTCATGGTGCAGGGCGGCGTGCGCGAGGTGTGGCTGCCCGCCGCGACCGCGCTGACCGACCAGCTCGCCGAGATGGCGCGCGAGCACGCCGAGGTCCCGATGCTCAGCCGCACGCACGGTCAGCCGGCCACGCCGACGACGATGGGCAAGGAGCTCGCCGTCCTCGCGCACCGCCTGCGCCGTCAGCTGCGCCGGGTCGAGGGCGCCGAGTACCTGGGCAAGCTCAACGGGGCCACCGGCACCTACGGCGCGCACGTCGTCGCCGTCCCGGGCGCCGACTGGCCGGCCGTGTCGGAGGCGTTCGTCGAGCACCTGGGCCTGGTCTGGAACCCGCTGACCACGCAGATCGAGTCGCACGACTGGCAGGCCGAGGTCTACGCCGACGTCGCCCGCTTCAACCGCATCCTCCACAACCTCGCGACCGACGTGTGGACGTACATATCGTGGGGCTTCTTCACGCAGATCCCCGTCGCGGGGGCCACCGGCTCGTCGACCATGCCGCACAAGGTCAACCCGATCCGGTTCGAGAACGCCGAGGCGAACCTCGAGATCTCGTGCTCGCTGCTCGACACCCTGTCGGCCACGCTCGTGACGTCCCGCCTGCAGCGCGACCTCACCGACTCCACCACGCAGCGCAACATCGGCCCGGCGTTCGGCCACTCGCTGCTCGCGATCGACAACGTCCGCCGCGGCCTCAAGGCGCTCAACGTCAACGCCGCGCTCATGGCCGACGACCTCGACCACAACTGGGAGGTGCTCGGCGAGCCCGTCCAGTCTGCGATGCGCGCCGCATCCGTCGCCGGCGTCGAGGGCATGGAGAACCCGTACGAGCGGCTCAAGGAGCTCACGCGCGGGCAGCGCGTCGACGCCGCTCGGATGCGCGAGTTCGTCGCCGGCCTCGGCCTGCCCGACGACGTCGCCGCGCGCCTCGCGGACCTCACGCCCGCGTCGTACACCGGCATCGCCGCCCGGCTGGTCGAGGACTACCTCGCCTGACCCCGGTGCGCCGAACATGCGGTTGGTCCCGGTATGAGCGTCAGACGGCGCCCATCCCGGGACCAACCGCCTGTTCGGCACCCGGCCGGAGGCTGGCGCGGGCGTCGGCGAGCTCGTCCACCCGGTTGACGACCCAGCGCGCGGAGGCCGTGGCGACGAGAGTGATCGCGAGGAGCACCCAGAGGTTTCCCTCGTCCACGACGTCCATCGGCAGGAGCCCCCGCGAGCCCATCAGCCCGGTCCGTCCCACGACGACGGCCGCGCCGACGCCCGCCAGGACGGGCAGCGCCTGCCGGGCACGGCGCGACACCAGCAGGCCCCCGGCGAGCACACACGTGCCGACCACGACGATGCCGCCGCCGAGATCCGCGAACGGCGCGTCGTACGGCGGCCACCATGGCACGAGCCCCAGGGCCGTGCGAGCGAGCGCGACGACCGGCATCAGCGCGCCGACGGCACCGGCCACTCGGACCAGCCCGGCGACGCCCCGGGGAGCCGGGACGAGCCCCTGGGACGCGGCGAGCACCGCTGCGGCCACGACGAGGGCCGACTGCGCGACCGCCCACCCGAGCCCGGAGAGCACCGGGAACAGACCACCACCCGTCGCCCCGACGACTGTCATGCCGCCCAGCGCGACCCAGGTCGCAGCCGCGGCCGCGCCGAGCAGCCGCACGGCGGCCCGGAACAAACCGGCGGCGAGCGCGAGGGAGGCGAGGACCCACAGCGCCCACCCCGGGGCGAGCGGCACCGCGACGCCGAGCCCGGCGACATCGTGCCCGTGGGCGACGCCCTGCGCCACCGCGCCGAGCGAGGACGCCGCCGGGTAGCCGAGCACGACGGAGAGCACGACGAGCACGCCGACGGCGCCCCGGCGTCGTCGTTCCGGCGTGGGTCCCAGCGGCGCAAGCGCCCACTCCCGCGCGGCGGCGCGCAGCAGGTCGACGACGTCCCCGCGCGCGGGTCGCGACTGCCCGGGCGCGGCGGCGTCGAGCAGGTGGCCGAGCATCTCGGCGCCGTGTGCGCGGCGGTACGCGAACGGGAACAGCCGCAGCAGCCGGCGATAGTCGCGCACCAGCGCGGGGACGACAGCGGTGACGTCGGTCGGGTCGGGGCGGTCGGCGCTCATGCCGGCACCTCCCCGAGACCGCCGGTGACGGCGCGGCCCGGTCGGGACATCCGCCGCGCCGCGAGGCGCTCCAGCGCCTGGCGTGCCTGCGCCTCGGCCCGGCGGGCCTCGGCATCGAGCCGGGTGCCGCCCTCGACGGTCAGGCGGTAGTAGCGCCGCAGCCGGGAGTCGACCACCTCCTCGTGGTCCACCTCGACCAGTCCGGCGGCGACGAGCCGGTCGATCGCGCCGTAAAGAGTGCCGGCGCGCAGCGCGACGCGCCCGCCTGAGCTCTCCTCGACGTCTTTGGAGATGCCGTACCCGTGCGCCGGCCCCTGCGCGAGGGCCGACAGGACGAGGAACGCGGGTTCCTGCAGCGCTCTGTGTGAGGGCTTCGATGCCATGCCGAGGACCATACTCTCGCCACGAAGGCATGCCAAGCGACACGCACCTCGCGGCACAGGCAGTTGTGCACCCCGTAGGCCGCGAGAAAGTGCACAACTGCCTGTTCTTGCATCGCGCCGGGGTCAGCGCGCCATGGCCTGCTGGCCCAGGACGGCGAGCAGGGCGAGCTTCTCCTCCGCCTCGGAGCGCGGCGGCGCGGTGAGCACCAGCAGCGCCTGCGTCTGGTCCTCGGTGAACAGCACCTGGCAGTCCAGCTCGATCGGCCCGACCTGCGGGTGCACGAGCGTCTTGTGGTCGGCGAACCGCTGGTGCACCTCGTGCCGGTCCCACAGCTCGGCGAACTCGGGGCTGCGCTCCCGCAGCTCACGCACCAGCTCGCCCGCGCGCGAGCGCGGGCCGAGCATCCCGTGGGCCACACGCAGCGTGGACACGAGCGAGCGCCCCTGCCGGTCGCGGTCGTCCTCGGGGTACAGCAGCCGCTCGGACGGGTCGGTGAACCAGCGGTAGACGTCGCTGCGCGCCCACCCCGTCAGCGCCGACCGGTCGCCCAGCAGCGCGACGGCGAGATCGTTGGCCACGAGCGTCTCGCCGAGCGCGGACAGCACGAGGGCGGGCGTGTCGGACAGGCGGTCGAGCACGCGCAGCAGCGCGGGCGACACGTGGGACGACATCGTCACCCGGTCCGGCGCCCCCCGACCGGCCACGCGGAACAGGTAGTCGCGCTCGTCGTCCGTGAGCCGGAGCGCCCGCGCCAGCGACGCGAGCATCTGCTCGCTGGGCTGCGGGCCGCGCTGCTGCTCCAGCCGCGTGTAGTAGTCGGCCGACATGGCGGCGAGCGCCGCGACCTCCTCCCGCCGCAGCCCCGCGGTGCGACGTCGGGCGCCCGTGGGCAGGCCGACGTCGGCGGGCTGCACCGCCTCCCGGCGACGGCGCAGGAACTCGGCCAGCTCTCGACGGTCGGCGGCACGCTCCATGCGCCCATCGTCCGCCGCCGCCGCCGGTCGGGCCAGGCCGCAGCCAGGGATCGTCGGTCCCCCGACGACCGCTCCTCTCCCGCCCGCGCGCCGGGCCGCGCAGGGTGAGGGGCATGGACCTCACCCGCAGCACCGTCTTCGTCCCCGGCGCGACCAGCGGCATCGGCCTCGCGCTCGCCCTCCGGCTCCGGGCCCGCGGCAGCACCGTGATCGTGGGCGGCCGCCGCACCGCCCTGCTCGACGAGATCGTCGCCGCCCACCCCGGGATCGGGGCCGTCCGCGTCGACACCGCCGACGCCGCAAGCATCGAGGCGGCCCGCGACGTGGTGCTGGAGCGCCACCCCGGCCTGGACGCCGTCGTCGCCATGGCGGGCATCATGCAGCCCGAGGACTGGACCTCGTCCGACTTCCTCGCCACCGCCGAGCGCACGGTGACCACCAACCTGCTCGGCCCGATCCGCCTGGCCGCCGCGTTCCTGCCGCACCTGCGTGCCCGCGCCGCGGCGGGCTCGGGCGCCGCGTTCGTCACGGTCTCCTCGGGGCTGGCGCACGTGCCGCTCGCCGTGACGCCCACGTACAACGCGACCAAGGCCGCGGTCCACCGGCTGAGCGAGGGCATCCGGCTGCAGCTCGAGCCGGCGGGCGTGCAGGTGATCGAGATCGTGCCGCCCGCGGTCCGCACGGCCCTCATGCCGGGGCAGGAGGACAACCCGGTCGCCATGCCGCTGGACGCGTTCGCCGACGAGGTGGTCGACCTCCTCGCGGCCCGTCCCGACGCCCACGAGATCCTCGTCGAGGGCGTGAAGTTCCTCCGCTTCGCCGAGACGTCGGGCGCTTACGACGCGACGGTCGCGCGGCTCAACGCCACGGACCGGCACGCCGTCTGACGCCCGGCGCTCAGGGCTTCGTCGACCCGACGTACTTCGACGCGACGTAGCCCTGGTGGCCGTTGACGAACACCTTGACCCACCCGCCGGAGGAGTCCCAGATCTTCTTGACGGCCTTGCCCTTGTTGAGCGTGTCGATGGCCTTGTAGCCGGTGCCGGGGCCCGAGCGCAGCCGCAGGCCGTCGACCTTCACGTACCGCGTCCCCAGCGAGGTGAGCCCCGGGGAGACGTAGTTCGCGTGCATCCAGCCGGTCGTGCCGCCGTAGCTCACCTTGCGCCACACGCCCGAGCCGGCGCCGGGCTTGGCGGTGAGCCAGCGGTTGACCTTGACGGTCTTGAGCACGCGGTAGCCGGTGCCCGGGCCGGAGCGCAGGTTGACCTTGGTGGTCGTGTAGTAGTTGCAGGACTTCGGCACGACCCGCTTGTACGCCCACGCCGCGCCGGCGGTGAGCGACGCCCCGTGGTTCTTCATCCACGGCAGCGGGTCGGTGGTGCTGCCGGAGCCCTTGTACTCGCGCTTCCAGATCTCCAGGTGCAGGTGCGGCGCGGTGGACGTGCCGGAGCTGCCGACGTCGGCGATGCGCTGGCCGCGCTTCACGTACTTGCCGGCCTTCACGTACTTGTCGCCGTCGACGACGTGGCCGTAGACGGCGAAGACCTTGCCGCCGTCGGCGTTGGAGCGCACCACCACGACCTGGCCGAAGCCGGGCGCCGACCCGGCCTTGACGACGGTACCGGGGGCGACGGACTTGATCGGGGTGCCCTTCTTCGCGCTCATGTCCTGGCCGAGGTGGGAGGTGGACGCTCCCCTGATGGGCATGCACCTCGGCCCGTAGTAGGAGGAGAGCCCGTAGCTCTTGTCGGGGAGCGGCCGGACGGCGGCCGCCGCGGCCCCCGCCCCCGCGACCCCGCTCGTGAAGGCCACCGCCGTGGCGATCCCCAGGGTGACTCCGGTCGTGATGATGCGTCGCACGGTGCGCATGGTGGTGCCCTCTCCGCGTCAGAAGGTCCGGGGCGTCGTTGCCCGAACGCACGGTAAGCACAGGCGCGGGGGTGGCGCGCGCGGT
Organism: Isoptericola sp. QY 916; assembly: GCA_026934365.1. Taxonomy (GTDB): domain Bacteria; phylum Actinomycetota; class Actinomycetes; order Actinomycetales; family Cellulomonadaceae; genus Isoptericola; species Isoptericola nanjingensis. Next base: position 15,890 of record JADHZE010000041.1, on the reverse strand, counting down.
ACCGCATCCGCGACACTCGTCTTCACAGGTACCCGTGAGCGTGAAACTCCCTTACCCCACGCCTGACCACCGGAGGTCTGCAATGACGCACCCCGATCCGACCGGCCGAGCCGACCACGGCGCGAGCGAGCGCGCCCTCGACCGGCGCGGCTTCCTCTCCCTCGCGACGGCGGGGGTGGCGGGCTCGGCGCTGTCCGTGACCGTCGGCTCGATGACGCCCGCCAGAGCTTCGGAGGCCACCCCGAAGGCCGCCGCCGGGACCACCGCCCGCAAGCGCGAGCTGCGCGCGATGTGGATCTCGTCGGTCGTCAACATCGACTGGCCGTCGCGCACCGGCCTGAGCACGGACGAGCTGAAGGCCGAGTACCTCCACTGGCTCGACGTCGCCGTCGGCATGCACCTCAACGCCGTCTTCGTGCAGGTCCGGCCGACGGCGGACGCGTTCTGGCCCAGCCCGTACGAGCCCTGGTCGCAGTACCTCACGGGCACCCAGGGCGGCGACCCCGGGTTCGACCCGCTCGCGTTCGTCGTGGCGGAGACGCACGCCCGCAACCTCGAGCTGCACACCTGGTACAACCCGTACCGCGTGTCGATGCAGACGGACCCCACGAAGCTCGTGCCCGAGCACCCGGCCCGACAGCACCCCGACTGGGTGTGGCCGTACGGCGGCAAGCTCTACTTCGACCCGGGCCTGCCGGAGGCGCGCGAGCACATCTACGCCGCGATCCTGCACAGCGTCGAGCACTACGACGTCGACGGCGTGCACTTCGACGACTACTTCTACCCGTACCCCGTGGCGGGCCAGACCCTGCCCGACGCCGCCACGTACGCCGAGCACGGCGGCGGCTTCGCGACGATCGAGGACTGGCGGCGGCACAACGTCGACGAGTTCGTCCGGACCGTCTCGGAGCGCATCAAGGAGCTCAAGCCCTGGGTCAAGTTCGGCATCAGCCCGTTCGGCATCTGGCGCAACGCGTCGACCGACCCGCGCGGCTCGGAGACCGGCGGCTCGCAGAGCTACGACCTGCAGTTCGCCGACACCCGCAAGTGGGTCCTCGAGGGCTGGCTCGACTACATCAACCCGCAGATCTACTGGCAGTTCGGGCTCGCCGTCGCGGACTACGCCAAGCTCGTGCCGTGGTGGGCCGACGTCGCGGCGACGTCGGGCACCCACCTGTACATCGGCGAGGCGCTGTACAAGGTGACGTCGGGCGTGTTCACCGACCCGGCGGAGCTCAGCAACCACCTCACGTTCTGCGCGGAGGTCACGGAGCAGGGCACGCCCGTGCACGGCAACGTGTACTTCTCGGCCGTGCACGTGCCGCAGGACCCGCAGGGCTCCATGTCGCGGGTCTTCGCGGACCACTACAGCCACCCCGCGCTCGTCCCGACGATGCCGCACCTGCCCGGCACCGCCGTCGAGCGGCCGACGCTCACGCACGCGCGCCGCGAGCGCGACGGCGTCCGGCTGCGCTGGGTGGACGCGGCGCCGCACCGGCGGCGCGCGACGTCGTTCGCCGTCTACCGGGCCACCGGGGACCGCGTCCCCGTGGACGTCGAGGACGCCACGCAGCTTCTCGGCACGGTCCGCTCGGACGGGCACGTGCTGCAGTCCTTCACGGACGCGACGGCCGTGGGCGGCGAGCGGTACACGTACGCCGTCACCGCCCTCGACCGGCTGTGGAACGAGTCCGCCCCGAGCCGGAGCCGCACCGCCGGCTGAGCGCTCCCCACGACCGTCGAGCCTGTCGAGACCCGGCCGAAGGGTCTCGACAGGCTCAGCCGGCGGAGGAGAGGAAGATCCCGTTGCCCGGGCCCACGGGCAGGTCGAGGACGAAGAACACCGTGAGGATGGCGGCCCACACCAGCCAGAAGCAGACCGTGAACGGCAGCAGCCGCGCCATCACGGTGCCGAGGCCGGCGCTCGGCTCCCACCGCCGCAGGTAGGCGAGCAGCACGATCATGTACGGGTTGAGCGGCGTGATGATCTGCGTCGCCGAGTCGCCCACGCGGAACGCCGCCTGCACGAACGCGGGCTCGTACCCGATGAGGGCGAACATCGGCACGAAGACGGCGGCCATGAGCGTCCACAGCGCCGAGCCCGAGATGATGAACAGGTTGAGCAGCGACGCGACGACGAGGAAGCCGAGGATCGCGCCGTAGCCGGTGAGCCCGATCGACTCGAGCGCCGACGCCCCGGACACCGCGATCCACTGCCCGACGCCGGACCAGTTGAACAGCGCGATGAACTGGCCGAGCACGAACGCCAGCACGACGAACCCGATCATGTCCTTCAGCGCCTGGCCGAACATGATCGGCACGTCCTCGATGCGCCGGACCGTGCCGACCGCGCGCCCGTAGACGATCGCCGGCACCAGGAACATCGTAAAGACGATGAACACGATCGAGCTGAGCAGCGGCGACTCGGGCAGGAACGCGCCGTCCTCGTTGCGCCACGGCGAGGCGGGCACGAGCACGGCGGCCGCCATGACCGCCGCGACGCCGAGCGCCACCAGCAGAGCGTTCCGCAGCCCGCGGCGCTCGTCCGTCGTCGTGGCCGCGGAGGCCGAGGCGAGCGGGTCCTCGCCGTCCTCCGCCACCTGCTCCACCGGCACGCGCTGGCGGCGGATCCGCGGCTCGAGCACCCTGTCGATGAGGAAGCCCGCGAGCAGGGCGAGCGCGATCGACGAGACGGCGTTGAAGAACCAGTTCGACAGCGGGTTCACGGGCGAGCCCGGGTCCGGCAGGATCTGCGCGACCGAGCTGGTGATGCCCGCGAAGAGCGCGTCGAGGCTGGTGACGAGGATGTTCGTGGAGTACCCCGCGCCGGCCGCGGCGAACCCGCCGAGCAGGCCCGCGACCGGGTGCCGCCCGGCCGCGCGGAACACCATCGCCGCCAGCGGCGGGATGATGATGAACGCGGTGTCGGACATGATGCTGCCCATCACGCCGACGAACCCGACGGCGTACGCGAGCGCCCACCGCGGCGCGGAGCCGAACGCGTACCGCACGGCGGCGCCGAGCAGGCCCGACTTCTCCGCCACGCCGACCGCCATGAGGATCGGCAGCACCGTGACCAGCGGCGGGAAGCCCAGGAAGTTCTCCCCGAGGTTCTCGGTGAGCCAGGTCATCCCCTCGGCGGTGAACAGGCCCTTGACCTCGACCACCTCGTCGCTGCCGGGCATCTGCACGGTGACGCCCGCGAGCGCCATGCCCGTGGAGGCCAGCGCGATGACGCCGAACAGGATGAGGAACAGCGTGAACGGCTCGGGCAGCTTGTTGCCGATCCGTTCCACCACGGCCAGGAACCGGTCGGTGCGGGATCGGGTGTCGAGGGTGCTGGTCACGCGGTCTCCCCGGGTCGGCCCGCCGCCGCGGGCGTGTCCGCCCGAACGTAGTGGCCCCGGTCACCCATGGCGAGAGATCGGCGGATTCGTCCGCATCGTGAGATTCGCGCGATTCCTCCCGGGCGCCGCGCCGGTTTCCCTACGATGCCTGACATGACCGTGCCCGACGCGAACGCCGCGCAGCCCGCCCGCCCGAGCACCGCCTACCTCGACCACCTGTTCCACGAGAGCGAGGAGCGCCGGCGGTCGGCCCCGCCGGCCGACGTCGCCCCCTCGCTGCTGCCCGCCGCCGTCGCGGACGCCGTCGAGCGCGCGGCCGAGGCCCTGGAGCCCGACCTGCGGGAGGTCGTCGAACGCCTGCACGCCGACCCGGAGCCGGCCTGGGAGGAGCACCGCAGCGCCGCCCTGCTGGTCGAGGTGCTGGCCCGGCACGGGATCGACGCCGAGCTCGGCGCGCACGGCGTCCCGACGGCGTTCCGCGCGGAGCTCGCGGGGGCCGGCGACGGCCCGACGATCGCGATCTGCGCGGAGTACGACGCGCTGCCCGTCATCGGGCACGCCTGCGGGCACAACGTCATCGCCGCCGCCGGGGTGGGCGCGTTCCTCGCGCTGCGCGGAGTCCTGGCCTCGGCGGGCGCGCCCGCGGGTCGCGTCGTCCTGCTCGGCACCCCCGCCGAGGAGGGGAGCTCCGGCAAGGAGGTGCTGGCCCGTGCGGGGGCGTTCGACGACGTGGACGCGGCGATCATGGTGCACCCGTACGGGCAGGACGTCGCCGAGCAGGTGTGGCTGGGGCGGCGGCTGCTCACCTGGACGTTCACGGGCCGCCCCGCCCACGCGTCGGCCCAGCCGTTCATGGGGCGCAACGCGCTCGACGCCGCGAACCTCGCCTACCAGGGCATCGGGCTGCTGCGGCAGCAGCTGCCGCCGGTGGACCGCGTGCACGCGACCGTCGTCGAGGGCGGCACCCGGCCCAGCATCATCACCGAGCGCGCGGTGATGCGGCTCTACGCCCGGTCGAAGTACCCGGACACCCTGCGCGACCTGTCGGCGCGGCTCGACGACGTCGCCCGCGGCGCGGCGCTCATGACCGGCACCGAGGTCGAGATCGTGTGGGACGACGGCGCCCTGCCGAGCCTGCCCGTGCGCACCAACGCGGCGCTCACCGAGCGCTGGGTGGCGGCGCAGCGGCGGCGCGGGCGCGACCCTCTGCCGCCCGGCGTCGTGTCCGAGACGCTCGCCGCGTCCACCGACTTCGGCAACGTGTCGTTCCGCGTGCCCGGCATGCACCCGCTGATCCAGGTGTCGGCGCCCGACGTGGCCCTGCACACCGCCGAGTTCGCCGACGCCGCCGGCGGCGCGGCGGCCGTCCCGGCCGCCGTCGACGGCGCCGTCGGGCTGGCCCTCACCGCCCTGGAGTACCTCACGGACGACGCGCTGCGGACCGCCGTGCACGACGAGTTCGTCGCGCACGGCGGCCCGCTGGACGTGCCGACCTACTTCGACTGAGCGGGTCGGGGGGCGACGCCCGTCAGCGTGCGGTACCGGTCACCGAGCGGTGAGCTCCGCCGGGTCGGCGGGGCCCTGCGGTGCCGGCTGCACCGGCGCGTCGTCGCTCGGCACGTCGCCGCGCAGCACCGTCGCGGTCGCGGCGGGCCGGTCGTCGGCCACCGTGAACCGCAGGGTGTCGGTGAACTCCCGGCCGTGGTTGTCGACGGCCGTCACCGTCGCGGCGTGCGTGCCCGCCCCCAGGTCCTCGGGGAGGGGCAGCCGCCACAGGTGCGCGTTCGACCGCGTCGCGTTCCCGCTGGTGAGCAGGTTGCGCGTGGCCGCCGTCGGGTCGGAGTACTCCCAGCCGGTGCGCAGCGACTCGCCCGTCATCGGCTGCGTGTGCTCGGCCTCGACCGCGGCACCGCCGTCGATCGACACCTCGACGCTCGCGGCCGACGAGCCGGCGTAGAAGTTGGCGGTGAGCCAGCTGTCGCCCGCGAGGTCGGCGGCGCTCACCAGCCGCTCGTCGCCGAGCGCGGGCGCGTCGCCCTCCTTGCCGCCGTCGCGCCACGCGAGCGCCTCGCCGGCCCAGTCGCGCCAGTGCGGCGTGTTCACGCCGAGGGCGAGCTGGAGGTCGTCCTGCTCCCCGCGGATCGTGTACCGCTCGGCGAACGCGTTGCCGTCGAGGTCCAGGGTGAGGACGCCCGGCCGGGCGCCGTCGGCCATGTACGCGTAGGGCAGGCCCTGCTCGTCGAGGCCGCCGGAGTACCAGTCGCCCGAGACGGCGCCGGCCACGAGCTGGGTGTGCTCGAGCTCCTCGACGCCTCCCGCCTGCCACTCGGCGCGCGTGTCGCCCGGCAGCAGGTTCTCCAGCATGTGCGTGTGCCCGCCGACGGTCACCGCGTTGCGCCCGCGCAGCACGTCGTACAGCTCCGGTGCGTTGTCCACGATCACCTGGCGGTGGTCGACGATCGGTGCGTGCGTCGCGACCACGACGAGCTTGTTCTTCGGCACCTCGGCGAGGTCCGCCTCGAGCCAGGCGAGCTGCTGGTCGTCGATCTGCTCCCAGTAGCCGCCGTTCTTGCCGTCCGGCTTGGCGCCCTTGTAGACGATGCTGTCGAGGACGACGACGTGCGCCTGCCCGACGTCGTAGGAGAAGTAGCCGGGGCCGACCTCCTGGCGGAACGTGTCCAGGGCCCGGGAGTCGTCGGCGGCGTCGTAGTCCATGTCGTGGTTGCCGGGCGCCATGCGGACCGGGCCGTTCGCGGCGGCGTAGATGTCCTTGAGCTCGGGGTACAGGCTCAGGTCGTCGCCCACGTTGTCGCCGAGCAGCAGGACGCCGCAGCTCGCGTAGTCGTCGCGGGCCATGAGGTCCGCGACGGCGCCGTCGCGCGCGTAGCCGACCTGGGTGAGGTCGTACGTCTGGGTGTCGGCCGCGATCGGGCAGCTCTGCTTCGCCCTGCCGGTCGCCTTCGACTTCCCGAGGGGGAAGTTGACGGCCTTCGGCAGCGGCCCGGTGGGCTCGAGGCCGCCGTACCTCAGGTCGGGCGACCCCTCGGGCAGGTGGTTGTAGCTGAACTGGGCGATGGCGTTCTCGTCCACCGGCACCTGGTAGCCCGCGGGCTGGGTGACGAAGACGGTCATGTCGTCGAAGGCAGGGAGGCGGTAGCGCCCCTGGCCGTCGGTCGTGACGACGTCGCGCCCGTTGGACACCTGGACGCCGGCGACGCCCTTCTCGCCCTTGTCCTGGGTGGAGTCCTCGTCCTTGTCGTGGAACACGGTGCCGGTGAGCACCTCGGGGTCGGCAGCGTCGCCGCGGACGACGTCGACGTGACCGGTGTACAGGCCGGCCTGGGCGCGCTGGGCGGCCGCGGCCGCCTTCACCTCGGCCGGGTCGGGCGACGGCGCGGCCGCGGCGCCGGGCGCCACGAGGACCAGCCCGACGAGCGAGGCGGCGCCGGCCGCGGCACAGGCCTGGCGGATGCTGCGGGGGTTCATGTACTTCCTCCGGGGTCGTGAGAGAGCGGATCGAGTACACGCCCTCGTCAGGGCGCTCCGGCATGCCGATGGCGACGACGGTAGGCGGCCGAGGCAACCGTCCGGTGACGTCGAGACGCCGGGCAGCCGAACGTCAGACGGGGCACGGCGAACTCCCAGCGAACGAGGCCCGCCCGTTACCCGGCGGACACCCGTCCCGAACACGGGCGTCATGCGGGCTCCCTACCGTCGGGCCCAGCCGACCTCAGGAGGAGCACCATGCACGACGGACGAGACGCTGCCGAGACCCTCACCGCCGGCCTCGGGCGCCGACGGTTCCTGCAGGCCGCGGCCGGCGTGGGCGCCGGGGCCGCGCTGACGGTCGGCGCGGCGGTCCCCGCCGCGGCCACCTCGGGCGGCACCACCGCCGCGGGCCGGGGCGGCGCGGGCAGCTTCGGCGGCATCCTGCAGCCGGGCCAGGGCCGCATCCGCGGGGAGCACTACCTGCGCTCCGACGTCGACGACGTCCTGTGGGGCTACGTGCCCTCCGTGCACGCGACCGCCGTCACGCGGGTCCGGTCGGGCCGCACGATCACCATCGACTCGGTGTCGCACGAGGGCATCCTCGAGGACCAGGGCCGCGACCCCGTCGCGTGGTTCGGCGAGCGCGGCGTCCGACGCCGCGAGGTGCTGGACGACGCCGTCGCCATCGCCGGGGGCTACGACCGCACCCCGCGGAACTTCGACACCGACGGACCGCACGTCATCACCGGCCCCGTGCACGTCGAGGGCGCCGCGCCCGGCGACGTGCTGAAGATCGAGACGCTCGACGTCGTGCCGCGCGTGCCGTACGGCGTCATCTCGTCCCGGCACGGCAAGGGCGCGTTGGCCCTCACCTCCTCGGGCGCACCCGCCGGCATCACGCTCGACGAGGTCATGCCGCCGGTCGCGACGGACGGCCGCGCCACCGGCGTCCCCACCGAGTACGGCAACGTGTCGGTGCTCGCGCAGATCCGGGGCGGCAAGGCGGTCATCGGCGAGGGACGCTCGCGCGTGTCGTTCCCGCTGCGGTACTTCTTCGGCACGATGGGCGTCGCGTTCTCGGAGAACACGGGGCTCACCGCCCCCGAGGCGAACTCGATCCCGCCCACGCTGGGCGGCGGCAACATCGACATCAGCCGGCTGGGCGCGGGCTCCACGTTCTACCTCCCGGTGCGCGCGCCGGGCGCCCTGTTCTACGTCGGCGACCCGCACATGGCGATGGGCGACGGCGAGGTGGCGCTCACCGCGATGGAGGGCTCGCTGCGGGGCACGTTCCGCCTCACCGTGTGCAAGCCGGGCTCGGGCGACGCGCCCTCCGTCGCGTACTCGTACCCGTTCGCCGAGACCGCCGACGCCTGGATCCCCATCGGCCTGTCCGACCCGGACGGCGCGGTGGGCGGCAACGGCTCCGACCTCGACGTCGCGATGCGGCGCGCCGTCGTCAACGCCCTCGACTTCCTCGAGCACGACCAGGGCCTGGACCGCGCGATCGCGTACGCGTACCTGTCCGCGGCGGCCGACTTCGCCGTCTCGCAGGTCGTCGACCGCACGGTCGGCGTGCACGGGCTGGTGCGCAAGGCGGACTTCCGAGGCTGACGGCGGCGGGACAGCCCTGACACCCGGCGGCGACGACTGGCAAGATCGACCCCATGCACGAGCGCGCGGGGAAGCCGGCCCAGGACATCGACCTCATCGACGTCGACCAGGTGGTGGGGGCGTACTACGACCTCGCGCCGGACGTCGCGGACCCGGCGCAGCAGGTGGTGTTCGGCACGTCCGGGCACCGCGGCTCCAGCCTGGACACCGCGTTCAACGAGGCGCACATCGCGGCGATCACGCAGGCGATCGTCGAGTACCGGGCGTCGCAGGGCACGGACGGCCCGCTGTTCATCGGCCGGGACACGCACGCCCTGTCCCTGCCGGCGTGGCAGACGGCGCTGGAGGTGCTGGCCGCGGCGGGCGTCACGGTGATGGTCGACGCCCGCGACTCGTTCACGCCGACGCCCGCCGTGTCGCAGTCGATCCTCATCCACAACGGCGCGACGACGGGCGACGGCGTGCGCACGCAGGGGCCGGGCCTCGCGGACGGCATCGTCGTCACGCCGTCGCACAACCCGCCGCGCGACGGCGGTTTCAAGTACAACCCGCCGCACGGCGGCCCCGCCGGGTCGGAGGCGACGGGTTGGATCGCGGACCGCGCGAACGAGATCCTCCGCACCGGCGGGCTCGCGTCCGTGCGCCGGGTCGCGCTCGAGGACGCGCTCGGGGCCGACACCACCCACAAGCACGACTTCCTCACCACGTACGTGGACGACCTGCCGAACGTCGTCGACCTCGACGCGATCCGCACGGCCGGCGTGCGCATCGGCGCGGACCCGCTGGGCGGCGCGTCGGTCGAGTACTGGGGTGCGATCGGCGAGCGGTACGACCTCGACCTCACCGTGGTGAACCCGCAGGTGGACCCGCGCTGGTCGTTCATGACGCTCGACTGGGACGGCAAGATCCGCATGGACTGCAGCTCCCCGTACGCGATGGCGTCGCTCGTGGAGAAGATGGCCGGCGACGCGCCGTACGACGTCGCGACCGGCAACGACGCGGACTCCGACCGGCACGGCATCGTGACCCCCGACGCCGGGCTGATGAACCCCAACCACTACCTGGCCGTCGCGATCGGGTACCTGTACGGCGGGGCGCGTCCCGGCTGGCCGGAGGGCACGGCGGTCGGCAAGACGCTCGTGTCGTCGGCGCTGATCGACCGCGTCGTGGCGGGCCTGGGCCGGCAGCTGGTCGAGGTGCCCGTGGGCTTCAAGTGGTTCGTACCGGGCCTGCTGAACGGCGAGGTCGGGTTCGGGGGCGAGGAGTCGGCGGGAGCGTCGTTCCTGCGCCGCGACGGCCGCGTCTGGTCCACCGACAAGGACGGCCTGCTGCTCGCGCTGCTCGCCTCCGAGATCATCGCGACGACGGGTCGCACGCCGTCGGAGCACCACGCCGACCTCGTCGACCGCTACGGCGAGTCCTGGTACGCCCGCGTGGACGCGCCGGCCACGCGCGCGCAGAAGTCGCGCCTGGCCGCCCTGTCCCCCGACGAGGTCGCCTCCACGACGCTCGCCGGGCAGGACATCACCGCGACGCTCACCGAGGCGCCGGGGAACGGCGCGAAGATCGGCGGCCTCAAGGTGACCACCGAGGACGCGTGGTTCGCGGCCCGCCCGTCGGGCACGGAGGACGTGTACAAGATCTACGCCGAGTCGTTCGTGTCGGCCGACCACCTCGCCGAGGTGCAGGCCGCCGCCAAGGAGCTCGTCGACGGCGCGCTCGGCGACGCCTGACGACCGCCGTGCCGCACCCGCGCACGTACGTCGTCACCGGCGCGGACTCCGGCCTGGGCCGGGCGGTCGCCGACCTGCTCGCCGCGCGCGGGCGGGTGATCACCTGCGGGCTGGCGGACGGCGTGGACGTGCGCGCCGACCTCACGACCACCGAGGGCCGGGCGGACCTGGTCGAGCGGGTGCGGTCCCTCGGCGGCGGGCGGGTCGACGGCGTCGTCGCGGCGGCGGGCGCCGGCGCGCCCCGGCCCGAGACGGTGGCGCTGAACTACTTCGGCGCCACCGGCGTGCTGGAGGGCCTGCGCGACTGCCTGGCGGCCTCGGACGCCCCGGCCGCCGTCGTCGTCTCGTCGTCGTCGACCCTGAACCGCGGCAGCGGGGCGCTGGTCCGCGCCTGTCGCAGTGGCGACGAGCGGCGCGCGCTCGCCGTCGCGCGCCGGCTGACCCGCACCGGTCGCGGGAGCCAGCTCTACCGGTCCAGCAAGGCGGCCCTCAACCTGTGGACACGGGCGACCGCCGTGTCGCCGGAGTGGACCCGCGACGGCATCGTGCTCAACGCCGTGGCCCCGGGGATCGTCGCCACGGACGTCGTGACCCGCACCTGGGAGCGCGACCGGGTCCTCCTGGAGACGGCGCTCCCCCAACCCCTCGGCGCGCCGGGACCCGTCGCCCCGGTGGCCGACCTGCTCGCGTTCCTGGTCTCGCGGGAGAACCGCTTCACGACCGGCCAGGTCGTCTACTGCGACGGGGGCACCGACGCCCTGACGCGCGGCGGCCGCCCCCAGCGGGTGCACCTCCGGTACGGGGTCCGCGCGATGGCGACGATGGCGCGCGAGGCGCGGCGCCGCACGACCACTCCCTGACATCCATTTGATTTCAGCAGGCAACCTTTTTATGTTTGCTCCCCGCAACCAACATGGGAGTGGGCGAGCATGCCTGAGCACGCGCGGTACGAAGAGCTCCAGCGCCAGCTGCGCGCTGTCGGCGTCGTCAAGCGCACCATCGTGCGCAACCTGCCGCACGACTGCGCCGTCGGGCCGACGGCCGTCATGTCGACCCTGCGGCGACAGGGGCCGATGCGGCTGGGCCGCCTGGCCGACCTGCTGTGGCTGGACCCGTCCGTCACCAGCCGGCACGCGTCCCACGCCGTCGAGCAGGGGTGGGTCGAGCGCACGCCCGACCCGGACGACCGACGGTCGTGGATCCTCAGCCTGACCTCGGAGGGGCAGCGCAAGCTCGAGCAGATCTCCGCGACCACCGCCGGTCTGCTCGCCGAGCGGATGGGCGACTGGGACGACGCCGAGATCGACCGCCTGACGGAGCTCATGGCCCGGCTGCACGGCAGCTTCGCCGAGTGCCCGACGTCGGCCCGCGCCGCCGTCCCCGCCCGGGCCTGACGCCCTCACGCACACGCAGCACCTCCCCCCGCAGCACCTCGGAAGGACCTTCATGGCATCGACCACAGCGGCGGCGCCCGCGCACGCCAAGCGCGGGCGCACCGACCACCAGGCCGGGGTCTCGATGACCCACCGCCAGATCCTGGAGGCCCTGTCGGGCCTCATGCTGGGCATGTTCGTCGCGATCCTGTCCTCCACGATCGTCTCGAACGCCCTGCCGGAGGTCATCGCCGAGCTCGGCGGCGGCCAGTCGGCCTACACCTGGGTCGTCACGGCCTCGCTGCTGTCGATGACCGCCACCACCCCGCTGTGGGGCAAGCTCGCCGACCTGTTCAGCAAGAAGGTGCTGGTGCAGGTCGCGCTGGTGATCTTCGTGCTCGCCTCGGCGGCGGCGGGGCTCGCCCAGTCCGCGGAGTGGCTGATCGTCTGCCGGGTGTTCCAGGGCATCGGCACCGGCGGCCTGTCGGCCCTGGCGCAGATCGTCATGGCCACGATGATCGCGCCGCGCGAGCGGGGCCGGTACTCCGGCTACCTCGGCGCCACGTTCGCCGTCGCCACCGTCGGCGGCCCGCTCCTGGGCGGCGTCATCACCGACACCGACTGGCTCGGCTGGCGCTGGTGCTTCTACGTGGGCGTGCCGTTCGCGCTCGTCGCCCTGATCGTGCTGCAGAAGACGCTGCACCTGCCCGTCGTGAAGCGCGACAACGTGAAGATCGACTGGGGCGGCGCGTTCCTCTCCACCGCCGCCGTCTGCCTGCTGCTCCTGTGGGTCACGTTCGCGGGCGACAAGTACGACTGGAACTCGTGGCAGACCTACGCGATGACGGGCGGCGCGCTCGTCCTCGTCCTGCTGTTCGTGCTGGTCGAGTCGAAGGTCTCCCAGCCGATCATCCCCATGCGGCTGTTCCGCAACCGCACGGTGGCCCTGTCCTCGGTGGCATCGCTCTTCGTGGGCGTGGCGATGTTCGCCGGGACCATCTTCTTCAGCCAGTACTTCCAGCTGGCGCGCGACAAGTCGCCGACGATGGCCGGCGTCATGACGATCCCGATGATCGGCGGCCTGTTCGTCTCGTCGACCCTCTCCGGCCTCATCATCACCAGGACCGGTCGCTGGAAGGGCTGGCTGGCCTCCGGCGCCCTGCTGCTCACCGCCGGGCTCGGGCTGCTGGGCACCATCCGGTACGACACCGAGTACTGGCACGTCGCCGTCTTCATGGCCGTGATGGGCGTCGGCGTCGGCATGATGATGCAGAACCTCGTGCTCTGCACCCAGAACCAGGTGGCCCCCGCCGACCTGGGCTCCGCCAGCTCCCTGGTGACGTTCTTCCGCTCGCTCGGCGGCGCGATCGGCGTCTCCGCGCTCGGCGCCGTCCTGGCGCACCGGATCCCCGACTACGTCGCGGACGGCCTGCGGAACCTGGGCCCGAAGGGCGCCGAGCTCGCGCAGGGCGCGACCGGCGGCTCGGGCGAGATCCCCGACATGGACCAGGTGCCCGAGCCCCTGCGCGGAGTCCTCGAGAGCGCGTACGGGCACGGCATCGCCGACGTCTTCCTCATCGGCGCGTGCGCCGCTCTCGTCGCCTTCCTGCTCGTGGTCTTCATCAAGGAGGTCCCGCTGCAGACCAAGGGCGCGATGGACCAGTCCGCCGCCGAGGAGGCCGACTCCGCGGCCACGGAAGCCGTCGAGGACACCGAGGCCTACGCACCGGAGCTCGTCGCGGTCGGCGCCGAGCCGACCGCCCGGCGTGCCGTCCCGGCCGCGGGCGGCCCGCCCGTCGGCGACGGCGGGACGGGCGGCGTTCCGGGCGGTGTCACCGTGCACGGCCTGGTCCGCGGCGCCGAGGGCGCCCCGCTGCCGCAGGCGGCGATCACGCTCATCTCGCTCGGCGGGCGCCAGCTCGGCCTCGCGATCGCACGCTCCGACGGTGCCTACGCGGTCGACGCGCCGGGTGCCGGCACGTACGTGCTCATCGCCTCGGCCGACGGGTTCCAGCCGCAGGCCTCGACGATCGTCGTCGGCGCGACGCCGCTGGCCCACGACGTGCTGCTCAGCGGCACCAGCGGCCTGCGCGGCGTCGTCCGCGGCCCTGACCTGCAGCCCGTCGCGGGCGCGATGGTGCTGGTCACGGACGTGCGCGGCGACCTGCAGGCGAGCACCGGCACGGCGGAGGACGGCACGTTCGCGCTCGAGGAGCTCGTGCCCGGACCGGTCACCGTGGCGGTCAACGCCGCCGGGTTCCGGCCGCGGGCGCTGCCCGTCGACGTGGGCGGCGCCGGCGTCACGCGCGTCGAGGTCGAGCTCGCCGCGGGCGCCCGGGTGACCGGCGTCGTGCGCGCCCCGCACGGCCCGCTCGCGGACGCCCGCGTGACGCTCGTCGACGCGGCCGGCAACGTCGCGGGCACGGCCACGACCGGCCCGGACGGCGCCTACGCGTTCACCGACCTTGACGGCGGCGAGTACACCGTGATCGCGACGGGCTACCCGCCGGCCGCGACGGCGCTGAGCCTCGCCGGCGCGGGCGTCGACGGTCACGACATCGTCCTCGCCCACCCGGCCGAGTGAGCGCGGAGGTGAGCGGGATCCTGACCGCGAGCGTGCGGACGCGCGACGGGTGGGCGGTGCCGCACGCCGTCGTCACCCTGACGGACGCCGGCGGCGCGCAGGTGCTGCGGGTGGCCGCGGACGACGACGGCGCGGTGCGCGGCGAGGCCGCGCTCGCCCCGGGCGGGTACGTCGCCATCGTCACCGCGGTGGGCTACGCGCCCGCCGCGACGTCGGCGATCGTCACCGCGGCGGGCCGCGCCGCCCTCGGCACGGTGACGCTGGCCCGGCAGGGTGGCACGGAGCTGCCGCCGCCGGGGCCGTGGACGATCGACCCGGCGCACTCGTCGGTGACGGCGGTGGCCCAGCACCTGGGCATCTCCAGCGTGCGGGGCCGGTTCACCGAGCTCGCCGGCCGGATCGACGTCGCGCCCGGCGACGTCTCCCGGTCCGGCGTCGCCGCGGTGATCGCGGCGGCGTCCATCGACACCGGCAACGCCTACCGGGACGGCCACCTGCGCTCCCCGGACTTCCTCGACGTGGAGCGGTACGAGCACATCACGTACCGCTCCACGGGGATGACCCCGGTCGCCGACGGCCGCTGGACCGTGCACGGCGACCTCACCCTGCACGGGCTGGCGCACCCCGTCGACCTCGACCTGACCTACCTGGGCACCGGCGCCGACGCGCAGGGGGTGGTGCGCGCCGCGTTCCGCGCCACCACCGAGCTGCGCCGCGACGCCTTCGCCATCCGGTACAACGAGGTCGCCGCCGCCGGCGTCGCCATCGTCGGCACCACCCTCAAGGTCGAGCTGGAGATCCAGGCCGCGCACGGCGCCGCGCTGCCCGCGTGACGCCCCGCCCGACGCCCCGCCCGACGCCCCGCCCGACGTCGTGGCGCTACTCGCAGGCGGTCCCGTCGTTGTCGCCGTCCAGCCGGGAGGAGTAGCCGGGGTCCCCGCGGTGGACCGGCGCCGCCCCGGCCGCCCGCGCCGCGTCGCAGTTCGCGAACGGCTCCTGCGGCTCGGCGCCGGCGTCGTCGTCCGCCGGGTCGTCCCCCTGATCGTCGACCGGCGCGACGTCGGGCGCGGGCCCGCCGGCGGGCAGCGGCTCGTCGGGACACCGGGCCAGGATGCCCGCGATGGCGTCGTGCTCGGCCTGCGTGACCCAGAGGGCGTACGCCTGCTTCACCGCGACCTGCCGCGCCACGTACTGGCAGCGGAACGCCTTGGACGGCGGCAGCCAGGTCGCGGCGTCGCCGTCGCCCTTGCCCGAGTTGGTCGGCCCGTCGACGGCGAGCAGGTTGAGCGGGTCGTTGGCGAGCTGCCGGCGCGCGACGCCGTCGAGCTGCTGGGCCCCCTTCTGCCACGCGTCGGACAGCGCGACCACGTGGTCGATCTGCACCGCGGTGGACGTCGCCTGCCCGCGCAGGAAGTCGATCCGCGTGCCCGTGTACGGGTCGGCGAGCACGCCGCTCAGCACGATGCAGTCGTGCGTGCCCGGGTCCGTGACGGTGCGCGTCAGGTCGCGCGCGAGGACGTCGTTGCGCGTGTCGCAGCCGTTGTGGTCGACGTCGGCCCACGCCGGCCCGAACTGGTCGCGGGAGTACCCCGTCTGGGGCGCGCGGCCCTTCACCGGCAGGCCCGAGAGCGCCGCGAGCGCCGTGCCGGACGCCGCGGGCGCGGACTCCCCCGGCGCGGACTCCCCAGGCACGTCCGGCGCGGGCGCCACCGTCGCCGCCGGCGGATCCACGTCCGCGCCGCCGATCCCG
>JADHZE010000409.1 GCA_026934365.1 Isoptericola sp. QY 916 | reverse complement strand
CACGCGCCGGTAGGCGTCCGCGGCGGCGTCGCCGTGCACGGCCGGGAGCCGCAGCCCGGCGGGCAGCGGCAGCAGCGGCGGCCGGCCGAGGCGCAGCAGGCCCACGGGCAGGACCCTCCCGACGAACAGCCGGGTCACCTCCGCGCCCGCGTCGCCCTGGAAGACGAGCGCGGTGCGCAGCCGCGCGACGGTGACCTCCGGGTGCGCGCGCTCGAGCTCGTCCAGCACGTCCTCCTGCGCGGCCTTGTCGACGCTGTAGTGCGAGGTCGGGACGCCGTCGGCGGGCCAGTCCTCGGAGCGCGGCTCGTCGTCGTCCACGGGCGAGTACACGCCGACGGACGACGCGACGACCAGGTGCGGCACGCCGGCGGCGACGACGGCGCGCGCCACCCGGCGGGTGCCCCCCACGTTGACGGTGCGCAGCAGGTCCCGGTCGCGGTTCGGCTGGATCAGCCAGGCGAGGTGCACGACGGCGTCGGCGCCGCGGAACAGCCCCGTGAGCTGCGCGACGACCGCGTCGTCGTCGCCCGCGAGGTCCACGGCCGCCCACTCCGCGTGCCGGTACGGCTCGGCCGTGCGGTCCGGCAGCCGACGCGCCACGCCCAGCAGGGACGTCACCTCCGGCTCGTCCGCCAGCGCGCGCAGCAGCGCCGTCCCGACGTTCCCGGTCTGACCCACCACGACGACCCGCATGCCGCACACCGTGGCACCGGCAGCCCGTGCCCGCAGGCGAGAGGCGTCGTGGCAGGTGAGCGCTCAGGCCGCGAGCACGTCGGCGGCGCGGCGCAGCACGACGACGAGCGCGCCGGCCACGAAGTGGTCGTCGCCCGTGCGCTCCCGCGACTCGCGCACCACGTCCCGGAGCCGGTCGAGCGACCGCGCGAACGCCGCGCCGGGGTCGCCGGTGTGCGCCACGTCGTCCTCCGGCATGCGCAGGGCATCGGCGAAGGAGCGCAGCGCCGTCGCGAGCTCGGGGCGCAGCCGCGGGCCGAGCGCGACGTCGTCCCGCCCGCTGCCCTCCCAGCCGACCAGCAGCCGGACGATCTCGTCGACCGCCTCGGCCGCCGTCCCCAGTACCTCCGCCTCCCGGGCCTGCGACC
>JADHZE010000408.1 GCA_026934365.1 Isoptericola sp. QY 916 | reverse complement strand
CGGAGGAAGCCCGCGTGCGACGGGCCGCCGCGCCCGCGCGCCCACGACCCCGCCGACCAGCCGAGCACGTGGAGCGTGAGGACGGCCCCGGCGAGCGCCGGGGCGAGACCCCGCTCGCGGGTGAGCGCGAGCGGCAGCAGCACCTGCGCCCCCACGAACGCGGCGGCCACGAGCGCCCGCACCAGCACGACCGTCCCCAGCCCGCGTGCACCGCGCAGCACCTGTCCCGCGACGTCCCGCCACGGCGTGGTGTCCCCGCCGTCGGCGACCGGTCCGTGAGGGCCGGTCCGGCCGGCCGCGAGCGCCGGCCGCAGGGTCAGCAGGGCGGGCACGGCCAGCACGGGCACGGCGAGGAACACCCACCGCCACCCGAGGTACTGCGTCATCGCCCCGGCGAGCAGCGGTCCCACCACGCCGGGCACCACCCACGCGGCGGCGAACCACGCGAAGACCTTCGGTCGTCGCGCCTCGGGGAACACGCGCGCCACCAGCACGAAGATCGCGACCCCCTCGATGCCGCTGCCCGCGCCCTGCACGGTGCGGCCGGCCAGGAGCACGGGCATGCTCGGCGCCAGCCCCGCGACGAGCAGCCCCACGAGGAACAGCGAGATCCCGGCCAGCAGCGGCGGTGTCGGACCTCGCCGGTCCGTCCACCGGCCCGCGACGAGCATCCCCACCACGCCCGCGGCGGAGCCCGTCGCGAACGCGAGTGTGTACAGGCGCAGGCCGTCCAGCTCGGCGGCCACCGTCGGCATCGCCGTCGAGACCGCCAGGGACTCGAACGCCCCCAGCGCGACGTACGCCACCATGCCGATCAGCACCGTGCGCTGCGCCCGCTCGGCCAGCAGCCCGCCGCGCGACCCGTCCGCCGCACCCCCGGCCGACGCGCCGGTCACCCGAGCACCACCTTGCCGACCGTGCGGCGCTCCTCGAGCTCCCGGTGGGCCCGCGCGGCCTCCGCGAACGCCACCCGGTGGGTGAGCACGCGCCACTCGCGCGACGCGGCCCGCTCCAGGGCCCGCCGCTGGTAGTCGCGGAGGTCGCCGAACGCGGGCGCGCCCGGGCCGACGACGGCGCGCACCTCGACCGGATGCCCGTCCGGCG
>JADHZE010000407.1 GCA_026934365.1 Isoptericola sp. QY 916 | reverse complement strand
GTCACCGGCGCCGAGGTGGCAGGGGCCGCGCTGGGCGCGCTGCTGCTGGTCACCGCGGGCGGGCTGCTGCTGCGGGCGTCGCGCCGGCGGGGAGCGGCGGCCGAGAGCTGACGTCGGTCCGGGGGGACGGCGTCGCCGCTCACCGCCTGGCCGTGGGGCAGCCGGCGGTCAGGCGGTGAGCATCCCCGTGGCGGAGCGCACCAGCTCCTCGGTGAGGACGTCGAGGGGCGGCAGGTCCAGGTCGTCCCGCTCGTCGTCGGCCTCCCACGCGGCGACCGCGGCGACCACCGCGCGCGAGACGATCGCGACCCGCAGACCGGCCAGCGGCTCGACCCCGTCGCACGCCACGGCGCGCATCATGTCCTGCAGGTCGAGGGTCGTGACCACCGGCACCGCGATCCCCTCGTAGCGCTTCACGTCACGCCGCACCCAGTCCATGAAGACCAGCGGCCGGTCCTGCAGCACGGCCTGCGTGTAGCGGGCCCAGGAGCTGGGGCGCAGCCCCTCGACCGCCGTCACGAACGGCACCACGTACGCGCGCACCAACGCCTCCGGGTCGCGCTCCCGCCCCGCGGCCACCAGCTCGGCGACCAGGCGCGCACGGTGCTCGTTGATCGGTCTGCTCCGCCAGTGGTACAGCGCGTCGAGCATCGTCTGTCGGGACCCGAAGTAGTACGTCACGGCCGAGTTGTTGCGGTGCCCCGCCTCCCGGACGATCGCCCGCGAGCTCGCGCCCTCGAGCCCCGACCGCGCCACGAGCCGCTCCGCGGCGGCCAGCAGCGCGAGCTGCGACGCGTTCGGATGGAGAACGTTCTTCAGGTCGTCGGGACGCATCCCCCGGAGCGTAGCCACGCCCGCCCGGTGGACGCGATCTCCGGCCGGCGCCGACCGGGATCCGGACGCCCTGACGGTCGCTCGGGACGGTCGCACAGGACGGTCGCGCACCCGTCCGCCCCGCGTGGCATGCTCCTGGAGGGCCCGGGCCGGACGCGCCGGTCGTCGCGCCCGGGGAGGCGCGATGACCGTGACGGACCTACCCGCGCCGTCGTGCGCCGTCGGCCCCGAGGGCGCCGACGGGCCGGGCGCGAGCGCGGCGTCGGCCGCCGCCGAG
>JADHZE010000406.1 GCA_026934365.1 Isoptericola sp. QY 916 | reverse complement strand
CGACGCGCGCGACGCTGGCGGCGGCGGGCCCGACGCCGGCGAGCACCTCGCTGTCGGCCCGCGGCCGGCGCACGACGCCGTGCCACAGCCCGCGGCCGCCGGCCTTGAGCAGGGTGCCGCGGTCGGACGAGCGCGCGACGGTGCGCGCCCAGCGGCGCAGCGTGGAGCCGCCGTAGAGCAGGCGCTCGGAGGGCGCGAGCGCGGACGACCGCGTGAACGTCCAGATCTTGTTGCGCACCTCGTAGTAGAAGCGCGGGCCGGGGTCGTGGTCGGTGCCGACCAGCCGGGCGGTGCGGTGCTCGACGACGCTGCCCGGGACGTACAGCCCGGTGCCGCGGCGCAGCAGGCGGGTGGAGTACTCGAAGTCGTCGTTCCAGATGAAGAAGTCGCTGACGGGCAGGCCGTGCTCCCGCACGGCGCGCGCGTCGACCAGCATCGAGACGAACGACATCGACCGCACCGGCATCGCGCCGGCGGCACGCGCCCGGGACAGCTCGGCGGGCGACGCCCCCGGGCGGCTGCGGGGCGTGTTCATCGGGTGGTCGCTCCCGTCGGTCCACACGACGCGGCTCGCCATCGCGGTGACGTCGCCGGCGTAGGCGTCGCGGGCGCCGAGCAGGGCCTCGAGCGCCGTCTCGGTGGGGACCGTGTCGTCGTCCATGAGCCACACGAGGTCGGCGGCAGGTCCGGCGGCACTGTCGGCGACGGCGGTCGCGAGGCCGACGGCGAAGCCGCCCGCGCCGCCGGTGTTGCGCTGGAGCGCCACGACCTCGGGGGCGCTCGGGTGGGACCGCGCGATCTGCAGGGCGTCGTCGGTCGACGCGTTGTCGACCACGACCGTGCGGTCGATCGGCCGGCTCTGGGCGGCCAGCGCGTCGAGGGCCGCGCCGAGCAGCGCGGCCCTGTTGTACGACACGACGACCGCGACGACGGTGGGAGAGGACATCCCGCACATCCTAGTGGTGCTGGGAGGGGCGCCGGACCCCGCCCGGCGCGTCGTGCGGAGCGCCCGCGGAACGGGCGAAGGTCGCGCGCCACGTCTCCGGCGCCGCCAGCGCCGGTGCCGCGGCGCGCCAGCGCCGGGACACCGTGCCCCACCGCGCCGCGAGGCGCAGGTGGGCCACCACGGTCGCGCCGG
>JADHZE010000405.1 GCA_026934365.1 Isoptericola sp. QY 916 | reverse complement strand
CGACGGCGCACCCCTGCCCCAGCCGCTGCTGGGCGAGGCGCACCAGGCCGTCGGCCAGGGCCGGGTCGCCGGCGAGGGTGGCGAGCGCGGCGTGCCACCGCGCCGCGCCGGGCTCGCCCACCCGCTCCAGCTCGGTCGCCAGGGCGGCGTGCACGGCCGTGCGCTCGGTGAGGTCGGCGTCCTCGTGCACGACGGCGCGCAGCCTCGGGTCCGCGACCCGGAACCGGCCGTCGGCGAGCTGGAGGTGCCCGGCCAGCGGCGGTGCGAGCAGCCGTTCGACGGGGGCGTCGGTCGCACCGAGCAGGACGTCGACGCGGTCCAGGACGAGCACCCCCGCGGTCAGCAGCAGGCGCCGGTCCGCCGCGTCGAGCGCGCCGGCGGTCCCGTCGAGGGCGGCCGCCCGCACCGCGGCCGTCACGGGGAGCGGGTCGGGCAGCGCGGCGACGCCGGCGAGCTGGTGGGGCGTGAGCAGACCGAGCGTCTGGGCGAGGGCCTCGGGGTCGGCGCCGACGAGCTCCGAGACCCGTCGCACGACCTGCGGCGCGACCGGGCGTGCACGCGCGCCGGACGGGGACTGCCAGGGCGCCGCAGTGTCGCGGATCGAGGTCATCGTCGGCCTCCCGTCTCGTGCCGGGCCTCGGTGCTCGGCGGCACCACTCTGCCGCATCGCCCCGAGATGTGCGCGAAGACGCAGGTCAGCGATTTGTCAGGTCTCCACCAATATCGTTACGGGGCCGTCGTTCACCAGGGCGACGTCCATGTCCGCGCCGAACCTCCCGGTGGCCACCTCGAGGCCCCGCGACCGCAGGTCGGCCACGACCGCGTCCACCAGCGGCTCCGCCACCGGGCCGGGCGCGGCCGCGTTCCAGGTGGGCCTGCGACCTTTGCGCGCGTCCCCGTACAGGGTGAACTGGCTGACCACCAGCACCGGGGCGCCCGCGTCCGTGACCGAGCGCTCGTCGCGCAGGATCCGCAGCTCCGCGATCTTGCGGGCGACGGTCGCCACCTCGGCGGCGCCGTCGTCGTGCGTCACGCCGACGAGCGCGAGCAGGCCGGGGCGGTCGATCGCGCCCACCACCTCGCCGTCGACCGTGACGGACGCGCTCGACACGCGCTGCAGCACGGCCCTCATGCGACGTCCGCCGCGAAGGCCGGGCGCACC
>JADHZE010000404.1 GCA_026934365.1 Isoptericola sp. QY 916 | reverse complement strand
CCCGCGGTCCAGGACCTCGCGGCCCGCACCGGGCTGACGTTCCCCGACCCGGACGAACCTCTGCCCCCGCTCGCGCGCCACGACGCGGAGCTGCGCGACGCCGGGCCGCACGACGTCGCCCAGGTCGCCGTCGCCCCGGTGCTCGACCGGGTGCTCGCCGCGATGCGCGCGCACGCCACCCAGGTGCAGCACGCCACCGGGGCACCGGAGGCGGCGCTGCCCGGTGCCGACCTGCCCGGCTGGTACGCCCTCAGCAACGCCGTGCTCGCCCCGGTGCCAGCGCACGAGGTCTACCTCGTGTCCTCGTCGCCCACGGCGCCGGACGTCGCGGCGCGCCGGACGCCGGTAGGCTCGCGCCGATGACCAGCCCCGAGCACGCGACGTCCACCTCGCCCGTTCCCCCTGCGGGTGCGGGCCGGTGGTGGAGGTCCGCCGCGCGGACGCTCCTGGCCGTCGCGCTGGGCGGCGTCGTCGGGGTGCTCGGCACGGTCGCGCACCGCACCCAGTGGCACGACCTGCCCGCCGGCATCGTGCTGGCCCTCGCGATCACGCTGTCCACGGCGGTCCTGTGCCGCGCGTGGGCCGGGCTGGGCCCGCTGCTCGCCGCCGGCGCCGGCTGGGTCGTGGCCGTGCAGGTGCTGGCCGTCGCGGGGCCCGGCGGGGACGTGCTGGTCCCTGCCCAGGCGGTGGGCCTGGTGTGGACCTACGGCGGCCTGGCGATGTTCCTCGTCGCAGCCTTCCTTCCCCGGTCCTGGTTCTCCGACCGGCGGGGCTGACGCCCGGTCCACGCGGCCGCCTGTGAGCGTCCCGTGCGCGCCACCCGGCCGGGCGTGACGAAGCTGTGCGGACCGGCGTCCGATTTGGCGCTTTCACCCGGACTTGCGCCGAGGCGGTCGGTGCCGCCCGAGTAGGATCCCCCAGGCGGGTCTGCCCGCTCACCTGTCCCCCGGGGCGTCGCCCCGCACCCCACCCTGACGGAGCATGCATGGGTCACCCGACCGAGCGCGAGCCGGACCCCGCCGGGTCCGCACCCGCCGAGCCTGCGCGCCCCGAAGCCGAGCCCGAGCCCCAGGCCGGAGTGCCCGCTGCGGCGCCCGAGGAAGCCGGTGCCGCCGAGCCGTCCGCCGCCGAGCCGTCCGCCGCGCCCGAGGTCGCGCAGCCCCCGGT
>JADHZE010000403.1 GCA_026934365.1 Isoptericola sp. QY 916 | reverse complement strand
CTGGACCGCGGCCGGGCGCTCGGCACCCTGTCGGGCGGCGAGCGCTCGCGCCTCGCGCTGGCGGCGACGCTCGCCGCCGACCCCGAGCTGCTGCTGCTCGACGAACCCACCAACGACCTCGACGACGACGCCCTCGACTGGCTCACCGAGCGGCTGCGGGCGCACGACGGCACCGTCGTCGCCGTCACCCACGACCGCGCGTTCCTCGCGGACCTCACGACGACGCTCGTCGAGGTCGACGGCGGTCGCGCGCGGCGCTACGGCACCGGGTGGTCGGGGTACCTCGCGGCGAAGGAGGCCGAGCGCGAGCAGCTGCGGCTGGCGTACGAGCGGTGGCGCGCGGACCTCGACCGGCAGCGGCGGATCGCGGCCACCAACGTCGAGGCGATGGAGCAGATCCCGCGCAAGGTCCCCATCGCGTCGTTCGGGTCGGGGGCGTTCCGCCTGCGGTCACGGGCGCACGGCGCCACCGGGCGCATCCGCAACGCCAAGGAGCGGGTGCGGCGCCTCACCGACGACCCGGCCGCGCGGCCCGCCGACCGCGCCGTGTTCCGGACGGACGTCGCCACCGCGGCGCCCGTCGGCGACGGCGGGGGCGAAGGGACCGTCGAGCTCGACGGGGTCGAGGTGCGCGCCCGGCTCTCGGTCCCCCGCCTCACGGTGGCCGCCGGCGAGCACGTGCTGGTGACCGGGCCGAACGGTGCGGGCAAGAGCACGCTGCTCGGGGTGATCGCGGGCGAGGTCGGGCCGGACGCCGGGACGGCCCGGGCCGAGGGCGCCGTCGGGCACCTGCGGCAGACGGGCGCGTCCGCCTCGGACGGCCGCACCGTGCTGCACGCCTTCGCCGCCGGGCGTCCCGGCGACCTGGAGGAGCACGCGGAGGCGCTGCTCGCCACGGGCCTGTTCCGCCCCGACGACCTGCCCCGGCCGGTGCGCGAGCTGTCCCAGGGGCAACGGTCCCGCCTCGAGCTGGCGCGGGTCGTCACCACCACGACGGACGTGCTGCTCGTGGACGAGCCGACCAACCACCTCTCCCCGGCGCTCGTCGAGGAGCTGGAGAGGGCGTTCGCGGAGTTCGACGGCACCCTCGTCCTCGTCTCCCACGACCGCCTGATGCGCGAGCGCTTCCGCGGCCGCCGCCTGGTGCTCGACGCCGGCCGCGTCGTCGCGGACGCTCCGTTGCCGAGATAGAGAACCCGACTCGCCGAGATAGAGAGGCCGGGGGCGCCGCGACCGGTCGCGGCGCCCCCGGCCTC
>JADHZE010000402.1 GCA_026934365.1 Isoptericola sp. QY 916 | reverse complement strand
CGCGGCCCCGGAGACCGGCTCTTCCCCGGGGGCGACCGTCCTGGGGACGGTGCCCGCCGGCGCGACGTCGCCCGGGGCGACGCCGTCGTCGGCGTCCCGCGACGACGGACCGAGCGCGGGGCCGACGCCGTCCGTGGACCCGTCGGCGACGCCGTCGGGCGAGCCCTCGCCGACCGCGTCGTCGGACGACGACGCCGCGACGTCCGACCCGTCGACGTCGCCCGCGTCGTCGCCCGGGCGCGACGAGCCGGCCTCGTCGTCGAGCTCACCGTCGACAGGGTCGTCCACGTCGGATCCGTCGACGGACGACCCCGGCACGTCGGCCGGCGACCCCGACCCCGAGCCCTCCGACACGGCGCCGCCCTCGGAGCCCCCGCAGAAGCCCACGGAAAAGCCCACGCCGACGCCGACCCCGACGGTCTCCGCGACGCCGACGCCCACGCCGACCGCGACCCCCGATCCGGAGCCCACGGACGAGACCGACCCGCCCACGGAGTAGCTCGACGTGCCGGTTCGCGGACCGTTCCGCGGCCCCGGCGGGCGTCACCGCGCCGCGCACCCCTCGGGGCAGGGGATTTGCCATCGACCCGTAGGCCGCTGCGATCATGTCCCCCGGCGCGCCCGTGCCGCGCGCCCTGGACGGCCCGCGACGACGGGCACGGACGAGCATCGGCAGGACGGGGGCGTCGCGTGACCGCGATCCACGACGGCGACGCGCCCGCGCGCCGGGGCGCCGTCGACGACGCCATCCGGAAGATGCGCGCCGCGGCCGCGGCGGACGGGCGCGACGACGCACCGGGGGCCGCCGGCACGGTCGACCCCGCGGTGCTCCGTACGGTGCTCGCGACGCTGCCCCACGACGACCAGCGGCTGCTGTGGGACAGGCACGTCGTCGGCCGCGAGCTCTCGGCGATCGCCACGGAGCTGGGCATGCACGCCCGCGCGGTGCTGCGCCGCCTGCGCCAGGCCGAGGAGCGGCTCGGCGCCGCGTTCGCCGCGGCCCACGCCCGTGCGTGCCCGCCCGGCTGCCTCGACACGAGGCAGTCGCTGCACTCCTACGTGCGGCACCGGCTGTCGCCCCCGCGCCGCACCGTGCTCGAGGCGCACCTCTTCGGCTGCCAGGGCTGCATGCGCGCCTTCGTCGACGTGCGCGAGGCCGGCTGGGCGGTGCGCGACGCCGGCCCCCTGCTGCTCGCGGGCATGGCGGCCGGGGTCGTCGCGGGCGCCCCCGTGGTCGTCGGCGCGCTCGGCGCCGGCACGACG
>JADHZE010000401.1 GCA_026934365.1 Isoptericola sp. QY 916 | reverse complement strand
GGCGGGTTCAAGCGGTCGTCGCAACACGCGTCGTCAGGCTGCCAAGAGTAGGCGGTTGAGTGCTTCGGCGGGCTTGGCCCAGTCGAGGGTCTGGCGGGGGCGGTCGTTCAGCAGCAGGGCGACCTCCTCGAGGTCGTCGGCGGTGTGGATGCTCAGATCGGTGCCCTTGGGGAAGTACTGGCGCAGTAGCCCGTTGGTGTTCTCGTTCGTGCCGCGTTGCCAAGGCGAGTGCGGGTCGCAGAAGTACAGGTCCAGGTCGTCGGCGATCTTGATCTGCGCGAACGGGGTCATCTCGGAGCCTTGGTCCCAGGTCAGGGACTTGCGCAGGTGCGCCGGCAGGGTGCGGATCTGGGTCAGCATCGCGTCGCGGACAGCCTCGGCATGATGCCCGTTGGGCAGGTGCAGCAGCATGACGTAGCGGGTGGTGCGCTCGACCAGGGTGCCGATCGCGGACTTGGAGTTGGCGCCGATGATGAGGTCACCTTCCCAGTGCCCCGGCACGGCCCGGTCTTCGATCTCGGCGGGGCGCTCGGAGATCATCAGGTGCGCAGGGATCGACCGCTTCCCGCGGTTGCTCGTAGAGCGTTGCGGGCGGCGCATGGCTCGCCCGGTGCGTAGTGCGGTAGCCAGCTCGCGTCGCAGCCCACCTCGCCCCTGGACGTATAGCGCCTGGTAGATCGCCTCGTGGCTGATGCGCATCTGATCATCATCGGGGAACTCGACCCGCAGCCGTCGGCTGACCTGGGTCGGGCTCCACGCCCGCGCCCAGCGTCCTCCCGCCGGTGGCGCCAGCTTGTCCTGGACCCACGACGCCAGGCGGGGGTTGGCCGCCAGCTTGCGCGCCTTGGGGCGAGTGGCGCGTTCATCGGCCCGCACCTGGGCCGCGATCGCCCGGTAGCGGCCCGCCGTCGTGCCTCGAACGAGCTCACGCGAGATCGTCGAGGCGGAGCGTCCCAACACCCGCGCGATCTCACGGACCCCGCGCCCCTCGGCGCGCAGAAGAGCCAGTTCCTCTCGCTCTGTCAAGGACAAGTAGCGGCCCGAGGGCTCGCCCAGATCGGCAGGCATCACACCACCACACTGCCGGACCTTGCGATAGCCCGTCGCGAACGAGATCCCTACAGCCTGCGCGGCCTCGAACACGCTCAACCCATCACGCACACCCCGCCAAAACGCGCGCTCCACACTCCGCACGACCTTCGTCCCGTCACCCATCCCAACACCCCTCACCAGATCAGGTGTTGCGACGACCGCTTGAACCCGCCG
>JADHZE010000400.1 GCA_026934365.1 Isoptericola sp. QY 916 | reverse complement strand
TCTCGGCGCGGAGCCTTCTCTATCTCGGCAGGGTTCAGAGGGCGAGGTCGAGGCGGCCGTCGGGGGAGGAGCTGGCCAGCGCGCCCTCGCGGCGCGGGATGCGGCCGGCCCCGGCGGCGAGGCGGCCGGACTCGACGGCGAGGCGCATGGCGTGCGCCATGCGGACCGGGTCGGCGGCGCGCGTGACGGCGGTCGCGAGCAGCACGCCGTCGCAGCCGAGCTCCATCGCGAGGGCGGCGTCGGACGCCGTGCCCACCCCGGCGTCGAGGACGACGGGCACGCGTGCGGCACTCGCGATCGCCTCGATGTTGCGCGGGTTGAGCACGCCCAGCCCGGTGCCGATGGGGGCGCCGAGCGGCATGACGGCGGCGCACCCGACGTCCTCCAGCCGGCGCGCGAGGATCGGGTCGTCGTTCGTGTACGGCAGGACGACGAACCCGTCGCGCACGAGCCGGTCGGCCGCCTCGACGAGGCCGATCGGGTCGGGCAGCAGGGTGACGTCGTCGGCGACGACCTCGAGCTTGACCCAGTCGGTGCCGCACGCCTCGCGCGCGAGCTGGGCGGTGAGCACGGCCTCGGCGACCGAGAAGCAGCCCGCCGTGTTGGGCAGGGCGCGGATGCCGAGCCGCTCCAGCAGCCCCCAGATGCCGCCGTCCTCGGCGCCCGCGCCGCCCGGGCGCACCGCGACGCGGCGCATCGCCACCGTGGTGAGCCCGGTGCCCGACGCGACCAGCGCGTCCTCGAGCGTCATGAGGTTCGACGCGCCGCCCGTGCCCATGACGAGGCGCGAGCCGATCTCCGTGCCGGCGACCACCAGGGGGTCGACGAGCGGGTGCGCGAGCGGGCGGGACGTGGCCGCGGCGTGCGTGCTGGTCATGCTTCCTCCGTGCTTCGTGGTCAGGCTTCGTGGTCAGCCGCCCTGGACGGCGGTGACGATCTCGACCCGGTCGCCGGGAGCGATCCGGGTGCCGGCCCACAGGCCGCGGGGGACGACGGCGTCGTTCACGGCGACGGCGATGCCCTGCACGGAGCCGTCGGCGACGAACGCGGGCACGAGGGCCGCGACGACGGCCTCGACGCCGTCGCCGTGCGGCCCGTCGAGCGGGTAGGCCTCGCCGTTCACGACGGCGGTGCGGGTGGCGGGGGCGGCGGTCATCGGGCGGCTCCTTCGGGGAGACGGGCGGCGGGCGCGAAGCGGCGCGACCACGGGCCAGAACAGGTGGTGGCGCACGACGGCGCCGAACCCGCCGGCGGCCTGCGATGTGGGCATCAGC
>JADHZE010000040.1 GCA_026934365.1 Isoptericola sp. QY 916 | reverse complement strand
GCGCCGCACCCGCAGGGCCGGCCGCCGCGGTCGACCACCACGTGGCCGATCTCGCCGGCGAAGCCACGCCCTCGCACGAGCCTGCCGTCCAGCACGACCGCGCCCCCGATCCCGGTGCCGACCGTGACGACGAGGACGAGGCCCCGCGCCGCGCTGCCGTGGACCTCGGCGAGGGCCGCGGCCTGTGCGTCGTTGACGACCTCGGAGGGCAGCCCCGTGGACTCGACGAGAGCAGCACGCAGGTCGCCACCGAGCCCCAGGTTCGCGCTGAGCAGGAGACGGCCGTCCTCGACCACGCCGGCGACGGCGACGCCGACGGCGTCGGCCTCCCGCCCGAGCTCTCGCGCCAGGTCCAGCACCGCGGCGTACCGAGCCTCGGGGCCGTCGGGCAACGGTCGGCGCACGACGTCTCGCAGGGAGCCCTCCGGCCCGACCAGCCCCCCGCGGATCATCGTCCCGCCCACGTCGATACCGACCGTGGTACCGGGGACGCCCTGTCGCGGCCTCGTCGTCATGATGCTTCCCTTCCTCGGGTGGTGCGCGGGGCCGTCTGCGCCGTCACCCGGAGGGTGACGATCCCGAAGGGGCGCACGACCAGCGCGGCCCCGCAGCCGGCGCCGTCCGACCGCGCCTCGAACCGGGAGCAGCCGTCGGCCTCGTCCCCGAGCGGCTCCTCGAGCAGGTCCACGCGCGTGACCGTCCCGGGCCCGTCGAACGTCACCCCGACGCCCGCCTGCGCGCCGAGCGGCTCGTACAGCCGCACGACGAGGTCCCCGCTCCCGTCGTGCGCGAGCTTGACCGACTCCACGAGCAGGCCCGGTCCGTCGAGCCGCACCAGGGGCTCGACGGCGACACCGGCCGGCGCCGGGCGCGGCGGGAGCGACAGGGCGTAGCCGTCCCGGACGGCGTCGGCGACGCCGGCCCCCGGGCGCACGCGGTGGACGAACGTGTGCCGGCCGAGGTCGGCCCCCGGATCGGGGTACCGCGGCCCGCGCAGCAGGTGCAGGTTCACGGTCGTCGTGGTCCCGCCGTCGGGGCGGACCTCGCTCGCGGCGTCGTACCCCTGGGTGGTGCGGTTGGCGATGCCGACGCCGAACCCCGCGTCCCCGAGGTGCACCCAGCGGTGGGCGACGTCGACGAACCGCGCCGACTGCCAGCTCGTGTTGCGGTGCGTGGGGCGCCGGACGTGGCCGAACTGCGTCTCGGCCGCGACCTCCTGCGCGCGCACGTCGAGCGGCCACGACAGCACGAGGAGCTCCTCGCGCTCGTGCCAGTCCACGTCCGTCGTGACCTCGAGCGCGCCGTCCACGAGCGCGAGCCGTTGCACCAGGGTGCTGCCGGCGGGCCCGAGCACGCGCTCGACGACGATCGCGCCGTCCTCGAGACCGACACGGGCCTCGGGGACGTCCCGGGCCACGCGGCGCGCGTGCGCGTCGACGTCCCAGGCGTCCCAGCGGTTCGGCAGGTCGCGGAACAGCCGCGCGACGTTGGCCGGGCCGGCCGCCGCGACGGCGTCGCGCCCCGTGGCCCGGTCGACGAGCGAGACCACGTGGCCGGAGGCGTCGACGACGACGCGCAGCGCGTCGTCCTGGAGGGTCCACGTCGCGTCGTGCGCCACCACGGACGCGGGCTCGGACCGGCGGCGCGGCCCCACGGACAGCGACTCGACGCCGTCGAGGACGACCGGGCTCGGGTTGGCCCACAGCTCGCCCCGGCCGGTCGTCGGCTCGCCCTGCGACCCGGCACCGGCGAGCACGTCCAGGGCGCCCGCGACCAGCTCGGCGCACCGCCGCTGCACCCGCTCGTGGTCACGCGCCGCGTCCTGGTACACCCAGGCGATGGACGATCCCGGCAGGACGTCGTGGAACTGGTGCAGCAGCACGGTGCGCCACAGGCCGCGCAGCTCGTCGAGCGGATAGGCGGCCCCGGCGCGCCGCGTCGCCGTCGCGCACCACAGCTCGGCCTCGCGCAGCGCCGACTCGCTCCGCCGGTTGTCCGCCTTGAGCCGCTGCTGCGACGTCGACACGCCGCGGTGCAGCTCGAGCGGCATCTCGCCCACCCAGACGGGCTCGGCCTCGCCCCGTTCCCGCGCGGCGGCGGCGAGCGCCTCCGACCGGGAGAAGAACTCGTCGGGGGTGCCCCAGGCCACGCGGGCCGAGCCGGCGAGTTCGCGCACGCGCCGCGCCGTCTCGGCGTGCTCGCGCGTCGGGCCGCCCCCGCCGTCGCCCCAGCCGCTCGGCGCCAGCGAGAGGTCGGCGGACACCGTGTCGGAGTCCGCCACGTTCGCCTCCGCGTGCGCGAGCTGGCGCGGGGTGAGGTCGCTGTTGTAGTTGTCGACCGGCGGGAAGTGCGCGAGCACGCGCGAGCCGTCGATGCCCTCCCAGGTGAACGTGTGGTGCGGCATCCGGTTGGTGTCGTTCCACGACATCTTCTGCGACAGGAACCGGCGCATGCCCGCGGCACGGAAGATCTGCGGCAGGGCGGCGGAGTAGCCGAACGAGTCGGGCAGCCACACCTCGCGGCAGCGCACCCCCAGCTCGTCGGAGAACCAGGTGGTCCCCTCGAGGAGCTGGCGCACCATGGACTCCCCCGACAGCAGCACGGTGTCGGACTCGACCCACATCCCGCCCACCGGGAGGAACCGGCCCGCGCGGACCGCAGCCCGGATCCGCTCGAACAGCTCCGGCTCGCTCTCCTGCACCCACGCGAGGTGCTGCGCGGAGGAGGTGACGAACGTCGTCTCGGGGTACTCCTCCAGCAGCGCGAGGGCGTTGGAGTACGTCCGCACGACCTTGCGGCGCGTCTCCCGGAAGGGCCACAACCAGGCGGAGTCGATGTGCGCGTGGCCGACGGCCACGACCTCGTGCCCGCCGTCCCCGTTGCCCTCCGCCAGCACCCCGGCGAGCTCCGCGCGCGCCGCGGGCGCCGACGCGCGGAGCGCCTCGGGCGTCGCGACCTGCACGACGTCGAGCATGCGCGCCAGCGCCCGCAGGACCCGGCCGCGACGCAGCCCCGGGTCGGGCAGCACCTCGAGCTGCTCGCGCAGGACGCGCACGTCGCGCCACAGCCCCCACGTGGCGTCGTCCCGCAGCCGCAGGCCGATCTCGCCCCACGCGTACTGCGGGACGGCGGGCAGGGTCGCGAGGTCGCCGAGCGGCGTCGGCGCGAAGGTGAAGTCCGGGTCCATGACCGGGTTGGCCGCGGCCTCGACCCACACGTCCACGGGCAGGGCCGCCGCCCCGGCGGACCACGCGTCCCAGCCGGTGCGGTCCGCGCGCAGGAGGAGCGGGAGGGGCACGCGCCGGTTGTACGGCGAGATGCCCTTGAGCACCCTGCCGTCGTGCGCGCGCGCCGTGCCCTCGGCCTGGAAGCCCGGGGTGTCGCGCGTGAACCCGAGGTCGACCTCCAGGTCGACGCGCGACTCCTCGCCCGCCCACGCAGCGGGCACCTCGCCGCGCAGCCGCAGCCACGTCGTCGACCACGGCGTGCCCCAGGGCTCGCCCGGGGCCACGGGGTGGAACGCGTCGTCCGGCAGGGCCAGGACCACGTCGGGGCGCACGGGCTCCCCCGGCTGCGACCAGGCCGTCACGGTGACCGGCGCACGCGCGGCGTCCAGCGCCGGGGCGAGCCGCTCGTCGACGAAGCGTCGGACGCGACCGAGGGTGACGTCGTCAGGCTCGAGCCCCATCGACGGTCACCTCCCCGGCGCCGTCCTGCGCGACGTCGAACGACCACCGCCGCCCGGCGAGGGCCACCTCGACGCGCGCGCGCCGGTCCGCGAGGACGGCGAGGGGCAGGTCCGGTCGCAGGACGTCGTCGCACGGGACGCGCACGGACACCCGCGCCCCGTCCCCGGGGGCGAGGCTCACGCGCTCCCACCCCACGACGACGGAGCGTGCCCAGTCCAGGCCGCCGACCCGGCGCGACCGGACGAGCAGCAGACCCTCCCCGTCCCAGTCCCCCGCGGCGGCACGCACGTCCGCCTCGACCACCAGGTCCTCGCCGCTCACCGTGAGCCCGACCCCGTGGACGTCGAGGCCGCCGTACCCGATCCCGTCCCCGACGCGCGCCAGCACCGGCTCCGGGACGTCGCGGTAGACGCCTTCGGCGGGCATCCGCTCGTCGTCGCGCACCGGGAGCGCGCCCGGGTGCGCGGGCAGCGTGACCGGCAGGCGGCCGACGGGCTGGCGCTCACCGAGCAGCAGGTCGGCGAGCACGCGGCCCCCGCCCGGCCCCGGGTAGAAGGCGAGGAGCGTCGCGTCGGAGTGCGCGACGACGTCCGTGAGCACGTACGGACGGCCGGCGAGGACGACCGCGACGACGGGTCCGCGCGCGGCCGCGCGCACCGCGGCGAGCGTCTCGACCTGCCCGGCGGGCAGGACCGGGGAGGCGATGTCGACACCCTCCCCGCAGTCCGCTGCGGTCTGTCCGGCATTCGCGCCGTTGTCCGCGAACTCGTCCGTGTAGGCGCGGTGGCTCGACCCGCCCAGCACGACGACGACACCGTCCGCCGCGGCGACCGCGGCGACGTCCTCGGCGTCCGCGCGCTCGACCACGACGCCGTGCACGGCGGCCGACCCCGTCAGCGCGTCCGCGACCGACGCCCGGCGGTCCGGGGCGAGCGGGGCGACGTAGTCGCCGAGCATGGCGTCGACGTCGTCGGCCCGCGGTCCGGTGACCACCCACCGCCCCCCGGGAGCGAGGGGCAGCGCCGGCAGGTCCGTGCCCGCGGCGGGCTCGTTGCGGAGCAGGACGACGGAGCGGGCGGCGATCGCGAGGGAGAGGTCACCGGTGGCCGGCCGGGCGGAGGGCCGCGCCTCGCCGACGGGCCCGAGGAGGCCCGACCGCGCCTTGACCGTGAGCACGCGCAGGCACGCCTCGTCGACGGCGCGGGACAGGTCGGGCGCCTGCGCCACCGCCTCCTCCAGCATCGTGAACGACCGGTCCCACAGCGACAGGTCGACGCCCGCGTGGAGCGCCGTGGCGGCCGCCGCCACCAGGTCCCCGACCTGCTCGGCGATCCGGTCGACGGCGAGCCCGTCGGCCATGACCAGGCCGTCGAAGCCCCACTCCCCCCGCAGGAGGTCGGTCAGGAGCGCGCGGTTCGCGACGCACGGGACGCCGTCGATGTCGTTGTACGCGGCCATGAGGCCGAGGGCCCCCGCCGCGACGCCGGCACGCGCGGCGGGCAGGTGCAGGTCGGAGAGGTCCCGCGGGCCCAACGCCGCGGAGTGCCCGTTGCGGCCACCCGTGCCGGCGCCCTGCGCGGCGAAGTGCTTGAGGACGACGCCCACGCCGGTGCCGTCGGCCAGGCGGGAGCGGTCGTGGCCCTGCATGCCCACGACCGCGGCCTCCGTCATCCGCGCCGCCAGCGCGGGGACCTCGCCGTAGCACTCCTCCGAGCGGCCCCAGCGGGGGTCCTGGAGCAGATCGAGGGTCGACAGCAGCGCGAGGTGCACGCCGTCGGCGCGCAGCGACGTGGCGACCGCCGCGCACGCCTGCCGGTACAGCTCGGCGTCCCACGTGGCGCCCACGGCCAGGTTCACGGGCAGCAGCTCGGCGCCGAGCGCCTGGTGCCCGTGGGGGGCCTCCTCGACGAGCAGCGGCCCGACGTCCTGCCCGGACGCGGCGCGCACCTCCTCGACGACGAGCGCGGCGACCTCGGCACGCTCCTGCGGCCGGATCCCGTCGGCCCAGCCCCGCCCCGACCACGCGTCGGCGCGGAACAGGCCGTACAGGGCGCCGAGCCCGCCCCACCGGTCGACCTCTTCGCGCAGCAGGTCCGTGGTGCGCCACGACCCGTGGGCGGTGCGCTCGACGGCCTGCCACCCGAGCAGCCGCTGGTTGAGCTGGCCGACCCGCTCGCGCAGGGACATGCCCGCCATCACCTCGGCGGCGCGCCGCCGCGCGGGGTCGGTCCCGGTGCCCCGCACGGCGGGGCTCTCGTCCGTCATCGGTGCCACAGGTCGTTCCTCGTCCTCAGTACGGGGCGTGCGCCGAACGCCGCCGGGTCGGCGGTCTCGGCGCCGGTCACGTCGAGCTCGACGGTCTCGCCGGGAAGCAGGAGGGTCAGCAGGTCGTCGACCCGCGCCGCCGGGTCCAGCCGGTCCACGAGCAGCGCGACGTCGCAGGTCACGACGTCCGCCGTGATCCGCACCCGCCAGCCCTGCGGGGTCCTCGCGGCCTCGACGGCCGGGGCCGGCAGCGCCCAGCGCACGCCGTCCTCGCGGCACAGCGCGGACCACGCGCGCAGCCCGTCGCAGTCCGCGACGAGCACCTCGTCGCGGCGCGCGCCGGCGAGCGCGACCCGCGGCGGCACGTCCCAGCGTGCGACCGAGCGGGGCGCGACCTCGACGGTCCGCTCCGCCTCCGCCGGGGCGCCCAGCGGGCCCCCCACGACGTGCACGCGCCGCACCACGACGCGTGCCTGCCACACCGCGTCGGTGTCGTTGACGAGGACGACCCGGGGCGCGCCGTCGTGCGGCTGGATCGACAGGGTGCGCGGCGCGTACGCCCGGCGCAGCGCGTGCCAGCCGGGCTTGGGCCGCCCGCCGTGGTCGACCACCGACCAGGAGATCCCGGGCCACGCGTCGTTGAGCTGCCACACGAGCATCCCGGCGGTGCGCGGCCACGAGCCGCGCAGGTGGTCGGCGGCGGTGCGCAGGGCGTCGGCCTGGTTGAGCTGGGTCGCCCAGGACCAGTCGTCGACGTCGTCGAGCAGGCGGTCGGGGTCCGGGACGTGCCCGTCGAGCCGGCGCACGAGGTGGCGCATCCCGCCGACCTGCCGCTGGCGGGTCGCGAGGGCGTCGCCCCGGGCGTCGACCGGGCGCTCGGTGAGCGCGGCCGAGAGCGTCGCCCCCGTGGGCGGGGCCTGGAAGCCGAGCTCCGCGGCGAAGCGCGGGACGTGGTGGCGGTACGTCGTGTGGTCGTACAGGTTCCACTGGTCCCAGAGGTGGCTCGTGCCCTCCCCGTCGACGTTCGGCCCGACGCCGTCGGTCGAGGAGAACGGGCTCGACGGCACGTACGGGGTGCCGGGGGCCTCCGCGGCGACGACGCGCGGCAGGAGCTCGCGGTAGTACCCCTCGCCCCACGTGCGGGTCCCGACGCGGTCGGGCCAGCCCCAGTCGCTCCAGCCCTGGAGGTTCTCGTTGGAGCCGTTCCACACGACGACGCTCGGGTGCGCGGCGAGGCGACGCACCTGCTCGCGCGCCTCCGCCTCGACCTCGGAGCGCAGCGGCTCCTCCTCGGGGTAGCCGGCGCACGCGAACGCGAAGTCCTGCCAGACCAGCACCCCCGCGGCGTCGCAGGCCGCGTAGAACGCGTCGTCCTCGTAGACGCCACCGCCCCACACGCGCAGCATGTTCATGTGCGCGGCGACCGCCTGGCCCACGCGCTCGGAGTAGCGCCCGGCCGTCATGCGCGAGACCAGCAGCTCGTCGGGGATCCAGTTCGCGCCGAGCGCGAAGACCTCGCGCCCGTTGACCACGACGACGAACCGGCGCCCGTGCGCGTCGGGCGTCGTGTCGAGGTCGACGTGCCGCAGCCCGACCCGGTGGGTCTGCTCCTGGTCCGTCCCGACCAAGGCCACGGTCACGTCGTGCAACGTCGGGTCGCCGTACCCGCGCGGCCACCACAGCCCGGCGTCCGGCACGTCGAGGACGATCTGGTCGCGGCCGGTCACCGCGTGCCGCGACCGGTGCTCGCCGAACCCGATCTCGACCTCGCCCGCGGCGGGTTCGCCGTCCTGCCCGTCGAGCTCGACGGCGAGCACGACCCGGCGCCCGACGAGGTCCGCCGAGACCTCACCGCGCGCGTGCGACCGCAGCCGCACGCCGGCCCACGCCTCGATCCGGGCGGGGCGCCACAGGCCGGCCGTGACCAGCGGCGGCGCCCAGTCCCACCCCACGCTCGACGCCATGACGCGCAGCCGGTTGTAGGGGTAGGCCCAGTCGTACGGGAGGGTGCCGTCGTCGGCGGCGAGCATCGCCCGCGCGGCCGAGGACAGCTCGACGGCGACCCGGTTCACGCCCGGACGGACGAGGGCG
This sequence comes from Isoptericola sp. QY 916, assembly GCA_026934365.1. Classification (GTDB taxonomy): domain Bacteria; phylum Actinomycetota; class Actinomycetes; order Actinomycetales; family Cellulomonadaceae; genus Isoptericola; species Isoptericola nanjingensis. The sequence continues at coordinate 17,077 of JADHZE010000040.1, read as the reverse complement.
GACACGTCGACGGCGTACGAGCGGTGCATGTTCGCGGTGGCCACGGCCTCCCGGCCGTTGACGCGGACCGTGGCGACGGTCGCGACGCCGTCGAGGGCGAGCTCGACCCGGCCCGCCGTGACGGCGTCCGTCAGCTCGACGTCGGCCTCGTAGACCCAGTCGCTCTCGCCCACCCAGCGCACCGCCGCGGCGTTGTCGTCGACGTACGGGTCCGCGATGACGCCGGCGGCCAGCAGGTCGTCGTGGACGCACCCCGGGACGGACGCCGGGATCCCGTCACGCAGGCGTGCGACGGCGTCGCCAGAAGGCCCGCCGTCGCCGGCGGGGAGGGCACCCAGCCGTACGGTCCAGCCCGGCCCGCCCAGGTCCACCCGGTGGACCGTCCCGGCGGTGGTCGCGCCCTGCGGGCTCAGGTCGTGCACGTGCTCAGTCCTCCGGGTAGTCGGTCGGCGCGCTGTAGCCCTCCGGGACCACCGGTGCGGTGCGGTGGCCGGTCCGGTGCACCAGCACCTGCGCGAGGCGCGCGTCCGGGCCCTCGAGCTCGATCTCGAGCTCCCGCGTGGCGGGTGCGTCCACGACGTGCAGCCGCGACGACCCGACCGTGCCGCCCGCGGCCAGCACGCTCCCGCCGAGGCGGACCTCGTGCCGCGTGACCCGCTGGCCGGCCGTGAGGTCCTCCCGGACCAGCACGTGGTCGAGCTCGACGGGCTCGTCGCCGAGGTCGGCGCGCCACGTGGTCTCCCCGGTGCGGGTGAGAGCCGCCGCGACAGGGTCCCCGAACCGCGCACGGAGCTCGTCGCCGAACGCCGTGACGACCGCGGCGTCCGCCGGGTCGATGCGCCCGCGCCGGTCCGGCGGGACGTTGAGCAGCAGGTTCGCGCCCAGGCCGACGGACCGGTAGTAGATCGCCAGCAGGTGCTCCAGCGACTTGGGCTCGTCGTCCTGCGCCCAGAACCAGCCGCGGCGCACGGACACGTCGCACTCCGGGGGCAGGTACAGCGCCTCCGCGAACTGCGTCGTGACGACCGTGTAGTTGCTCATCTGCGTGTGGTGCACGACGTACTCGACGGGGTCGCTCGCGAGGCCGTCCTCGTTGCCGACCCACCGGATCGTCGGGGCGCCCATGTTGAACACCATCGCCTGCGGCTGGTGGGTGCGCGCGACCTCCATGAAGCGCGCCCAGTCGTAGGAGTACCCCTCGGAGCCCGCACCGTCGAACCACAGCTCGACGAGCGGCCCGTACCGCGTGCAGAGCTCGGTGAGCTGGGCGACGTAGACGTCGGCGTACGCCTCCGGGTCCTCGTAGGCCGGGTGGTTCCGGTCCCAGGGGGACAGGTACAGGCCGAGGCCGATCCCCGCGGCGCGGCACGCGGCGGCGACCTCGGCCACCACGTCGCCCTTCCCGTCGCGCCACGGCGACGACGCGACGGAGTAGTCGGTGGTCGCGGTCGGCCACAGGCAGAACCCGTCGTGGTGCTTCGCGGTGAGCACCACGTACGTCGCGCCCGCGGCCACGGCCAGCGCCACCCACTCGTCGGCGTCGAGCTCGGACGGGTCGAACGACGACGCCGGAAGGGAGCCGTCGCTCCACTCCTTGGCGTGGAAGGTGTTGATGCCGAAGTGGAAGAACATGCCCACCTCGAGCTGCTGCCAGCGCAGCTGCTCCGCCGTCGGCACGATGACGTCCGTCGCCGCCCGGGGCGTGACGTCCTGGGCGACGTCCTGGTTCGAGGTCACTTCACTGCTCCTGATTCCACACCCTTGAAGAAGTACCGCTGCAGTGCGACGAAGAGCACGAGGATCGGCACGATGGCGATGATCGACCCGGCCATGGTGACGCGCGGGTCGTACGAGAGGGACGAGGCCGCGAGGCGCGACAGGCCGAGGGAGAGCGTGTACAGCTCCTCCGACCGCAGCACGATGAACGGCCACAGGAAGTCGTCCCACGCGGCGATGAACGAGTTGATGACCACGACGACCATCGCGCCCCGCGCCGCGGGCAGGTAGATCTTCCAGAACCGGCGGACCTCGCCGGCGCCGTCGAGCATCGCGGCGTCCTCGACCTCGTTCGGCACCGCGCTGAACGCGGCCCGGGTGATGAGGACGTTGACGGCCGAGATCGCGCCCGGCAGCCAGACCCCGATGAACGAGTCGTCGAGACCGAGGTCGGTGATCTGGGTGTACAGCGAGACCATGATCGACTCGAACGGGAACATCATCGAGATGATGAGCACCCAGTAGAAGACGCCGCGGCCCCGCCAGCCCTGGCGCGAGAGCATGTAGCCCGCGAGCGTCGGGAAGACGACCTGCGAGAACACCGTGAGCAGGCACATGATCAGGCTGTTGCGGATGTACGTGCCCATCGGCACCTGCTCGAACACGGTCTGGTAGGCCGCGAACGTCGGGTTCGCGGGGAAGAAGGTCGCCTCGCTCCCGTACAGCGCGTCCTGCGGCCCCTTGAGGGACGAGGAGAACTGCCACAGGAGCGGGCCCACCGAGATCGCGAGCACGACCAGCAGGAGGACGTACCGCGTCACGAGCGCGCGGGTGCGCCCGTGCGTGCGCCACCAGGTCATCAGTCCTCCTCCTTGGAGCCGAGCTTGTGCGACGCGACCGCGAGCCCGATCGTGAGCACGAACAGGGCGACCGAGATCGCCGCGCCGTAGCCGACGTTCCCCGAGATCGGGTCGAGCGCGACGTCCCGGATGTAGAACGGCAGGGTCCGCGCCTGGCCGCCGACGCCGCCCGTCGCGCCGCCGAGGATGTAGATCTCCGTGAACACCCGCAGGGAGCCGATGCCCGACATGATGCCGACGAGCAGCATCGTGAGGCGGACGCCCGGGACGGTGACGTGGACGAACTGGCGGAACGTGCCGGCGCCGTCGAGCGACGCGGCCTCGTAGAGGTCCTTGGGCACGCTGGCCAGGGCGGAGAGGTAGAAGATCATGTACCACCCGAGGCCCTTCCAGACGGTCAGCGCGACGGCCGTGAGGAGCAGCAGCGTCGTGTCCGACAGGAAGGGGATCGGGGAGTCGATGATCCCGACCTGCTTCAGCGCCGTGTTGATCGGTCCGTTCTCGGACACCAGGTTCTGCCACACGAGCGCGACCGCGACCATCGACGCGACCACCGGTGCGTAGAAGGCCGTCCGGAAGAACCCGATGGCGGGGACCTTCTTGTAGACGAGCTGCGCGAGCATCAGCGGCAGGATCACCAGCAGCGGGACCGCGACCACGGCGTAGAGCACCGAGTTGCGGACCGCGAGCCAGAACGCGGGGTCCGCGACCATCCGGGAGTAGTTGTCCATGCCGACCCAGTCGCCGCCGCCGCCCAGCGGCCGGGCGTCCGTGAAGGACAGGAGGATGGTGTTGAGGAACGGGAAGACCCCGAACACCCCGATGACGACGATCGCGGGCGCGACCCACAGCCACGGGGTCCACCAGGGCCGGTAGAGCGCGGCGCCCGAGGTCGGACGCGGACTGCGGCTGCGCGTCCTGCCGCGCGTGCGGCTGCGCCGGGTGGCCCCGACCGCCGGCTCACCGGCAGCCAGGGTTCCCGCGTAGACGTCGGTCGCCATCGGTCAGCCCTGCTGCTCGAGGATGCGGTTCGCGGCGTCCTCGGCTGCCTGGAGCGCCTCGTCGGCCGGCTTCTTGCCCGAGATCGCGAGCTGGAGCTCGGAGACGACCGCGGTCTGCACGGCGTCGGACCACGCGAAGATGAAGGCGTTCTCGGCGTCCTTGGCGGCCTCGACCGACAGGCGGTTCGCCTCGTCGAGCGGCGAGTCGCCGGTGATGTCCGTGAACTTGGGGATGTCCAGCGACTCCTCGGTCGAGGGGAAGTTGGAGACCAGCGGGCTGGAGACGAACTCCGTCTGCCACTCGGGGCTCAGCAGGAACTGCGCGAAGGCGACCGCCGCGACCGGGTTCTTCGACGTGGACGGGACGCCGATGAGCTGGCCGTCCTGGAACGCGTGGCCGCGGGCGTCGAACAGCGTGCCGACGCCCGTGACGTCGTAGGTGGCCTCGTTGGTGTCCTTCACGTAGCGCAGGAACGAGGCGTTGGTGGAGCCCCACACGACGTCGCCGGAGGAGTAGAGCTGCGTGACGTCCACGTCGCTCGAGAGGGTGTCCCTCGGCAGCGCACCCTCCGCGTACAGCTCCGCGTACTTCGTCAGCCACGCCTTGATCTTCGGGTCGTCCGCGAACGTGAACTCGGTCTCGTCCGCGTTCGTGATGTTCGCGTTCATGAGCTGCCAGTCGTTCGGCACGTGCGTGTACGGGTTCGCCGGGAACGCGTAGTACTCGCCGCCCGACTTCTCGGCGATCTGGCTCGCCATGTCGAGCTGCTCCATGACGGTCGAGGGCGGGGCCTGCGGGTCGAGGCCGGCGTCCTTCATGAGGTCCTTGTTGAACGTCTGCAGGCCGTTCAGGCCCCAGTACCACGGGAGGACGTAGTGGTCGTCGTCGCCGGGGAACTTCTGCGACTCCCACACCGACGAGATGAAGGGCTCGCCGATGTCCTCCGGGCCCTTGGTGGTGAGGTCGAGCAGGAAGTTCTCGCGGTAGAGCGCGTAGGCCGTCGTCTGGTTGAGGTTGACGACGTCGGGCAGGTCGCACGACTGCGCGTTGGTCACGAGGCGCTGCGTGAACTCGGCGTCGCCCGGGTCGTCCTGCCAGGTCACCGTGACGTCCGGGTACTTCTCCTCGAAGGCCGCGATGAGTTTCTCGAAGTACGGGCTGAAGTCCTGCTTGAGCGCGGTGGTCTGGAAGGTGATCTCGCCGGACGGCTCACCCGACAGCCGCTGGTCGGAGGTCACCTCGTCCGAGAGCTCGCACTTGCCCGCCGTGGTCGGCCTGCCGTTGGCGCCGACCTCGCCGGAGCCGCCGCCGATCCCGCACGCCGACAGGGCGAGGGAGGCGACGACGACGCCGGCGACGCCGCCGACGAGCGTGCGCCCGCGGCGGCGCGGAAGGGACGTGAAGGTGTGGGTGCTCATCTTTTCAGCCGTTCCTCGTGAGGTGTCTACCCGACGGTGGGCCGGACCTGGAGCGGTCCGTGGTGATCCACAGGTGTGGCGGGCGGTGCCGTCGTGCGAGGTCGTTCTCGCGCGACGTGCGGGGTGGGTCGTGCGTGGTGGTTCGTGTCAGGGCTCGCGCAGCTCCGGCCAGGTCCGGACGGGAGAGGCGACCGCGCCTCTCCCGTAGACGGACTCCCGCGCGGCCTCGCGCAGGAGGGTCAGCGCGCCGCGGACCACGCCGCCCGGGCCGAGCGAGGACGCCACCACGTCGGTCCGCAGCGGGGACTCCGCGCGGAGCAGCTCCTCGACCTCCGCGGCGAACCCCGCGGAGCCCGCCGTGCCGACGGTCCCGGCGAGGACGACGCGGTGCGGGTCGACGACGGTGGCGATCGTGGTCACGACGACGGCGACGCGTCGGGCCGCCTCGCGACGGAACGCGCGAACGTCCTCCCCCGGGTCGTCGTCGCACAGCGCCTGCTCCGGCGAGGTCCCGTGGAGCCCCAACCCGTCGAGCACCTCCTGGAGCGCCGCCGAGCCGACGAGGCTCTGGAAGCCTGCGGACGACGAGCCCAGCAGACCGCCGCCCGTCGTCGGCGCGAGGCCGATCTCGCCCGCGTACCCGTGGGCACCGCGCAGCAGCGTACGGTTGACGACGGTCGCGGCGCCGATGCCCTCGTCCAGGCGCAGGAGGGTGAAGCTCTCGACACCGGCCGCGTTGCCGCTCTCGGCCTCGGCGAGGGCGGCGAGGTTGACGTCGTTCTCGAGCGCGACGGGGCAGCCGAGCCCGGCAGCGAGCCGGCCGCGCTGCCCCGCGCGCCACGCCGGGTGCCCGGAGACGAAGTCCATGTCCCCCTGGGGGTTCACGACGCCGGGCGTGCCCGCGAGCACCTGCCACAGGCCGGACGGCTCGATGCCCGCCTCGGCGCAGGCGGCGGCGACCGCCTCCGCGACGGTCTCGACCGGGTCGTCGCCGCGCTGCGGGACACGGACGTCGGAGAGCGCGGCGCCGGAGAGGTCGGAGACGACGGCGTGCACGAACCGGCCCGGCTGCATCTCGACACCGGCGACGTGGCAGAGGTCGGTCACCGCGCGGAAGTGCACCGCGTTCGGCCCCCGCTGGGCCGACGACACCTCGCCGACGGGCGCGACGAGCCCGGCCTCGACGAGGCGCACGACGAGCTCGCCGGTCGACGGCTTCGACAGGCCCGTGGCCTTGCTGATCATGGCCCGGGAGGCCGACTGGTGCTCGAGCAGGAGGTCGACGACCAGCCGCTCGTTCACCGACAGGGACTTCCGCATCTTCGCGACCATCTCGTCCGGGCGGCCGGGTGGCCGCGGTGGATACTTTTAGGCAGCCTACCTGATGGTTAATCCCCCGCATACCCCCCGACGACAAAAAGATCGGATGACCGTCCTCGGCGGGTGGTCCACCGAAGGCCGCGCGGGGATGAGTTCGCAGGTGGGAGCTCCCTGCGGGGCGGAGTCTGGTCGGGCCGACCAGCGGCCTCGACTCGAGCGGAGGCGCGCTGAGGAGTGCCGGGGCACCACGACGCGGTGGCCCGATTCCTCTGACGAATCGGGCCACCGCGGGACGAACAGGGCTCTCCTGACGCTACGTCGCGGGGGGACGAACGCCGATCGTGAGCAGCAGGTTGGCGTAGACGCGCTGGTCGCCCGTGGCGACCAGCAGGGCGACGTCGTCGGACCGGGCGGCGTCGTAGAACGCGAAGCGGTCCAGCTCGTCCCAGCCGACGTCGGCCCCGAGCATCGCCCGGTAGCCGGTGTGCGCGGGGATCTCCTCCCCCGCGGCGACGACGTCGCCCGCCACACCGCCGGGCACCATGACGGCGGCGGACTCGACGGGCACGGCGTCGAGCAGCACCTCGAGCACCTGGTCCACGGTCAGCAGGCCGGGCCGCAGGTTGAGGTGCACGCGCGCGGCGCCCGACCGGGCGCCCGTGGAGTGCGGGTAGTTCGCGTCGGCGAGCAGCACCCGCGACCCGTGCCCCGCCGCGGCGAGCGCCGCGACGAGGCCCGGGTGCAACAGCTCGTAGCGGAGCACGTCAGCCCCGCGTGGCCGCGGCCGGGACGCGCGCGTCGGCGAACGCGTGCCGCTGGCGGCCGAGGCCGTCGATCTCGACCTCGACGACGTCGCCGTCGGCCAGGTACGGGAACCGGCCGGACAGCGCGACACCCTCGGGGGTGCCGGTGCAGATCAGGTCGCCCGGCTCGAGCGTCATGTACTGCGACAGGTGGTGCACGATCTCGGCGACGCCGAAGATCATGTCCGTCGTCGACGAGTCCTGGCGAGGCTCGCCGTTGACGGACGAGCGCAGGCGCAGGTCGCTCGTGTCCACCTCGTCGGCGGGCACCAGCGCGGGGCCTGTCGGCAGGAACGCCGGGCCGCACTTGCCCTTCGACCACTGGCCGAGGGAGTCGTCGAGCTGCCAGGCCCGCTCGCTCACGTCGTCCACCACGGTGTACCCGGCGACGTGCGCCAGCGCGGCCTCGGGCGACGGCAGGTAGCTCGCCTGCTTCCCGACGACGATCGCGAGCTCGACCTCCCAGTCGACCTTCTCCGAGCCGGGCGGGATCGGCACCGTGTCGTCCGGGCCGACCACCGTGTTCGGGTGCTTGAAGAAGATGATCGGCAGGCGCGGCGGCTCCGCGCCCGACTCCCGCGCGTGCGCGGCGTAGTTCTGGCCCACGCACACGACGGCGGTGGGCCGCGCGATCGGGGCACCGCGGCGCAGGCCGTCCGCGCCGTCGAGCACGGGCAGCTCGCCGGCGGCGAGGGCGGCGCGCGTGCGCGCGATGCCGTCGGCGGCGAGGAAGCCGCCGTCGACGTCGCCGGTCAGCGGTCGCAGGTCGTAGGTGGCGCCGTCGGTGGTGACGGCGGGGATCTCCTGGCCCACCGGGCCCAGGCGGAGCAGCTGCATCGATGTCCTCTGTTCTCTCTGGGGGGCGCCTCGATCATGCGCCCGGGTCGCGTCCCGGTCACATCCGTCCCGCCATGCGGGCGGCGGGACGGACGGGACGTCACGCGAAGGCGTCGGGGTGGGCCTCGGGGGCGAGGAGCCCCCGGCCCACCAGGTCGGTCCACAGGTCGGCGGGGACGACGGCGGCGTGCCGGTCCACGGCCTGCCGCACCTGGTCGGCGGTGCGCAGCCCGACCACGGTGCTCGTCACCGAGGGGTGGGTGCGTACGTAGGCGAGCGCGGCCTGCGGCAGCGTGACGCCGTGCTCGGCGCACGCGGCGGCGATGCGGCGCGTGCGGTCGAGCAGGGCCGCAGGCGCCGGGGCGTAGTCGTAGGTCGCGTCGTCGGGCACGACGTCGCGGGCCAGCAGCCCGGAGTTGTACACGCCGGCCATGACGACGGAGGCGCCGCGCGCGGCGGCCGCCGGCAGCAGGTCGGCCAGCGCGGGCTGCTCCAGCAGCGTGAACCGGCCCGCGCACATCACCACGTCCACGTCCGCCTCGGTGACGAGCCGCGCGAGCATCGCGGACTGGTTCATCCCGGCGCCGATCGCGCCGACGACGCCCTGGTCGCGAAGCTCCACCAGCGCCGGGACGGCCTCGGTGAACGCCTGCTCCTCGTGGTCGTCCGGGTCGTGCAGGTACACGACGTCGACCCGGTCCAGGCCGGTGCGCTCCAGGCTCGCCTCCAGCGACCGCAGCACGCCGTCGCGGGAGAAGTCCCACACCCGCCGCGTCGCGGCGGGCACGTCGAACATGTCCGGGTCCTTCGCGTGCGCCGTCTCCGGGGAGGGCACCAGCAGGCGCCCCACCTTCGTCGACACGACGTACTCGTCCCGCGGGCGGCCGGCCAGGCTCGCGCCGAGCCGCCGCTCCGACAGACCCAGCCCGTAGTGCGGCGCCGTGTCGAAGTAGCGGACGCCCGCGTCCCACGCGGCGTCGACCGCCTCCTGGGTCTCCGCGTCCGTCGTCGCGCGGTAGAGGTTGCCGGCCTGCGCCGCCCCGTAGCCGAGGCCGGTCAGCCGGACCCCGGTCGCCCGGACCTCCCGGGAGGGCAGCGCGCTCACGCCTGCTCCGGCGGGCGCACGCGCAGCTCGTGCATGCCGCCGTCGACGGCGAGCGCGGTGCCGGTCGTGGCGGTCGCGAGCGGGCTCGCGAGGTAGCAGACCGCGTGCGCGACGGCCTCCGGGCTCACCAGCCTCCCGGTGGGCTGGCGGGCCGCGAGCGCGGCGCGCTCGGCGGCCGGGTCGGGGGCGGCGTCGAGCAGCCGCCCCACCCACGGGGTGTCCACGGTGCCGGGGTTCACGCAGGTCACGCGGACGCCCTCGCGCACGTGGTCGGCCGCCATCGCGAGGGTGAGCGCCTGCACGGCACCCTTGCTCGCGGAGTACAGGGCGCGCTGCGGCAGCCCGGACCACGACGCGATCGAGGCGGTGTTCACGACGGCGGCGTGCTCCGACGCGCGCAGGTGCGGCAGCGCCGCCCGCGTCACGCGGACGATGCCGAGCACGTTGACGTCGAGCACCCGCAGCCACTCGGCGTCGTCGTTGTCCGCGACCGTGCCCTGCGCGCCGATCCCGGCGTTGTTCACGACGACGTCGATGCCGCCCATCTCGGCGGCCGCGCCCTCGACGGCGGCGCGCACCGCGGCGTCGTCGGTGACGTCGGCGACCTGGGCGCCGGCGCCGTCGGGAACGCCGTCCCGCGTGCGGTCGATCGCGACCACCTGGGCGCCGCGGGCGAGCAGGGCGCGCACGACGGACGCGCCGATGCCGGACGCGCCCCCGGTCACGATCGCGCGGATGCCGGCGAACTCCGGCGGGTTCTCGAGGGGGGCGGTGCTCACGGGTGCTCCTTCGTGCGGGTGGTGAGGTGGTCGACCGCGAGGCCGTAGGTGGCGACGGCGGTGCCGCCGCGCACGGCGGCGCGCTCGTCGTCGGACAGGGACTCCAGCAGCTCGTCGGCGGCGGCCCACCAGCGCCCGTAGCCGGAGGCGAGGAGGCAGACGGGCCAGTCGCTGCCGAGCAGGAGGCGGTCGGGACCGAAGACCTCGAGCGCGTGGTCGGCGGCGGGGCGCAGGTCCGCCGTGGTCCAGGAGTCCCAGCGCGCCTCCGTGACCAGCCCGGACAGCTTCGCGACGACGTTCGGGCGGGCCGCGAGCGCCGCCAGGTCGGCGCGCCAGGCGTCCAGGGCGGCCGGAACGTCGGGCAGCGCCGCGAGCGGCGGCTTGGCGAGGTGGTCGAGCACGAACCGGGTGTCGGGCAGGGCGGCGGCGAGTCGGCCGCACGACGCGAGCTGGTCGGCGCGGACCACGAGGTCGAACGGCAGGCCTGCCGCGCCGACGGCCGCGATGCCGGCGTGCACGTCGGGGCGGTCGAGGTAGCCCGGGTCGGGCTCGGCCTGCACCATCGTGCGGATCCCGACGAGGCGGTCGCCGACCGGGCCCTCGCGCAGCGCGGCGAGGCGGTCCTCGAGCGCAGGATCGAAGAGGTCTGCCCAGCCCACGACGCCGGCGATGCGCGCCGCGCGCCCCTCGGGCGAGGCGGCGACGTCGAGCAGGTCGTCGGTCTCTGCCCAGGTGCTCACGCTCTGCACGACGACGGTCGCGTCGACGTCGTGCGCCGCGGCGGGCAGGTCGGCGGCGGTGAAGTCGGCGTCGATCGCCGCCATCGCCGTGGGGTCGATCCAGTCCTGCGGGTGCCGCGCGCGGACCCACAGGTGGTGGTGCGCGTCGACGACGACGTCGGACATCCGGACTCCCTCGGCCTGCGGACTGATTCATCCAATGTATAGGCGCTCCATCCGCTTGCGCCAGCCCCGTCGGCCCCGAGTATCCTCAGATCGCACGCGAAGACGTCATATCTCTGTGTGCACGACTCGACCGGCTCCCGAGCCGGCCCCGCCCGCTCGACGAGGAGTGATCCGCATGACCACGGCCGCCCCGCCCCTGCGCCCCGAGCAGGCGTGGTTCACCGAGGCCCGCTTCGGCCTCTTCGTGCACTTCGGCCTCTACTCCGCGGCCGCCCGGCACGAGTGGGTGATGAGCTTCGAGAAGCAGACCGTCGAGCAGTACGCACGCTACGCCGAGGTGTTCGACCCGGACCTGTTCGACGCGCGGGCCCTCGTGCGCGCCGCCAAGGACGCCGGGATGAGGTACGTCGTGCTGACCACCAAGCACCACGACGGCTTCGCCCTGTGGGACTCCGCCGTCAGCGACTACAGCATCGCCCGCACCCGCGGGCGCGACCTCGTGAGGGAGCTGGCCGAGGCCGTCCGTGCCGAGGGCCTGCGGCTGGGGCTCTACCACTCGCTCCTCGACTGGCACCACCCCGACTACACGGTCGACGCCGACCACCCCCGCCGGGACGACCCCGACGCCCACGCCCTCAACGACGGCCGCGACATGGCCCGCTACCGCGAGTACCTGCACGCCCAGGTGCGCGAGCTGCTCACCGGGTACGGGCCGGTCGACTACGTCTTCTTCGACTTCACCGACACCCGCGACCGGCGCGGCTGGCCCGGCAAGCGCCCCGAGGACTGGGACGCCGAGGGCCTGCTCGCCATGGTCCGCGAGCTGCAGCCCCAGGCCGTGGTCAACGACCGCCTCGGCATCCCCGGCGACCTCGTCACCCCCGAGCAGTACCAGCCGGACGCCCCGATGCGCGACGCCGCGGGCGAGCTCGTCGTCTGGGAGGCCTGCCAGACCCTCAACGGCAGCTGGGGGTACGACCGCGACAACACGAGGTTCAAGGACCCGGACCTCCTGGTGCGCATGCTCGTCGACACCGTGTCCAAGGGCGGCAACCTGCTCCTGAACGTCGGTCCCGACGGCCGGGGCGCGGTGCCTGCCCGCGACGCCGCCACGCTCGCCGCGCTCGGGGCGTGGACCCGCCTGCACGGGCGCTCGATCCGGGGCGCCGGCCCGGCCGACCCCGACCTGGCTGCCGCCGTCGCCCCCGGCCTGCCGCCCGGCGCCGTGCTCACGCAGCGCGACGACCGCCTCTACGTCCACCTGTTCGCGTGGCCCTTCGGGCACGTCCACCTGCGCGGGCTCGCCGACCGGGTGCGCTACGCCCAGCTGCTGCACGACGGCTCCGAGCTGCGCACGTCGGTGTCCGACCCGGACCAGAAGGCGTGGAACACCAACCCGGGCGGGCAGCCGCCCGGCACGCTCACGCTGCACCTGCCCACGGCACGGCCCGACGTCGCCGTGCCGGTGATCGAGCTGTTCCTCGACCGGTAGCCGTCAGGCGCCCGCGACCTCCGCCAGGCGTCGCACGTCGACGGCCCAGCCGTCGGCGCCGCCGACGGCGTCCCGCATCCCCTTCCAGCCGTCCCCGTGCCGTCCGAGGTGGCGGTGCTCGAGGACGACGCGGGTGCGGCGTTCGTCGACCGCGACGAACGAGACGTGCACCTCGCTGCAGCGCGCGGGGTCGGTCTCGACCTCCCAGCGCGGTGACACGTCCCAGGTGAAGGCGAACCGCGCGGGGCGCTCGACGACGAGCACGCGGCCGATCGTGCAGCGGTTCCCCGCGGCGTCGACCTCGGTGATCGAGCCGCCGGCCCGGAGGTCGACCTCCATGTCGACGGTGTCGTCGAGGAGGTGGTGGTCCGGGTCCCACCAGGTCGACGTCTGCCGCGTGAACACGTCGAAGACGTGCGCGCGCGGGGCGGCGACGTCCACCGCCACGGACACGGCGTGGTGGCCGGCGTCCGTCTCAGGTCGGGTCGGGGTGGTCATGGAAGGTCTCCTCTGCGACGGAGGCGAAGCTGTCGAGCGAACGGCGCCAGAACAGGTCCAGGTACTCGCGGAGCATCGCGAGCCCCTCGGGGTCGGCGCGGTAGACGCGGCGGGTGCCGACGGCCTCGTCGGCGACCAGCCGGGCGTCCTTGAGCACGCGCAGGTGCTGCGAGACGGCCGGGCGGCTCACGGGCAACCCGGCGGCGAGCTCCCCGACCGACGACGGCCGGGCCGCGACGCGCTCGTAGATCTCGCGCCGTGTGGGGTCCGCCAGGGCGGCGAACCCCGATATGTCAGTAGCCACTTACGGTAAGTTACGCCTGACGGTACGCCCCCACAAGGCCCCGTCGAAGATCGCGCCCGGCCGGTGGATATACTCGCGGCGTCGAGGCGGACCCGCGCCGCCTTGCGCTCGAAAAAGGGGCGCACGGCAGCCCGGTCACCGGCAGTCACGCTGCACAGCCAGCACGTCGGACCCGGCGTCGGGACCGCACGGGACACATACGGACCGCACCACTCATCCGTCACTGTTCCCCTGGAGGCCCCGTGCCCACCGTGTCCGCGCATGTCGCCCGCACCCTCGCCCAGCACGTCGACCACGTCTTCGGCGTCATGGGCAACGGCAACGCCTGGTTCCTCGACGACGTCGAGCGCACCGCGGCCGCCCGGTTCACCGCCGTCCGGCACGAGGCCGGCGGCGTCGTCGCCGCCGACGCCTACTTCCGCGCCTCCGGCCGCATCGCCGCCGCGACCGTCACCTACGGCGCCGGCTTCACCAACACGTTGACGGCGCTCGCCGAGGCCGCGCAGGCCCGCGTGCCGCTCGTGCTCCTCGCGGGCGACGAGCCGACGTCGGGTCCCCGCCCGTGGGACGTGGACCAGATCGCGCTGGCCGCCGCCGTCGGCGCGCGCACCTATACCGTCGGCCGCGCGGACGCCGCGGCGACCACCGTGATCGCCGTCGAGCACTCGCTCACCTACCGCGTGCCCGTCGTGCTGGCCATCCCCTACGACGTCGCCGCGCTCGAGGCCGGCCCGGTGCCCGAGGCGCCCGAGCCCGCCCTCCCCGGGCCGCTCGCGCCCGCCGGCCCGTTCGACGCCGCCGCGATCACCGAGCTCGCGCACGCCCTCGCCGGGGCCGAGCGCCCCCTGCTCCTCGCGGGCCGCGGCGCCTGGCTGGCCGGCGCGAGCACGGCGCTGGGCGAGCTCGCGGACGCCACCGGCGCGCTCACGACGACGACGGCGCTGGGCCGCGGCGTCTTCCCCGACGGCCGGTACGACCTCGGCGTCGCCGGCGGGTTCGGCGCCGACGGCGCGATGGCGCTGGTGCGCGAGGCGGACGTCGCCGTCGTCGTGGGCGCGTCGCTCAACCAGTTCACGATGCGGTTCGGCGAGCTCTTCTCCCCCGGCACCCGCGTGGTCCAGGTGGACGTCGCGCAGGCGGCGACGCACCGCCACGTGGGCTCGTTCGTCCGCGGCGACGCCGCTCTCGTCACCCGCGCACTGCTCGACGAGCTGCGCGCCGTCGGCGCCGCGCCGTCGGGCTGGCGCGACTCCGTGGACGTCGCCGCCGCCCGCACCTACGACACGGGGCCCGCCGACGGCCTCGCCGCCGACGGGCGCCTCGACCCGCGCGGCGTCGCGAGCCGCATCGGCGCGCTGCTCCCCGCCGACCGGGTGGTCGTGTCCGACGGCGGCCACTTCATCGGCTGGGCCAACATGTACTGGCCCGTGGCGTCGCCCGACCGGATGATGATGGTCGGCACCGCCTTCCAGTCCATCGGGCTGGGCTTCCCCAGCGTCGCCGGCGCGGCCGCGGCACGGCCGGACGCCACCGTCGTGCTCACCACCGGTGACGGCGGCGGGCTCATGGCTTTGGCCGACCTCGAGACCGCCGTGCGCACCGCGGGCGGCCGCGGCGTCGCCGTCGTGTGGAACGACGCCGTCTACGGCGCCGAGGTGCACGTCTACGGGCGCCAGGGCCTCGCCGAGGAGCCCATGCGTATCCCCGAGACCGACTTCGCCGCGCTCGCCGCCGCCGTCGGCGCGGAGGGCGTCGTCGTGCGCAGCCTCGCCGACCTCGACCGCCTCGGCACCTGGGCGCGCGAGCCCGTCGACCGGCGCCGCTTCCTCATGCTCGACTGCCGCGTGTCCCCCACCGTCGTCGCCCCGTACCAGGAGGAGATCCTGCGCGTGAACCGGACCCGCTGACGCCGTCCCCGACGAGGATCTCGGCTCAGGCGCCCGCGACGCGCGCCGAGTCCCAGGCGAGCCGGCTCGATGCCTCGCCGCGACCGGTGCGGACCCGGTAGGCCGCCCACCGCACGTACCGGCCGTCGGACCGGCGGGCGAGCACCGGCACGGCCCGCACCGCGACACCGTCGCGCGGGACCTCCTCGCCGGGGAACGTCAGCGGTGTCGGCGCGAGCGTGACGCCGCGCGGGAGCACGGGCTCGCCGTCCCGCAGGAACGCCCCCTTGCGCAGGTGCACCGACCCGGGCCGCAGCGCGACCGGCACGAGCGGGATCCAGTGTGCCGGCACCGGGGTCTGCAGGCGGTACACGAGCTCGTCGGGGTCGAGGTCGTCGGGGTCCGGCTCCGGCTCCGGCCGCGGCTCGGCGGCGCGGGCCCGGGGGTCGCCGCTGGCGCCCTGCACGGTCTGCTCCACCGCCCACGCCATGTTCGCCTGCTCGTCGCGCAGGAACAGCACCTCCTCGACCGGTTCACCCACCAGCGTGCCGGCGGCGGTCGGAGGCAGGACGACGCCGTCGAGCAGGCGGGCCGACGGCGCCGCGACCTGGTACATCGCGAAGCCGGGGTCACGCAGCTGCGGCACGGGGACGGCGTCCCCGAAGTCGTCGGTCACCGTGACGTCGAGCACCTGGTTGACGGCCCCGAGCAGGCCGTCGAGCGGCACCACGACCCAGTCGTCGCCGGAGGTGAGGGCGAACTCCGCGAGCGCCAGGCGTGCCAGGTCGTGCGGCTGCGCCTCGATCGCCCCGAGGTCCACCGAACCGTCCTCGAGCTGCCAGTACCGGTCCGCGGGCTGCGCGGGGTAGCGCAGCGGCGCGGCGAGCATGGTCGCCGTCGTCGCGACGGGCGCCCCCGACGGCGCCCCCGGCGGCGGGTCGACCGCGGCCCCCTCGGCCCAGTCGAGGTCGCTCCAGCGCACCTCCGCGGACCCGAACTGGGTGCCGCGGGTGACCACCTGGTCGGCGCCCTCGCCGAAGCGCAGCGCGAACCGGTACTCGAGCCGTTCCGTGGACCACGCCCCGCCCGAGTCCGGCGCGCCCGTCACCCAGGCGAGCCAGTCGGCGAGCACCCCGCGCACCACGCCCGGGTCGGGGCTCCCCGCCACCCACGCGGGCTCGCCGCCGGCGACGTCGGCGGCCAGCGCGCCGCCGTCCGGGACCGCGCCCCCGAGCACCGCCGCGAGGCGCGGGCCCTGCGGGTCGAGGCTCCCGTCGGGGTCGGCCGGGTCGGGCAGGAGCGCCAGGGGATAGCGCGCGGCGAGGTCGACGCCCGGGTCCGCCCCCGCGTCGTGGAGGAGCTCGACGAGCTGGGCGCCCGCCTCGGCGCGCTGCCGCAGCCCGCTGCCGAGCGCGAGGGCCGGGACGTCCTGCACGAGCTCCTCGAGGACGGCGGCGGCGTGCCAGGGCCGCCAGTCGGCGTCCTGGGGCCGGTCCACGGTGGCGTCGTCGAGCGGCGCCCAGGCGGTGACCGGCAGCGCGCGGGAGCGCACCGTCACGGCGGTGGCGGACCCCGCGTCCTCCCCCAGCAGCTCGCCGAGCTGCCACTGCCGGCCCAGCAGCCACGCCGGGTCGGCCACCCGTGCCTCGGCACCGGGGGCGGGGTCGCCCGTGACGGAGTCGGGCTCGAGGCGCAGCAGCGACAGCGGTCTCGTCGGCTTCAGCGCCTCGACCAGGAACTTGGCCTGCGCCAGGGTGGCCGCGTCCGCGGCCTTGACGACGACGACGGGCTCGCTCATCGGTCCACCTCCGTGAGGAACGGGAGGCGCGACGCCTCCCAGGCCACGCCGGCGAGCGCCCCGAAGTCGAGGCCCCTCCGCCCGTCCAACCAGGCGCTGCGTACATGGATCGCCGGGAGGATCGCGGGCAACGCGGGCGAGTGCTCGAGGGTGACCATGCGCGCCCGGGCGACCCGCACGGCCTCCAGCACGGCGTCGACGACGCCGTCGGTGGTCCACCGCGAGCCGTCGGGCGACACCGCCGAGAGCACCACCTGCGGCGGCCTGGCCGACGCCTGGTCGGCCTGGATCGCGAGGCCGGTCGTCGCGCGGGCCTCGCGCAGCGGGTTGGCGGGCGCGGCCGGGTCGAGCGCG
>JADHZE010000004.1 GCA_026934365.1 Isoptericola sp. QY 916 | reverse complement strand
CCGCCGAGTCGTCAACGGCACGCGCGCCGCGGCGCTCGAGGTGAGCAAGGTGCGGCAGTACGCCCTGCTGCGCGCCGCCGGGCTCGACGTGCCGCGCACGACCGCCGTCACGGACCGCGCGGCGCTGCGGGCGGCGGCCGCACGGTTCGGCGCCCCGTTCATCACCAAGCACAACCGCGGCGGCAAGGGGCTGGGGGTGCAGCGGTTCGACGACGTCGAGACGTTCGCCGCCGCCCTGGACGCGGGCCTGCTCGACGAGCCCGTCGACGGCGTGTGGCTGCTGCAGGAGCTGCTCGTCGCGCCCGAGCCGTTCGTGACCCGTGCGGAGTTCGTCGGCGGCCGGTTCCACTACGCGGTCCGCGTGGACACGTCCACCGGGTTCGAGCTGTGCCCGGCCGAGGCGTGCGCGCTGCCGGGGGCCGACGGCGTCGCCCCGCCGCCGCTGTTCGCCCTGCGGCCCGAGGTCACGGCCGAGCACCCGGTCGTCGTGCGGCTCGAGCGGCTGCTCGCCGAGCAGGGGATCGAGATCGCCGGGGTCGAGTTCTTCGAGACGGTCGACGGCCGCACCGTGCCGTACGACATCAACACGAACACCAACTACAGCCCGGACGTCGAGGAGTCCGTCGAGGTACCCGCCGCCGACGCGATCGCCCGGTTCTTCGCCGGCCTGGTGCGGGAGCTCGCCGGGGGAGTACCCGCCTCCGCGAGGTAGTACCCACCGTGCCGAGGTAGTACGAGCCCTCGCGAGGTAGTACGGACCGAGCCGAGGTAGTACGAGCCCTCGCGAGCTGGTACTGCCTCGCGGAGGGAGGGACGACCTCGCCCACCACCGCGCGGGTGGCATCCTTGATCGTTGTGACCACCCCCGCTGACTCGCCGGCCGTCCAGAACTCTGCCGTCCCCCTGCGCGCCGCCGTCGCCGCGCTGCCCGCGTACGTGCCGGGCGCGCGGCCCGTCGAGGGCGCGAAGCTGTGGAAGCTGTCGTCGAACGAGAACCCGTACCCGCCGCTGCCGTCCGTCCTCGAGGCCATCACGCGTGCGGCGGAGGAGACCAACCGCTACCCCGACATGTACGCGACGGAGCTCGTCGAGGCGCTCGCGGCGCACGTGGGCGTCCCGGCCGAGCAGGTCGTGGTGGGCAACGGCTCGGTGGCCGTGCTCGGGCACGTGCTGCAGGCCGTCGTCGAGCACGGCGACGAGGTCGTGTTCCCGTGGCGGTCGTTCGAGGCCTACCCGATCGTGGTCGCCGTCGCGGGCGGCGTCGCCGTCACGGTGCCGGTCGCCGCGGACGGCCGGCTCGACCTGTCCGCCATGGCCGCCGCCGTCACGCCCCGCACGCGCGTCGTCATGGTCTGCACGCCCAACAACCCCACCGGCCCCGTGGTGCACGCGGACGAGCTGGAGGAGTTCCTCGCCGCGGTTCCGCGCGACGTGCTGGTGATCGTCGACGAGGCGTACCTCGAGTTCGTGCGCGACCCGCAGGCGCCCGAGGGCGTCGATCTGCTGCGCCGGCACCCCCACGTCGTCCTGCTGCGCACGCTGTCGAAGGCGTACGGGCTGGCGGGCCTGCGCGTCGGGTACGCCGTCGCGGAGCCGCGCCTCGCCGCCGGCATCCGCGCGGTGTCGACGCCGTTCGGCGTGAACCACATCGCCCAGCGCGCGGCGCTGGCCTCGCTCGAGCCGGTCGCGCAGGACGAGCTGCGCCAGCGGGTCGACGCGCTGGTCGCCGAGCGCGAGCGCGTCGTCGCCGCCCTGCGCGAGCAGGGCTGGGACCTGCCGGAGACGCACGCCAACTTCGTGTGGTTCCCTCTCGGCGAGGAGACCGTGGCGCGCGCCGCCGAGGCGACCGCCGCCGGCGTCCTCGTGCGCCCCTTCGCCGGCGACGGCCTGCGCGTCAGCATCGGCGAGGTCGAGGCGAACGACGCCTTCCTCGCCGTCGCCGCCACCTGGCGCCCCTGACCCTGCCCCGCCACCCGGGTGGGTGGCGGGGCAGGGTCAGGTCAGCGGGGGAGGTTCCGCAGGTTGGAGCGCGCCATGGACATGACCTCGCCCATGCCGCCGCCGAAGATCTGCTTCGTCATCGCGGTGGCGAACCCGCGGATCTGCCCCGACGTGATGGACGGCGGGATGGACAGCGCGTTCGGGTCGGTGACGACCTCGATGAGCGCCGGGCCCTTGCGGTCCAGCCCGTCCCGGAGGGCGCGGCGCAGGTCCTTCGGCCGCTCGACCCGGACCGACGGGATGCCGACGGCGAGGCCGATGTTCCGGTAGTCCACGGGCGGGGAGTCGGTGCCGTACGACGGCAGCCCCTCGACGAGCATCTCCAGCTTCACCATGCCGAGCGTCGCGTTGTTGAAGACGACGACCTTCACCGGCAGGTCGTAGGTGCGCACGGTGATGAGCTCGCCCAGCAGCATGGACAGGCCGCCGTCGCCGGCGAGCGCCACGACCTGCCGCCCGGGCTCCGCGAACGCGGCGCCGATGGCGTGCGGCAGGGCGTTCGCCATCGACCCGTGGATGAACGACCCGATGACGCGCCGCTTCCCGTTGGGCGTGAGGTAGCGGGCCGCCCACACGTTGTTCATGCCGGTGTCGACGGTGAACACGGCGTCGTCGGCCGCCGTCTCGTCGAGCTGCACGGCCGCGTACTCGGGGTGGATGGGCGTGTGCTTCTCCACGTTGCGGGTGTACGCACCCACGACCTTGGTCATGAGCCCGGCGTGCTTGTCGACCATCGAGCGCAGGAACTTGCGGTCCTTCTTGCGCTTGACCAGCGGGTTGAGCAGCTTCAGGGTCTCGCCGACGTCGCCGTGCACCGGCAGGTCGAGGCGGGTGCGACGGCCCAGGTGGGAGGCGTCGACGTCGATCTGCGCGGTGCGGACGTCGGCGGGCAGGAACGAGTCGTACGGGAAGTCGGTGCCGACCATCACCAGCAGGTCCGCCGAGTGCATCGCCTCGTGGCAGGAGCCGTAGCCGAGCAGGCCGGACATGCCGACGTCGTGGGGGTTCTCGTACTGGATGATCTCCTTGCCGCGCAGCGAGTGCCCGACCGGCGCGGCGGCCAGGTCGGCGAGCTCGAGGACGACGTCGCGGGCGCCGCGCGCGCCCGCGCCGACGAACAGCGTGACCTTCTTGGCCTGGTTGATCGCGTCGGCGAGGGCCTCGACGTCGGCGGTGTTCGGCACGACGCGCGCCGGGCAGGCGCCGGGCACGAGGATCGGGGCGTCGTCGTCGGGCACGCGCTCGTCGGCGACGTCGCCCGGCAGGGTCAGCACCGCGACGCCCGGCGCGGCGAGCGCGTGCTGGATGGCCGACCGCGTGACGCGCGGCAGCTGGGCCGGGGACGAGATCAGCTCCGAGAACACGGACGCCTCGTTGAAGATGCGGTCCGGGTGGGTCTCCTGGAAGAACTGCGTGCCGATCTGCGCGCTGGGGATGTGCGACGCGATGGCGAGCACCGGCAGCCTGGAGCGGTTCGCGTCGTAGAGGCCGTTGATGAGGTGCAGGTTGCCCGGCCCGCACGACCCGGCGCAGACGGCGAGCTCGCCGGTCACCTCGGCGTCGGCGGCGGCCGCGAACGCCGCCGCCTCCTCGTGACGCACGTGCACCCAGTCGATGCCGTCGGTGCGGCGGACGGCATCGACGACGGGGTTCAGGGAGTCCCCGACGATCCCGTAGATGCGCTTCACGCCGGCGGCGACGAGCTGGTCGACGAGGTGTTCGGCGACGGTGCGGGCCATGGCGAGACCTCCTGATGACGGCGGCTGGTCCGTCTCGATCCTGCCTCCGGTGCCGTGTTTCCGCAGGACGTCGGGACGTGAGGTGGCGCACGCGCACCTCTCCGGCGGGGGTTGACCTCAACCATGGTTCAGGTCGGACGATCGGGGCATGACGACGATCACGCCGGTGCAGGCCGTCCCCACGAGCGTCCCGCAGCACGTCCGCGACCTGGTTGCCCGGGTCACGGGCGACGAGAAGCACGACCCGAGCGCGCACTCGACCCTCGACGTCGTGTGGACGCTGTACGACCAGGTGCTCCGCGTCGACGCGGCCCGCCCGGACGCCCCCGACCGCGACCGGTTCCTGCTCTCCAAGGGCCACGGCCCGGCCTCGACGTACGCCGTGCTGGCGGCGAAGGGCTTCTTCCCGGCGTCGTGGCTGGACGACGTCGGGTCGTTCGACTCGCCGCTGGGCCACCACCCCGACCGCACGCTGGTGCCAGGCATCGAGATCGGCAGCGGCTCGCTCGGGCACGGGCTGCCGCTCGCCGTCGGCCTCGCGCTCGGGCTGCGCGGCCGGTCGACCGCGCGCGTCGTCGTCCTCGTGGGCGACGCCGAGCTCGACGAGGGCAGCAACGCGGAGGCGATCCAGGTCGCCGGCCGGTACGGGCTCGGCAACCTCACCTGCGTCGTCGTCGACAACCACAGCGACAACCTGGGCTGGCCCGGCGGCATCGCGCCCCGGTTCGCCCTCGAGGGCTGGACGGCCGCCGAGGTGCGCACCCACGACCAGCCCCGCCTGACCGCCGCGCTGCGGCACACCGAGCCCGACCGGCCCACGGTCGTGGTCGTCGACACCACCTCGAAGGACGCCGCATGACCGCCCTCGCCCCTGCCCCGCAGGCGCTCGACCTGCGCACCCGCTTCTACGCCGAGCTCGACCCGCTGCTCGACGCGCACCCGGACGTCGACGTCGTCCTGGCCGTGATCGGCTCCGGCTACATGGGCCGCGCGATCGCGCGCCACCCCGGCCGCGTCATCGACGTCGGCATCCGCGAGCAGGCGCTCATCGGCGTGGCCGGCGGCCTGGCCCTGGCCGGGCGACGGCCGATCGTGCACACGTTCGCGTCGTTCCTCGTGGAGCGGCCCTACGAGCAGGTGAAGCTCGACCTCGGGCACCAGGACGTCGGCGCCGTGCTGGTCAGCGCCGGCGCCTCGTACGACGTGTCGGCCGGCGGCCGCACCCACCAGTCGCCCGCGGACGTCGCGCTGATCTCCGCGCTGCCGGGCTGGACGGTGCACGTGCCAGGCCACGCCGACGAGGTCGCCGAGCTGCTGCAGCGCGAGGCCGCCGGCACGGGCCGCACGTACATCCGGCTCTCCGGGCAGCGCAACGCCCGGCCGGGGCCGGTGGACGGGCGGCTGCACCTGGTGCGCGACGGCGGGGAGACGCCGCCGTCGTCCGGCTCGGCGCCGCTGGTCGTCGCCGTCGGCCCGATGCTCGACACCGTGCTGGACGCCGTCGCCGACCTGCCCGTCCGTGTCGCGTGGACGGCCACGCCGCACCCGCTCGACGCCGACGGGCTCCGCGTGCTGGCCGGCCCGGCGCCGGTGCTCGCCGTCGTGGAGCCGTACCTGGAGGGCACGAGCGCCGCCGCCGTCGCGGCGGCGCTGGTCGACCGGCCCAGCCGTGTGCTGCACGTCGGCGTGCCCGGCGAGTCGGAGCTGCGCAGGTACGGGACGCCGCGCGAGCACGCCGCCGCGCACGGCCTCGACGCGGCGGGTGTCCGACGGCGGGTGGCGGCGTTCCTCGTCTGACCGTCGGTCCGGGTGCCTACGCTGACGAGATGAGCAGCGACGTGAGGAACATCCGGACCGCCCTCGAGAGCATCCCCGAGCCGTGGCAGCCGCACCTGCTGGCGAGCGTCAACGACTACGCGGTGAAGGTGGTCAAGCTCGACGGGGAGTTCGTGTGGCACACGCACGACGACACCGACGAGCTGTTCCTCGTGCTCAGCGGGCAGCTCACGATCCAGCTCCGGGACCGTGACGTCGTCCTCGGGCCGCAGGACGTGTTCGTCGTGCCGCGCGGCGTCGAGCACTGCCCCCGGGCGGACGGCGAGGTGCACGCGCTGCTCGTCGAACCGACCGCCACGGTCAACACGGGGGACGCCGGCGGCGAGCGGACCGCGCCGCTGTGCGAGCTCGGCTGAGCTCCGTGTCACCGTCTGCTCGCGCCGCGAGCGCGGCCTACGCGGCCCGGGCGCAGGAGTACAGGGACCTGTTCGGCTCGATGGACGCGGTGCACGACGACGACCGGGCGCTCGTCGAGCGGTGGGCCGCCGGGCTGACCGGGCGCGTCGTCGACGCCGGGTGCGGGCCGGGGCACTGGACGGACTTCCTCGCCCGTCGCGGCCTGGACGCGGAGGGCGTCGACCTCGCGGAGCCGTTCCTCGAGCGCGCCCGGGCCGAGTACCCCGCAGTGCCTTTCCGCCGCGCCTCGCTCGCCGACCTCGGCGTGCCGGACGGCAGCCTCGGCGGCGTGCTGGCCTGGTACTCGCTCATCCACAGCCCGCCCGAGGCTGTGGACGGCACGGGGGTCGACGCCGTGCTGGCGGAGCTCGCCCGCGCCGTCGCGCCGGGCGGCGGGCTGCTCCTCGGGTTCTGCCGCGGCCCGCGCGTCGAGCCGTTCGACCACGCCGTGACGACCGCCTGGTTCTGGCCCGTCGACGAGCTGGCGGCGCGCGTCGAGCGGGCGGGGTTCGACGTCGTGGAGACCGCCGAGCGCACGGACCCCGGCGTCCGCCCGCACGGCGCGATCAGCGCGCGGCGTCGGGCGGCGGGTCCAGCGTGACGGTGCCGCCCGCGAGCGGGTCGTCGGGCAGCGGCTCCACCAGCGTGGCGACCGGCCCCGCGGCGCCGCCGTACTCCACGGGCGGGCGGATCCGGCCGAGGTAGAGGTCCTGCACCTCGTCGATGCCCTGCGCCGCCGGGCGCAGCCCGCGGCGCAGGCTTCGCGACCGCACCACCCGTACGACCAGCGCGACGACCACCGCGCCCCAGAAGGCCCATGCCGGCACCGATGCCCACGGGCTTCCCGTCACCTGGAGCACGAGGCACAGGCCCAGTGGCACGATGGCCCCCAGCAGCAGCGCGAGCCAGCCTCGACGAGTCATCGGCGTCTCCTTCGCCGCCCCGACCCTACCGACGGTTCACCGGCGGAGCAGGCTCCGGGCGTACTGATCGAGGACGGTCAGGACGCCCGGGTGCTCCCACACGCGGTTGCGGCGCAGCCCGGTCCGCTCGACCAGGACGCCGGCGTCGGCGAGCTGGGCGAGAGCGTTCTGCGCGGTCTGTCCCTTCATGCCCAGGTGGTCGGAGAGGAAGCGAGCGTTCACGACGGGGTGGGACACCAGATGCGGCACCACCCGCCATGCCACGGCCTGTCGCCGGAGCCCACGGAGGTGTTCGCGGGCGACGTCGATCTGCGCGGCGAGGTCGTCGACGAGCCGGGAGCCCGACGAGGCCGCGAAGCGGGCGGCGTCGGCGAAGCGCTCCACGATCGGTCGTGCGTCACCGTCGCGGTAGGCGGTCAGCGCCGCGAAGTACTGCTCGATCTGCGTGAGCAGCCCCGCGGACACCGGTGCGGTCGTCGCGGTCAGGATCCCTTTCGCCCGCAGGACGGAATGCACCATGGCGCGGCCCGTGCGCCCGTTGCCGTCGACGAACGGGTGGACGGTCTCGAAGTGTGCGTGCGCCACGGCCGCCTGGAACAGGACGGGCAGGTCGTCGCGACGGAGGAAGGCGACCAGGTCCTCCATCGCGTCTGGGACGAGCGGCGCCTGGGGTGCGACGTGCGAAGCTCCCCGAGGACTGATCGCGCTGGTCCCGATCCACACGAGCTGGTCGCGCCAGCGCCCCGCGTGGTCCTCCCAGCCGCGCTGTCCCGACAGGAGCGCACGGTCCATCTCCAGGATCGCGTCGGTGTCGAGTCGGTCCGCCAGCGCGAGTGCCGCCTCCATGGCGCGGACGTTCGCGACGACGGTACGGGCGTTCGCCGAGGTCGACTGCTCGATCTCGGCGAGGGCCAGCTGTCGGGGCCCGACGGTGAGGTCTTCGATCTGGGACGACGACGCGGACTCTGTGCGCAGGAGGATCGAGCTCATCGGGCCGAGCGTCGGGCTCGTCGTCCCGAGGACCTTGGCCGCGTACTCGTCGAAGCGGCTGAGGGCAGCGGTGGCCTCCTCGACGTTCGCGGACAGGTCCGCGGGGACGCTCCATACCCAGCCGCCGATCGCCGGCGGGACGGTCGAACGGTAGGGCCCGGACGCTGCAGCGCGCGCGGACCGGCTCGTCATCCCGTCGGAGTCGGCAACCCAGTACTCGTCGACGTACCCGAAGGCGGGGACCTTGACCATGAGGGTCATCTTCATCAAGGTTTCGGCGAAACCTTGACTAAGGCGCGCTCGCTAGTCCAGGTTGCGCAGCGCCGTCGGGATCGGTGTGTCCCCGGCGGAGAAGCGGACGAAGCGGCCGACGGTCGTGGGCTCGCGCAGCGTCGCGGCCACGACCTGCGCGACGTCGGCGCGCGGCACGCTGGTGTCCGTCCCGGCGGGGACGGCGCCGGTCTCGGGCAGGACGGCGATGCGCCCGGTGGGCGGCTCGTCCGTCAGCGTGCCGGGGCCGAGGATCGTCCAGTCCAGGTCGGTGGTGCGCAGGTGGTCGTCGGCGGCGAGCTTCGCGTCCGCGTAGGCGAAGAAGCCCGCGCTCTCGGGAACGCCGTGCTCGGGCGTCGAGCCCACCCACGACACCATGACGTACCGGCGCGCACCGGCGCTCGCCGCGGCGTCCATGGAGCGGATCGCGGCGTCACGGTCGACGGCGTACGTGCGCTCCGGGTCGCCGCCGCCGGCCCCGGCGGACCAGACGACGGCGTCCGCGCCGGCCAGCGCGGCGGCGATCTCCTCGGTGCTCGCGTGCTCGACGTCCAGCAGCGCGGGCTCCGCACCGAGGTCGGCCACGCGGTCCACCTGCTCGGGCTTGCGCACCACCCCGACGACGTCGACCACCGGCCCCGTGCCGCCGTCGGCGAGCAGCGGGATGAGCTGGCGCGCGACCTTGCCGAGCGCGCCGACGACGACGACCTTCATGACGACCTCCGAGCGGGGCGATGAACCGGACTCCCACCGTAAGCATCAGCGGGCGGGCCGCCACCGTGGGCCGGGCGCACCCGCGGTCAGCGGGCTCGCGCGACCCGGGCGGCCAACGCGGCGAAGACGAGCGCGAGCACGGCCTGCACGCCGACGGCCACGACGAACCCGCGCGGCAGGCCGGGGGCCGCGGGCACCCCGGCGCGCGCTGCGACGGCCTGGAACAGCCCGCCGAGCACCGCGACGCCGAGGCCGAGGCCGAGCTGCTGCAGCGTGGTGAACAGCCCACCGGCGACGCCGGCCGCCCAGGTGGGCGTGCGCGACAGGACGGTGCGCAGCACCGGCCCGTACATGAGCGCCTGCGCGGCGCCGAGGGCCATGAGCAGCGGCTGCAGGGCCGCCGTCGTCCCGCCGTGCCCGCTGCCGACGACGAGGGCGAGCCCGCCCAGCACGGCGGCCTGCGCGACGGCGGACCCGGTCATCGTCCATCGCCCGGTGCGGCGCTCGATCGCGGGTGTGGCGAGGGCCGTCGCGACGAACGCGCCGCCGAAGCCGAGGAGCAGCACGACCGTGCCCCAGGCGTCGGCGCCCAACGCGCCCTGCGCGAGCGCCGAGAACTCGTACAGGAACGCCCCGTAGCCGGTGAAGAACAGCAGCGTCATGACCAGCCCGTCGCGCACGACACGGGTGCGCAGCACGCTGGGCGGCACGATCGGCAGCTCGCCGCGCCGCTCGGCCGCGCGCTGTGAGCGGGCGAACAGCGTGAGGACGACGCCCGAAGCGGCGAGCATCCCGAGCAGCGCGGGCGGCCAGCCGGCGGACGCGCCGAGCGTCAGCGGCACCACGAGCAGCAGCAGGCCGGCGGCCAGCAGGGCGGCGCCGCGCAGGTCGAGCGCGAGCGGCGCCGTCGAGCGTGACTCCGGGACGGTGCGCAGCGCGAGCAGGGCGGCCACGGCGATCGCGCCGGTGGCGGCCTGCACGGCCCGCCAGCCCACGTGGTCCCCCGCGACGCCGGCCACCGCGCCCGCGAGCACCTGCCCGGCGATCGTCGCGACGCCGCTGACGGCGGTGAACAGGGTGACCCCGAGGGCCCGCAGGCGGTCGGGGGCGGTGGCCTGGATCGTGGACAGCACCTGCGGGGTGAACAGCCCCGCGGCGACGCCGAGCCCCGCGCGCAGCGCCACGAGCACGGGCAGGGTCGGGGCGGACGCCGCCAGGACGGACAGCGCGGCGAACGCCGCGAGGCCTGCGGCGAGCAGCCGACGTCGTCCGAAGCGGTCGCCGAGCCGCCCGGCCACGACGAGCGTCGCGGCGAACGTCGTCGTGTACGCGGACAGGACGAGCTGGCCGCCCGACACCGCGACGCCGAGATCGGCCGTGATCGCCGGCGCGAGCAGGTTGACCGAGCCGAACGTCATGTTGACGGGCAGGTACGCGACGAGCAGGACGGCGAGCCCGAGGCCGGTGAGCGCCCGGTGCGACAGCGAAGCGGCGGGCGCCGTCGCGGCAGGCGCGGCCGCTCGGCCGGCGGGCGGGGTGGTGGTCGTGGTCATGACGACGACGGTGCGCCCGCGTCCATCCTGGTACCAGGAGCCTGTCGATCGTGGTACCACCACCACCTGGTTGCGCGCCCGGGCGAGGGTGACACTGGGGCGATGACGTCGACGACCCCCGACCGTGCCGCCCTCGGCGCCTTCTTGCGCGAGCGCCGCGGGCGCGTGACGCCGGGCGACGTCGGGCTGCCCGTCGGCGGGCGGCGACGCACGCCCGGCCTGCGCCGCGAGGAGGTGGCGCAGCTCGCCGGGGTGGGGGTCACCTGGTACACGTGGCTGGAGCAGGGGCGGGCGAGGAACGTCTCGGACCAGGTGCTCGACGCCGTCGCCCGGGTGCTGCGGCTCGACGCCGCCGAGCGCCGCCACCTCATGGTGCTCGCGGGCCGCGAGACCGCCGTCGCGCCCGGACCGCCGCCAGGCGTGCGGCCGGAGCAGCTCGCCGTGCTGGCCGGGCTGCTCCCGTACCCGGCGGCGGTGCAGACCGACGCCTACGACCTGCTCGCGGCCAACCGGGCGTACCGGTACCTGTTCGACGACCTCGACGCCCGCCCACCCGAGGACCGCAACTGCGCCTGGCTGATGTTCACCGAACCGCGCTGGCGCGGGGCGCTCGGCGACGCCGAGGACGTCGTCCTGCACAACATCGCCGCTCGTCTGCGGGCCCGGGAGCCGGAGCACCGCGACGACCCCCGCTGGTCCGCGCTGCTGGCGCGGCTGCGGGCGTCGTCGGCGGACTTCGTGCGGCACTGGGAGTCGTACGACGTCGCCGGGGACGGCACCCAGCTGCGGCACTACCGCTCGGCCCGCGCGGGTCGCCTCGACGTGCACTTCCAGAGCCTGTGGCTGGACCGGGCCCGTGGCGACCGGATCATCGTCATGACGCCGGCCGACGACGCGACGGCGCAGCGGCTGGAGCGGCTGGACGCGCTGGTGGGGGCGGCGCCCGCCGTGACGTCGCGGGACGACGGGGCCGCCGGTCGCGGATTGGCCGTGTCGGTCACCGGCCCCGCAGGGGGATGATGGTCCCCGTGCGCACCATCCGACAGAGCCGCAAGCTCCGCGGCGTCCGCTACGACGTCCGCGGTCCCATCCTCGTCGAGGCCCAGCGCCTCGAGGCCGAGGGCCACCGCATCCTCAAGCTGAACATCGGCAACACGGCGCCGTTCGGCTTCGAGGCACCGGCCGCCATCCAGGCCGACGTCGTGCACCACCTGCCGGAGGCGCAGGGGTACAGCGACTCGCGCGGCATCTACGAGGCGCGCACCGCGGTGGCGCAGTACTACCAGTCGCGCGGGCTGCGCGACACGAGCGTGGACGACGTGTTCATCGGCAACGGTGTCTCGGAGCTCATCTCGATGGTGCTGCAGGCGTTCGTCGACGAGGGGAACGAGATCCTCGTCCCCGCGCCGGACTACCCGCTGTGGACGGGTGCCGTCACGCTGTGCGGGGGCACCGCCGTGCACTACCGGTGCGACGAGGAGAACGGCTGGATGCCGGACCTCGAGGACCTCGAGTCGAAGATCACCGAGAACACGCACGCCATGGTGATCATCAACCCGAACAACCCCACCGGCGCCGTGTACAGCAAGGAGATGGTGGAGGCGATGGTCGACATCGCCCGCCGTCACGACCTGGTCGTCCTCACCGACGAGATCTACGAGAAGATCCTGTTCGACGGCGCCACGCACCACCACGCCGCGGCCGCCGCGGGCGACGACGTGCTGTGCCTGACGTTCAGCGGACTGTCCAAGGCGTACCGCGTGTGCGGCTACCGGGCCGGGTGGGTCATGGTGTCCGGCCCGAAGGAGAACGCCACCGAGTTCCTCGAGGGCCTCACCCTGCTGGCGAACATGCGCATGTGCGCCAACGTGCCCGCGCAGCACGCCATCCAGACCGCCCTGGGCGGGTACCAGTCGATCGACGAGCTGATCGTGCCCGGCGGCCGGTTCTACGACCAGGCGATGCTGGCCGACAAGCTGCTCAACGAGATCCCCGGCGTCACCTCCGTGCGGCCGAAGGGCGCGCTGTACTGCTTCCCGCGCCTCGACCCGGAGATGTACCCGATCGAGGACGACGAGGCGTTCGTCATCGACCTGCTGCGGGCCAAGAAGATCCTCGTCACGCACGGCACGGGCTTCAACTGGTTCGAGCCCGACCACTTCCGCCTGGTGACGCTGCCGGACGAGGAGGTCCTCACCGAGGCCATCGGCCGCATCGGGGAGTTCCTGGCCACGCGCCGGCGGTAGCCCGCCCCACCCCTTCTGCAACTAGTGGTTGCACATCCCTCGCCCGCGGGCTAGCGTGATGTGCAACCACTAGTTGCAGGAGGGGTCATGGGTTCGACGAGCGAGCTGGGAAGCATCGAGCGGGAGATCTACGTCGAGGCGGCGCCGGAGGTCGTCTTCGAGGTGGTGAGCAGCCCGGAGCACGTCCGGCAGTGGTGGCCCGACGACGCGGACTTCGACCCGGAGCCCGGCGCGGCGGGGTCGATCACGTTCGGCGAGGGCCCGGACCGGACGGTCGAGTCGTTCACGGTGGTCGAGTCGCTGCCGCCGCGGACGTTCTCGTTCCGCTGGACGCACCCGGCCCGGCAGGAGGCGACGGCGGGCAACTCGCTGCTCGTCACCTTCGAGCTCGTGCCGTCCGGCGACGGGACGCTGCTGCGCATGACCGAGACCGGCTTCCGTGAGCAGGGCTGGGAGGTCGCGGTCCTCGAGCAGTGCTACCGCGAGCACGTCGACGGCTGGGCCTACTACCTGCCGCGGCTGGTGGCCTACGCGGGGTCGCTGGAGGTCCGGCCATGACCGGGACGTCGTCGTCCGTGGACGACGGGCTCTGGTCCGCGATCGGCGACCCCACGCGACGCCGCATCCTCGACCTGCTGCTGGCCGACGGCGGCGGCACCGCGTCGTCGCTGAGCCGGCAGCTGCCGGTCACCCGGCAGGCCGTGGCCAAGCACCTCGACGTGCTCGACCGCGCCGGCCTCGTCCGGTCGACGACGGCGGGACGGGAGAAGCGGTGCGAGGTCGACGCCGCCCAGCTCGAGCGTGCCGCCGACCAGCTGGCCGCCGTCGGCCGCACCTGGGACCGGCGCCTGCAGCGCATCAAGGCGATCGCCGAGGCGATCGAGACCACGAGAAGGAGCTGATCACGATGGTGGACATCCTGCACAGGATCGCGACGACGACCGCGACGCCCCAGGCGATGTACGACGCCCTGACGACCGTGGACGGCCTCGCCGGCTGGTGGACCCAGGAGACGACGGGCGACGCCGGACTCGGCGGGAAGGTCGAGTTCCGCTTCCCCGAGGGCGGCTTCGTGATGGAGGTCGAGGAGCTGCGGCCGAGCGAGCGCGTCGTGTGGCGCGTCGTCGACGGCCCCGAGGAGTGGGTCGGCACGACCGTCGAGTGGGACCTGCGTCAGGACGGCGACTGGACCGTCCTGCTGTTCGCGCACCGCGGCTGGCGCGAGCCCGTGGAGTTCATGCACCACTGCAGCACCAAGTGGGCCACGTTCCTGCAGAGCCTCAAGGCCCTCGTCGAGGGCGCCGACGCCGCGCCGTCGCCCCGGGACGTGAAGATCGACAACTGGAACTGACGACGCTCCCCTACCTCGCCGTGAGTGCGACGGCGTGCGCGACGTGCTCGCGCGTGGCCGCGAACGCCGCCGCCATCTCCCGCGCCTGTCCGGGGTACTCCGCGTGCCCGGCGGAGTGCACCGCCAGCTCCAGCTCGGCCCCGGTGCCGGCGCGCTCGGCGGCGCGGACGCCGGAGGCGACGCCGAACTGGCCGGGCGGTGGCACGTGCGCGTCCCAGAGGGCGCACTCGACGCGGGTGGGCACCCGCAGGTACGTCGCCGCCACGGACGCGTCGGTGAGGGCGAGGACGGCGCGGGCCTCGGGGTGCGCGGCCACGTACGCGCGCTGCGCCTCGCCGCTACCGGTGCACGGCACGGCGAGGCGCTCGTCGTACTGGCCGAAGCTCGGCACCTCCAGCGTGGCGCCCACGAACCGGTCGTCCCACGGCACGGCCAGCGCGCCCACCCCGCCGCCGAAGCTCGTGCCCACGTAGTACAGGGGCAGGTCGGCGGGCACGCCCGCGACCCCGGCGAGCACCTCCCGCAGCGCCGTGGCCGCGTGCCACAGGTCGACGGCGCAGCGCCCCAGCACGTACGTCTCCACGTCCTCGATGCCGGCGAGCACGTGCGCGGTGCTCACGTCCGGGGCGCCCACCCCGGCGTTGAGCGCACCCAGGCCGCGCGCCACGGGGAAGATCACCGCCGCGTCGCGAGGCACCCGCTCGAACGACGGCGCCTCGCGGCCTCCGTACCCGTGCCCGTGCACGATGCCGACCCGGACGGGCGCGTCCACGGGCAGCGCCAGCCAGGCGCGCAGACGCAGGCCACCGTCGGCGGTGAACGTCACGACCGACACCTCGTGGGCGCCCTGCCGACCCACGGGCTCCGCCACGACGTCGGCCTGCACGTCGCGCGCGGCGTCGTGCCACGACCGCCACAGGTCGGCGAAACCGTCCGGCTCGGCGGCGGGCGGCACGGCCAGCAGGCCGTCGCGGTCGTAGCCGTACGTGCCGTCGATCGGGCTGTCGGGGAACCAGGCGTCATAGGGGGCGGGCAGGGTCACGGGATCTCCAGGCTCTCGAGGTCCGGGCCGACCCGCGGCAGCCTGCGTGACAGACTGTGCCGCGGGTCGAAAGGGGAGCGGGTGCTCGTCGCAGAACGCAGGTCGCGGATCGTGGCCGAGGTGCGCCGCCGGGGCGCCGCGAGCGTCACCGAGCTGGCGCAGGAGCTGGGAGTCAGCGCGATGACGGTGCGCCGGGACATCGAGGCGCTCGCGGACGCGGGCGAGCTCGACCGGGTGCGCGGCGGCGCGACGACGCGCGGGGACGCCGGCGCGGTGCAGGAGCACGGGTTCGCGTCGCGGGTGCAGCAGCAGGTCGGGGCCAAGCGGGCCATCGCCCGCCGCGCCGCACAGCTCGTGGAGCCCGGCATGGCCGTGGGGCTCTCGGGCGGCACGACGGCGTGGGTGCTCGCCCAGGAGCTGCGCGCCGTCCCCGACCTCACGGTGGTGACGAACTCGCTGCCGGTGGCGGAGGTGTTCCGCCGCCCCGACCGCGCCGACGAGCCGTACACGCAGTCCGTGGTGCTCACCGGCGGGGTCCGCACGCCGTCCGACGCGCTCGTGGGCCCGGTGGCGGTGCGCTCGCTGGAGCACCTGCACCTCGACGTCGCGTTCCTCGGCGTGCACGGCGTGGACCTGCACGCGGGCCTCACGACGCCCAACCTCCTCGAGGCGGAGACCGACCGCGCGCTGCTGGCCGCCGGCCAGGACGCCGTCGTGCTGGCCGACCACACCAAGTGGGGCGTCGTCGGGCTGACCACGATCGTCGACCTGCACGAGGTGGAGCACCTGGTCACGGACGACGGCTTGGACGACGACGCGCGCGAGCTGCTCGAGGCGCACGTCGGCGAGCTCTGGGTGGTGCCGGTCGACTGACCGCGCGGTGGCGGCGCCACCCGTCAGCGGGCGGTGCTCGCGCGCGGCACGACGCGCGCGTCCACGACCACGTGCTGCACCGGCAGGTTGCCGCCCGGCGGGGTGGCGATCTGCCGCTCCAGCTCGCTCAGCGCGCGCTCGACGAGGGCCTCCTTGTCCGGGGAGACCGACGTGAGCGACGGCGTCGTGAACTGCGCGCCCCGCACGTCGTCGATCCCCACGACCGCGACGTCCTGGGGGACGCGCCGCCCTGCCTCGTGCAGGGCGGGCAGCGCCCCGAACGCGACGGAGTCGTTGGAGCAGACGATGCCGTCGAGCTCGACGCCGCGGGCCAGCAGGTCGCGGACGGCGCGCCGCCCCTCGGCGGGTGTGAACGACTCGACCTGGGCCACCAGGTCGGGGTCGTCCGCGATGCCGAGCGCGGCCACGGCCTCGCGATAGCCGGCGTACCGGCGGTCGGCGGCGTCCGAGGGGCGCGCGTCCCGCGGCCCGACGAACGCGACCCGTCGGCACCCGACGGACGCCAGGTGCGCGGTGGCCGCGTACGACGCGGCCCGGTTGTCGATCGTCACGTGCGTGAACGGGCTGACGAGGATGTGCTCGCCGAGCAGCACCAGGGGCCCGGGGGAGGTGCGCCGCGTCAGGTCGGCCACGGACAGCGCGCGCGGGATGTGGATGAGGCCGTCGGTCGGGGGCAGCCCGATGCCGTTGGCGACGTCCACCTCGCGCTCGTGGTCGCCCGCGGTCTGCTGGATGAGGATCGACAGCCCGCGCTCGTCGGCGCGCCGCACCAGCAGCGCCGTGAGCTCGGCGAAGTACGGCTCCTCGAGGTCCGGCACGGCGAGCGCCACGATGCCGGTGCGCTCCTTCCTGTGCACGGCGGTCAGCGTAGCCCGGTCCGCCGTCCGGGACACCGTCGCGATCCCGCGCGCGGCGCGGGTGAGTCCTGCGTGCGGCACGCTCACTCCTGCACGCGCAGCGCGACCACGCGGGCCTGCGCCGAGCCGTTCGTGGCGCCGACGACGAGGCGCGCGGCAGCCAGGGGGCCGAGGTCGGCGGGCAGCGGGTGCGTGCGCAGGCGCCACCGGTTGTCGGTCTCGTCGGCGACGGTCACCCAGGCGTCGCCGGACTCGGGGGCGCCTGCCGGCAGCACCTCGACGCGGTAGTCCTTGACCAGGGTCGGCATGATCTCGTCGGGCGTGCGGTGGTGGTGCAGCGTGTTGAGCTCGACGTCGAGGTCGTCGTCGAAGACCAGGCGCACCTCGCGCCCGGTGACGGGCTCGTCCCAGTCGAGGCGCAGCCACTCGTCGCGGCCGGCGACCATCGGCGACGACGCCCACAGGTGCGGGCCGCCGTGGTTGCGGTGGTAGCCGCCCGTCGCGCGCTCGGGGGCCAGCGCTCGGGTGTCCGGGCCGGCGCGGAACACGACGGACCGCCCGCGCAGCGGCTTGGTGGGCCACTGCACCAGCAGCTCCTCCGAGCTGATCTGCACGTTCTGGTCGTCGTTGTCGACGCGGTGCACCAGCGTGAGGACGCCCGCCGGCAGCGGGGAGGTGAGGCGGACGGCCACGTCGGGGTTGGCGCGCAGCACGACGACGGCGTTCTGCGGGGTGTCGGGGGCGAACGGCACGTGCGCGGTGACCCAGCGCTCGTCGCCGGCGGGCACGACGACGTCGGTCTTGGTCTCCAGGTGCGCGGGCACCACGTTCTGCGGCTTGCCGGTGGAGAACACCTCGACCGACAGGGTGGTGTCGCGGCGGGCGGAGACGAGCAGCTCGACCGTCTCGAGCCGCGGGTCCACGGGCAGCACGATGCCGAGGTCGACGTCGAGGTCGTAGACGTCGAAGCCGTCGGGACCGATGTCGCCCGGATCGAGGTCGGCCGGCTCCGCGACGGGCGCGGCGATCCGTGTCGTCGTGCTGGACGCGGTGACGCGGGCGCGGCGCGCGACGTCGTGCGGGTCGGCGTTCGCGATGCCGACGGCGGGCGCGTCCCAGCGCAGCAGCGTCTGGCGCAGCTCGTCGAGGTGGTCGGTGTAGATGCCGCGCGGGGTGGTGCCGTGCTCCACGCACAGCGCGGCCGCGGTGCCCGCGGCCTGGCCCATCGCGCCGCACGTCGCCATGACGCGCGCGGCGCCGAACGCGATGTGCGTGGCCGAGACGTCGCGACCGGCGAACAGCATGTTCTCCACGTTCACCGAGTACAGCGAGCGGTAGGGGATCTCGAAGACGCCGTCGGAGAAGCGCTGCAGCGCGCCCGCGCCCTCCGCGTACATGCCCTGGGCCGGGTGGAGGTCGATGGACCAGCCGCCGAACGCGACGCCGTCGTCGAACACCGTCTGGTCGACGACGTCGCCCTGGTGCAGCGTGTAGTCGCCGATCAGGCGGCGGTACTCGCGCTTGCCGGGCACGTTGCCGATCCACTCGAGCGTGAGGTTGTCGGCGTCGAACTTCCCGGAGTTCTTGATGTAGTCCCAGATGCCGAGGATGACGCCGCGCAGCTCGTCGCGGATGCGCTCGTTGTCGTCGACGATGTCGAGCTCGCCGCCCCACTCGATCCACCAGTAGTGCGCGCCCGAGTCGCCGCTGCGGATGACGCGGTTCATCGGGATCGGCGTGGTGGTGATGTCGATCGCGGTCTCCGGCGCGACGTACTTCACCGGGTGCCCGAGGTCCTTGGTGTAGAAGAGCAGCGTGGAGCCGAGGAACTCGCGCACCGGCTCCGGCGGCGCCCACTCCTCCCCGAACTCGGTCTGCGACTCCTTGCCGAGCCGGTAGCGCGCGCCGGCCAGGTGGCCGACCAGTCCGTCGCCCGTGCAGTCGAGGAACACCGGCGCGACGAACGTCGTGAGGATCTCCGAGCCCATCGTCCAGCCGGTGACGGACTCGATGCGGCGCGCGTCGTCGGGGCCGGTCGCGACGACCTCGCGCACGTCCGTGTTGAGGAACAGCCGGATGTTCTTCTCGCGGCGGACGGTGTCCAGCACGACGTCGTCCCAGTAGACCGGGTTGCCCTCGGGGTTGCGGTACTGGTTCTCCACGTACATCTCGCCGACGATCCCGGTCTCCCGGGCCCAGCGCTGGTTGCCGTGCGCGGTGGCGCCGCACACCCACACCCGCACCTCGGAGGAGGAGTTGCCGCCCAGCACGGGCCGGTTGTTCACCAGCACCACCTGGCGGCCCAGCCGTGCGGCGGCGACCGCCGCGCTGACGCCGGCGAGCCCTCCTCCGACGACGACGACGTCCGCCTCGACGGTCTGCGTGCGCATGATCTCTCAGTCCTCGATCCGGTGGTTGTGCTGGTCGAACGTGGTGGTTCTCGTGGTGCGGGCGGGTGTGCGGCGCAGGTCGCGGGCGTCAGCCGGCGGCCAGCACCTCGACCTCGTAGACGCGCGCGACGTCGGTCGCCGAGCTCGACGGGTCGGTGATCAGCAGGCGGACCTGGTCCGCCTGGGTGGTGGGCACGGGCAGGGTGACCGTGCCCGAGGTGTTGTTCGTGACCTGGCCGGCCGGCACCCAGCCGTCGGCGGTGTGCAGCTCGACCGCGAACGAGCGCAGGACGTCGGCCGTGCCGGTCGCCTTGCTGTAGCCGCTGCGGACGCGGACGGTGTCCACCGCCTGCGGGGTGCCCCAGTCGGCCGTGAGGACCGGCCGGGCGTCGTCGGCCGCGGAGATCCAGCGGCTCGCGTCGACGCACGACCCGTCGACCGCCAGCTCCCCGCCGGTGTCGGCGCGCAGCGTGGACGACACCGTGACGTCCGCGCCGCGGGCGACGTTCACGTCGGTGCTCTCGCCCCGGAGACCGGCCACCAGCTCGGCGGCCGTCGAGCCCTCGGGCGTGCCGCCCGTGCGGGGCACCGTCGCGTGGAAGAGCTGGCCGGCGCTCGGCACCGTCACGTACAGCTGGTCCGTCCCGCTGCCCGTGGTCACGGCGCTGAGCCGCTGGGCGCCGGTGCGTGCCTCGCCGACGGTGCTGAAGCGCCAGGTGTCCTCGCCGCGCACCTGGTCGGCGCGGACGACGGCGCTCTGCTGGCCCGTGACGCACGAGGTGGTCTCCACCACCGCGTACACGCGCGTGGTCGGGCCGGCCGACGTCGTCTCGATGGCCGCGGAGGTCTCCACGCCCGGGCCGAGGCCGCCGAGGTCCAGCACGGTCTCGCGCTGCCAGGCGGCGCCGTCCCACCGCGCGAACCGGACGTCGTAGCCGTCGAACGCGGTGACGCCCTCGGTCCGGAACCGGTAGGCGATCCCGTCGAGCGTGTCGCCGTGCACGGACAGCTTCGCCGTCTGCAGGGCGGGCCAGTACGAGCCGATGTCCTCGCCGTCGACGTACGGCTGGTACACGACCGCGCCCGGGGTGGTGGGCGTGACCGGCGTCTCCAGGGCGTTCCCGGCGACGTCGCGGAACGACCCGTCCGCCGGGTCGTACACGGCGTACGAGCCGAGGTGCCGCGACGGGTCGGCAGGCCACGGGCCCCACTCCCACAGCACGTGCACGCGTCCGTCCGTGCCCACCTCGAGGTCGTCCGGGTAGAACGAGTGGCCCTTCGCGTCCGCGACGACGGCGACCCGCGACCACGTGCCCGCGCCCGTGTCGAAGCGGTACAGGTTGCCCGTGCGGGCCTGGCGCTCGTCCGCGCCGGCGCGGGCCATGACGTACACGTCGCCGTCGGCGCCGCGGGCGGTCACCGGGTAGGTGACGGCCAGGTCCTGGTCGGGCATCTCGCCCGACACGTCCACGAGGCTGGTGACGTCGCCGGGCGTCGTCGTGCGGAAGTAGTTCCACTGCTCGTGGTGCATCGAGACGAAGGCGTGCACGTTCCCGTCGCCGTCCACGACGATCGACGGCTGGTTGTGGCCGTTGTCGTCGACGAACGTCGCGCACTCCCCGTCGGTCGCCCGCAGGCAGCCGTCCGTCCAGGCGCCGTCGGCGCTGCGCACGGCCACGTGGACCTGGTGCGTCGAGGCCGTGGGTCCCGGCGCGTTGTACGCGACGTAGGTGGTGCCGTCGACGACGTCGATCGGCTTCCACCAGCCCGCCTGGTTGGACGAGTCGACGGTGAACGGCAGCTCCTCGACCTGCGGGGCGTGCTTCGCGTGCGCCGCGGGGGCCGAGGCCGTCGCGGGCAGGGCGGCGGCCCCGACCGCCGCGGCCGCCGCGAGGGCGGCCGCGGCGCCGGTCAGGGCGGTGCGCAGCGTCGGGGTGGGGCGTCGTCGCATGGTTCCTCCTCGAACCGTGGTCAGGACTCCGGGGGTGGGCACGGTCGGGTCAGCCGACCAGCTTCTGCGCGGCCTCGCCGGCCTTCTGCATGGCCGCCTTGGCGTCCGTCTTGCCGACCAGCACGGCCTGCACCTGCTCGGCGACGACCGTCTCGATCTGCGAGTACGCGGTGAACTTCCAGAACGGGTTGCTCGTCGACGTGGCGGTGATGCGGTCGTTGAACAGGGAGCCGAACGTGTCGGCGGCGACGACGTCGGACTGCTGGGCCTCGGTCGTCACCGGCGGCAGGCCGCGCACCTCGTAGTCGGCCAGCACGGTGTCGAGGTCGGACGTCGCGAACTGGGCGAAGTCGGCGGCGGTCTCGGCGCCCTCGCCGTCGACGACGGCGATCGCGCCGCCCCAGACCAGCGCGCGCGGGGTCTCGCCGTCCTTGAGCACGGGGCGCGAGAGCGGCACGAGCTTGCTGCCGAGGTCCTTGTCGGGCGACTCCTCCTGCACGGCGTTGCGGCCCACGGGGGCGTCGTCGTAGATCGCCGCGCGGCCCTGCGCGAACAGGGAGCGGGCGTCGAAGCGGTCGACGTCGGCGGCGATGAGCTTCTGGTCGTACAGCGACTTGTACCAGGTCACGGCCTCGACGGACGCGTCGTCGCCGATGGTGACGGTGTCGCCGTCGACCAGCGGGCTGCCGAACGTCTCCATCCAGATGAGGATGTCCTTGAGCTGCGCGGCCTTGGTGGACGCGGCGTAGGGGATGAGCCCGCCGCCGAGGCCCTTGAGGTCCTTGAGCGCCTTCTCGAACGCGTCGACCGTCGTCGGGAACGCGTCGGGGTCGATGTCCGCCTTCTGCAGGATCTCGGAGTTCGCGACGAGCCCGATCGCGCCGATGGTCCACGGCAGGCCGTACTGCACGCCGTCGAACTGGGCGGCCGTCAGCGCCGCGTCGGTGTACCCGCGCCCCTCGGTCAGCGCCGACAGGTCCTGCAGCTTGCCCATCGCGGCG
This sequence comes from Isoptericola sp. QY 916, assembly GCA_026934365.1. GTDB lineage: Bacteria > Actinomycetota > Actinomycetes > Actinomycetales > Cellulomonadaceae > Isoptericola > Isoptericola nanjingensis. The sequence goes on along the minus strand of JADHZE010000004.1, from coordinate 25,161 downwards.
AGGGAGCCGAGCCACGCGACGTCCACGTGCGCCGCGCCGGTGAACTGGCCGCCCTTCACCTGCAGCGTGAGCTGGTTGATGTACTCGTTGTAGGGGAACGAGACGTCGTCCACCGTGACGCCGGCCTGGTCCTGGTAGGCCTTGACGATCGCCTCGAGGGCCGGGGCCGCGGCCTCCTCGGTGAACGACCACGACGAGAACGCGAAGTCCGTCTTCGCGCCGCCTGCCGCGGCGGCCGAGGCGGCGGCGCCCGTGGACGACGGCGCGGACGGCGCGCAGGCGGCGAGGGCGGCGGTGCCGGCGCCGATGCCGAGCAGCTGGAGCACGCGACGTCGCGACAGGGCGCTCTGGGGAAGGGTGAGAGACATGGGGATCCTCCGCATCGAGGGTCGTTCGGGGTGGGGAAGGGGTGGTGACAGGGGCGTCGCGGGCTCGGTCAGCCCTTGACGGCGCCGGCGGTGAGGCCGCCGACCAGGTACTTCTGCAGCGCGATGAAGGCGATCGCGACCGGGAGCGAGACGACGAGCGACGCCGCCATGAGCTCCGGCCACGCCGTCGAGGCCTCGCCGATGAACGTGTTGACCAGGCCGGGCGGCAGGGTCTGCTTCTCCGGTCCGGCGAGCGTGAGCGCGAAGACGAAGTCGTTCCAGCCGCGGACGAAGGCGAACAGCCCCGCGGCGATGAGGCCCGGCGCCGCCAGCGGCAGCACGATCGAGTGGATGATCCGCAGGCGGGACGCGCCGTCGACCCGCGCCGCCTCGATCAGCTCGTCCGGGATGGTGTCGAAGAAGCCCTTGAGCATCCACACGCACAGCGGCAGCGTGAACGTGGTGAAGCTCAGCACCAGCGCGGTGTAGGTGTTGAGCAGCCCGTACGCGCTGAACACGCTGTACAGCGTCACGAGCAGCAGGGCCTGCGGGAACATCTGCGACGCCAGCACCAGGTACATCAGCGAGCGGCGGCCGCGGTAGCGGAACTTGGAGAACGAGTACCCCATGTACGCCGAGACCAGCACCGACAGCACCGCGGTGATCACCGAGACGATGACGCTGTTGCGCAGGTATCCGAACAGCTGGTCGTTCGAGGCGAGCGCGGCGAACGCGTCCAGCGTGGGCGCCGACGGGAAGAACTTCGGCGGGTAGCTGAACACCTGGTCGCGCGGCGTGAGGGACGTGGCGAGCAGCCAGTACACCGGCAGCAGGCCGAAGCCGCCGCACACGACCACCGTGGCCCAGGCGGCGAACCGGACGCCGGGGCGCTCGGAGCGCAGGGCGCCGCGGCGGAGGCGCTGGGGCGGCCGGGGCGCGTCGTCGGCCGGGGACGACGCCGAGGGCGGGGTGGGCGCGGCGGGGAGCTGCGTCGTCGCGCTCATCGCTCCTCTCCCTTCTCCGAGAAGCGGACGTACACGACGACGAGCGCCATGAGCAGGACCATCCACAGCAGGCCGAGCGCGCCGGCCTTGCCGAGGTCGTAGCCCTGGAAGGCCGTCTCGTACACGGCGGTGGCGAACGTCTGGGTGGCGCCTGCGGGGCCGCCGCCGGTGAGGACGTAGATGATGTCGAAGTGCTGGAAGTTCCAGATGAACTCCAGCAGCAGCACCAGGCCCACGATGCCCTTGAGGTGCGGCAGCGTGATGGCGAAGAAGCGGCGGACCGTGCCCGCGCCGTCCATCTCGGCCGCCTCGTGCAGCTCGATCGGCACGGTCTGCAGGCCGGCCAGGAGCATGACCATCATCCAGGGGAACGACTGCCAGGTCTTCGCCAGGATCACGGCGCCCATCGCGGTGCCCGGCTGCGCGAGCCAGGCCTGCGGGTCGTCGACGAGGCCGAGACCCTGGAGCAGTGCGTTCATCACGCCGTAGTTGGCGTTGAAGATCCACATCCACAGGAACGACACGACGACGCCGGGCACGAGCCAGGGGATGAGCATGAGGCCGCGCAGCACCTTGGCGCCGCGGATCCTCGTGTTCAGCGCCAGCGCGAGGGCGAAGCCGATCACGAACGGCAGGATCGTGGTGCCGAGCGTGAAGACGAGCGTCTGGCGCAGCAGGCGCAGGAAGTCGCCCTGCAGCACGTCCACGATGTTCTGCAGCCCGACGAACGTGCGTCCGGGCAGCACGAGGCTCTGCTCGAAGAACGCCGTGACCAGTGCCGCGACGAGCGGGTAGAGCACGACGCCGGCGAGCAGCGCGACGCCCGGCAGAAGCAGCAGGACGGCGAACTGTCCGTCGCTGAGCCGGCGTGGTGCCGTCTGTGACTTTCTGTGTTCAAGAGTGTGAGTTTGTGAACTCGTCATGTCCACGTCCCTGTGGGTCAACCTCGGCAACGAGGGTGATGAGCTGGTGTCCGCGACACACTCTGGCCGATCTTGGCCGATCTGGTCAAACCCCTGCGGTCTCGGTGCGGTAACAACTTGTCGCGCCAGGAAACATTTTCAAACACAACATCACACGACAGTGAACATGCGAGAGGCCGCCGGACCGACCTTCGTCGGACCCGGCGGCCTCGGGGCGGGCGGATGCGGCCGTCAGGCGGTGAAGGGCAGCTGCTCGGGGCGCATCTCGTGCCGCAGCGGCTCGCCGACGACCCACCGTTCGAACTCGTCGGCGGCGGCGTGGCCCAGCCGCGCCTCCTCGGTGCCCAGCGACCCCGCGACGTGCGGCGTGAGGAAGACGTTGCCCAGGCCGAGCAGCGGGTGTCCCGCCGGCAGGGGCTCGGGGTCGGTGACGTCGAGCACGGCGAACAGGTCCTCGCGGTCGGCCAGCAGGCGCGCGAGCGCGTCGTGGTCCACCAGCCCGCCGCGCGCGGTGTTGATCAGCGTGGCCGACGGCGCGAGCAGGCCGAGCTCGGCGGCGCCGAGCATGCCGCGCGTGCCGTCGGTGAGCGGCGCGTGCACCGACACGACGTCGCTCGCGGCGAGCAGCTCGGGCAGGCTGACGAGCTCGACGCCCGCCCGGCGCGCGTCGTCGGCGTCGTAGTACGGGTCGTGCACCAGCACGCGCACGTCCAGCGGGCGCAGTGCCTCGGCGGCGAGGCGCGCGATGAGCCCGAAGCCGACCAGCCCGACCACGGCGCCGTCGAGGCCGCGGATGCCGTCGCGCCCCGGCATCGCGCGCTGCCGCGCGGCCGTCAGGCCCAGCCGCAGCGCGTTCTTCACGGCCAGGTGCACCATCGACACGGTGAAGTCCGCGACGGCGCGCGCGTTGGCGTGCGCCGCCGACGTGACGCGCACCCCGCGCGCCCACACCTCGGGGGTCACCAGGCCCCGCACCGAGCCGGCCGCGTGCGCCACGAGCTCCAGGCGCGGCAGGCGGTCGAGCATCGCGGCGTCCAGCACCGGCGCGCCCCAGCCGGTGACGAGCACGCGCGCCGACGCGAGCGCTTCGTCGTCGGCGGCGCGGAGGTCGACGATCGGGCCGTGGGCGGCGAGCCGGTCGCGCACGGCGGCGGGCAGGACGGAGCCCGCCCACTCCTCGCCGACGGCGGTGAGGATCGTCGTGGGCGGGGCGGCAGGCGGCGTCGGCATGGTCTGACCTTAGCGGGGGAGCGCGGTCAGCCGACGGCCTCCACCCGCAGCACGAGCGTCGTCTCGGGCGCCGACTCCGGCGTCTGGAGCCCGGCGACGGCGAGCGCACGGCCGGTCAGGACGGTGCCCTCCGGGCGCCTGAGCCACGGCGGGACCGACCAGCCGTCGTAGGCCTCGCCGCTCAGCGGCAGCGGGGTGACGCGGTAGCGGCGCGCGGGGTCCAGGCCGCGCAGGGTCAGGCGGCCGGGCGGCGCGGTGGCGGGTCGGGTCAGGGTCGCGACCTGGAACAGGGCGCGGGAGCGGTCGGTCGCGAGGACGCCCCACACCTGCCGGCCGTCGTCCGCGGGGAGGTCCTGGCGCACCAGCGTGCCCGTGTGCAGCAGGCCGCGCTCCGCCTTGTACAGCTCGATCCAGCCGGCCAGGTGGGCGAGCTGCTCGGGCGTCGAGCGGGTGAGGTCCCACTCGATGCCGAAGTGGCCGAACAGGGCGGTCGCCGCGCGGAAGGCGAGGGAGTGCGCGCGGCGGGTCTGGTGGCTGACGTCCGCCGCGACGTGCGCGCCCAGGTACTCCAGCGGCAGCAGCTGTGCCGTCCACGGCTGCATCTGCTGCCGCTCCAAGGGGTCGGTCACGTCGGACACCCAGACGCGCTGGGTGTGCTCGGTGACGCCGAGGTCCACCCGGCCGCCGCCCGACGAGCACGACTCGATCTCCAGGCCCGGGTGCCGCCGCCGCAGCTCGGCCATGAGCGCGTAGGCGGCGAGTGTCTGGGCGTGCACGACGGGCCGTCCGTCCTGGCCGGAGCCCGGGTCGACGAGGTCGCGGTTGTGGTCCCACTTCACGTAGTCCACGCCGTGGGCGCCGATGATCGCGCTCATCCGCTCCAGCACGAAGGCGGCGGCGTCGGGGTTCGACAGGTCGAGCACGTGCTGGTGCCGCGACGGCACCGGCACCCGGCCGCCGGCGGTCAGCACCCAGTCGGGGTGGGCGCGCGCCAGGTCGGAGTCGAGGTTGACCATCTCGGGCTCGAACCACAGCCCGAACTGCATGCCGAGACCGTGCACGTGGTCCGCGATCGGGTCCAGGCCGTCGGGCCACACCTCCTCGTCGACGTACCAGTCGCCCAGGCCGCGGGTGTCGTCCCGGCGGCCGCGGAACCAGCCGTCGTCGAGCACGTACCGCTCGACGCCCAGCTCCGCCGCGGCGTCGGCCAGCGCGGTGAGCCTCGCGAGGTCGTGGTCGAAGTAGACCGCCTCCCACACGTTGAGGGTCACCGGGCGCGGGCTGCGCGGGTGCGCCGTGCGGCGGCGGAGCATCCGGTGCAGCCGCGCGGCCTGCGCGTCGAGGCCGTGGCCGTGCACGCCGTAGATCCACGGCGTCTCGTACTCCTCGCCCGCGCCGAGGGTCACCTCGCCGGCCAGCAGCAGCTCGCTGCCGCCCAGCACCTGGTCGCCCGTGGGCAGCCGTTCCGCCCAGTGCCGGTGGTTGCCCGACCAGCCCACGTGCAGGCCCCACACCTCGCCGTGGCCGAAGCCGAAGCCCGGGACGCCCGCGGTCAGCACGGTGGCGGCGTCGAAGCCCGTGCGGCCGCGGCGGCCCTCGCGCAGGTGCGTCCCCACCGTGAGGTCGTGCCGCTGCGGCACCCGCTCCTTGCCCCACCGGCCCGTGAGGTCGAGGACCTCCCGCGCCCGAGGCGGCACGGGCAGGACGACGGCGAGCTCGTGCAGCCGGTACGGGCGGCCGTCGTTGCGGAGGGCGGCTCGCGTCCGCAGCACGCCGTCGACGGTGAGCTCGACGTCGAGGATGAGCGTGAGCTCCGCGACCGGGTCCGTCGCCTCGACGCGCAGCGCCCCGGCGCCGCCCTCGGTGAGGCCGGCGGCCAGGGTGCCGCCGCACAGCGTCGCCACGGTGGTCGTGAAGCGCGGCGACCAGGCGCCGCCGTCGCGCTCGCCCACGATGCCCGGGCGCCCGAGCCAGCCCGTGCGCGGCTCCGGCACGAGCGCGAGCCGGGTCGGCTCGTCGGGGCCGCTGCTCACGAGCGGGGCGGCCGCGGCCTCGACGACGGCGGCCGCATCGTCGGCGGTCAGCGGGCCGAGGTCGTCGCCCCAGTGCACGACGGCGGGCAGCTCGCCGCCGCGGGCGTCGACCAGCACGCTGACGCCGTCCGCGCGCAGATGGACGAGGGTGTCGACGGCGGAGCCGTGGGCGGCGGTGTCGGCGGCGTCGGCGCGGCCGGTGGTGGCAGTCACGCCCTGAGCCTGCCATCCGCCGGCCACGAGATCGGTCATCCGGCGCACGATCGGTCATCCATCGGACCGATCCCGTCGCGGGTGACCGATCTCAGGCGGCCGGGCGGCGGCTCGTGCTCGTCAGCCCTCGGGGACGGTCGCGACGGCCTCGACCTCGACGAGCGCGCCGGGGCGGGCGGGCGCGACGGCGAGGACGGTGACGGCGGTGCGCGCGCGCCAGACGCGTCCGGAGGCGGCGTAGGCCTCGTTCGGGTCGACGGCGGGGTCGAGGTAGATCGTCAGCTTCGCGACGTGCTCCACGTCGGTGCCGGCCTCGGTCAGCACCGCGATCACGTTGCGCAGGGCAGCCTCGGTCTGCGGTCCCAGGCCGCCCTCGACGAGGGCGCCGTCGGGGCCGGTGCCGTTCTGCCCGCCCACGTAGAGCGTGCGGCCGGCGGGCAGGATCATGCCCCACGCGAACGCGGGGTTCTGGTGCAGCGAAGGCGGGTTGACCGGCGTCGGCGTCGACTGCGCGTTCATGGGCGGGTCCCTTCGTCGAGGTGTGTCCTGAGCATCGCGCGCACCACCGACACGGCTCCGGTTGCGGTGCCGCCCAGCGGCGGAAGACTCCCCGCCATGGAGAACGTGGACTACGACCAGCTCGCCGACGACTACGGATGGTTGTTCGGCACGGCCGCGATCATCGTCTACCTGGCGGTGGCCGTCATCTTCCTGATCGCGTACATCCGGATCATCCAGAAGGCCGGCTACTCGGGCTGGTGGGTCCTGGTCGGGATCGTGCCGATCCTCAACGTGGTGATGTTCCTCGTGTTCGCCTTCTCGCGGTGGCCGGTGCTGCGCGAGCGGGACGCGCTGCGGGCGGGGCAGGGGTACCCGCGCTGACCTGCGCGGGCGCGGTCGACCGCCCGGCACGCTTGGAGGAATCCTCCAAAACGATCGGGGGGACATTGGCACCGCCGTCGGGGGGTCTGCCCCCTGGACGGCAACCTACGCTGGCGTAGGCTACGAAGGCGTAGGTTCCGGTGGCGCCGATCGGTGCGCCGGAACCTCCTCCGTGCCGGAGCAGCCCAGCCCCCGTTCAGGGGCCGTCAGCGAAGGAGACCGCGTGCCGCAGCACACCACCGGCGAGCCCGACAAGATGCCTGTCGACGTGCCCGCCGACGTCGCGCCTGCTGACGTCGACCCCCTGGTCCAGCTCGTCTCGCCCACCGGCGAGCGTGTCGTCGAACCCGACAACGCGACCTACCGCTCGCGTGTCGACCACCTCACCTCCGAGGACCTGCGCGCCCTGTACCGCGACATGGTGCTGACGCGACGGTTCGACGACGAGGCCACGGCCCTGCAGCGGCAGGGCGAGCTCGCGCTGTACGCGCAGGGCCGTGGCCAGGAGGCCGCCCAGGTCGGGTCGGCGTACGCCCTGTCGCCGCAGGACTACGTGTTCCCCTCCTACCGTGAGCACGGCGTGCTCCAGGCGCGCGGCGTCGACCCGGTCGACCGCCTCCGCCTGTACCGCGGCGAGGACCACGGCGGCTGGGACCCGAACGAGCACAACGTGCACCTGTACACGCTCGTCATCGGCTCCCACGTGCTGCACGCGACCGGTTACGCGATGGGCGTGCAGCGCGACGGCGCGGTCGGCACCGGCGACGCGGCGCGCGACGCCGCCGTCGTCACGTACTTCGGCGACGGCGCCACGAGCCAGGGCGACGTCAGCGAGGCGCTCGTCTTCGCGGCCGTGAACAACGCGCCCGTCGTGTTCTTCCTGCAGAACAACCAGTGGGCCATCTCGGAGCCGACGTCGCGCCAGTCGCGCGCCCCGCTCTACCAGCGCGGCGAGGGGTTCGGCATCCCCAGCGTGCGGGTGGACGGCAACGACGTCCTCGCCTGCTACGCCGTGACCGCGGAGGCGCTGGAGCGCGCCCGCTCCGGCGGCGGCCCCACCTTCGTCGAGGCGTACACGTACCGCATGGGCGCCCACACCACCTCCGACGACCCGAGCCGCTACCGGGCCCGCGCCGAGGAGGACCACTGGGCCCGCCGCGACCCGATCGACCGTCTCGCCGCGCTGCTGCGCGCCGAGGGTGCCTGGGACGACGGCTGGGCGGCCGGCATCGAGCGCGAGGCCGACGCCCTCGGTGAGCGGCTGCGCACCGAGGTGCGAGAGCTGGGCGCCCCGCCCGCGACGGCGATGTTCGAGCACGTGTACGCCACCGAGCACGCGCAGGTGCAGGCCGAGCGGGCGTGGTTCGAGCAGTACGAGAACGAGACGAACGAGACGACGGGGGCGGCCCGATGACCTCAGCAACCCCGCAGACCCTGACGTTCGCCCGGGCGATCACCGAGGGCCTCCGCTCGGCGCTCGAGTCGGACGGCAAGGTGCTCGTCATGGGCGAGGACGTCGGCCGCAACGGCGGCGTCTTCCGTGTCACCGACGGGCTGCAGAAGGACTTCGGCGAGGACCGCGTGGTCGACACCCCGCTCGCGGAGTCCGGCATCGTCGGCACCGCGATCGGCATGGCGCTGCGCGGCTACCGGCCGGTGTGCGAGATCCAGTTCGACGGCTTCGTGTTCCCGGCCTACGACCAGATCACGACGCAGCTCGCGAAGATGCACTACCGCTCGCGCGGCCGCCTGCAGGTGCCCGTCGTCATCCGCATCCCCTACGGCGGCGGCATCGGCGCGGTGGAGCACCACTCGGAGAGCCCGGAGGCGCTGTTCGCGCACACGCCGGGCCTGCGCGTCGTCTCGCCGTCCACCCCGCAGGACGCGTACGACATGATCCGCGCCGCCGTGGCGTCGCCGGACCCGGTGCTGTTCTTCGAGCCGAAGGGCCGCTACTGGTCCAAGGGCGAGGTCACGACCAGCCCCTACCCGACGGTGGCCGCCGCCGGCGGGGCCGACGTGCTCAACCGGGCGCGCGTCGCCCGCCAGGGCACCGACGTCACGCTCGTCGCCTACGGGCCGACGGTCGCGACGGCGCTCAAGGCGGCCGACACGCTGGCCGCCGAGGGCACCAGCGCCGAGGTAGTCGACCTGCGCGCCATCTCGCCGCTCGACGTGACCGCCGTCGCGGAGTCGGTGAAGCGGACCGGGCGCTGCGTCGTCGTGCACGAGGCGCCGACGTTCCTCGGCTCCGGCGCCGAGGTCGCGGCCCGCGTCAGCGAGGAGTGCTTCTACTCCCTCGAGGCCCCCGTCCTGCGGGTGGGCGGCTTCCACGCGCCGTACCCCGTCGCGAAGCTGGAGCACGAGTACCTGCCGAGCGTCGACCGCGTCGTGGACGCCGTCGACCGCGTGCTGGCCCACTGAGAGCGGACCTGAGGAGAACGATGACGACCCAGCGCTTCCCGCTGCCGGACGTGGGCGAGGGCCTCACCGAGGCCGAGATCGTCGAGTGGAAGGTCGCCGTCGGCGACACCGTCGCCGTCAACCAGGTGTTCGTGGAGATCGAGAGCGCCAAGTCGCTCGTCGAGCTGCCGTCGCCGTGGGCGGGCACCGTCACGGCGCTGCTCGCCGAGGAGGGCACGACCGTCGACGTCGGCACGGCGATCATCGAGATCACCACCGACGCCCCCGCCGGAGCGCCGTCGGGCGGGTCGTCGGACGCGCCCGCCGCGGCCGCCGAGGAGACGTCGGGCGAGGGCTCGGGCTCCGTGCTGGTCGGGTACGGCACCGGCGACGGCGCGGGCGGTGGCCGACGACGGCGGCGCGCTGCCGCCCCGGCCGCCGAGGTCGAGGCGAAGCGCCCGACGTCGATGTCCGGGACGTCGACCTCGGGCGCTCCCCTCGACGTCGACGCACCGGCCCCCGCCCCGGCCGCCCCAGCGATCGAGAAGCCGATGGCGAGCGTGCCGGCGGCGCCTGGCGCGCAGAGCACCCGCGTGCTCGCCAAGCCGCCGGTGCGCAAGCTGGCGAAGGACCTCGGCGTCGACCTCGCGTCGGTGCACCCCACGGGACCGGGCGGGATCGTCACGCGGGAGGACGTCGTCGCGCACCACGAGGGTGCCGCCCCGAAGTCCCTCGCCACCTACCCCGACGACGACAGGCCGTGGCTCGCCTCCGGCACGGTCAGCCAGGACGGCCGCCAGACGCGCGTGCCGGTGAAGTCGGTGCGCAAGCGCACGGCCGAGGCGATGGTGGCCAGCGCGTTCACGGCGCCGCACGTCACGGTCTTCCAGACGATCGACGTCACGAAGACGATGAAGCTCGTCGCGCGCCTGAAGGAGGACCGCGACTTCGCGGACGTGCGCGTCACGCCGCTGCTCGTCGCCGCCAAGGCGATGCTGCTGGCGGTCAACCGGCACCCGCAGATCAACGCGAGCTGGGACGAGGGCGCGCAGGAGATCGTCTACAAGCACTACGTGAACCTGGGGATCGCGGCGGCGACGCCGCGCGGCCTCGTCGTGCCGAACATCAAGGACGCGCACACCCTCGACCTGCTCGGCCTGGCGAAGGCGATCGCGACCCTCACGTCCACGGCGCGCGCGGGCCGCACGCAGCCCGCGGACATGGCGGACGGCTCGATCACCATCACCAACGTCGGCATCTTCGGCACCGACACGGGCACGCCGATCCTCAACCCCGGTGAGGCGGGCATCCTCGCGTTCGGCGCCATCCGCAAGCAGCCGTGGGTGCACAGGGGCAAGATCAAGGCACGCTGGGTCACGCAGCTCGCGCTGTCCGTCGACCACCGCCTGGTCGATGGCGAGCTCGCCGCCCGCTACCTGGCCGACGTCGCGAAGGTGCTGGAGGACCCGGCGCGGGGGCTCGTCTGGGGCTGAGCACCGCAAGGTAGTACGCAGAATGCCGAGGTAGTACGGGAATCCGCGAGGTAGTACTACCTCGCGGATTCCCGTACTACCTCGCGCTCAGAGCGGCATGCCGACGTACTGCGTCTCCTGGTACTCGGCGATGCCCTCGAACCCGCCCTCGCGGCCGGTGCCGGACTGCTTCATCCCGCCGAACGGCGCGGCCGCGTTGGAGATGACGCCGGCGTTGAGGCCCAGCAGCCCGAACTCGAGGCGCTCGGCGAACGCGAGCCCGCGGCGCACGTCGGACGTGAACACGTACGACGCCAGCCCGTACTCGGTGGAGTTCGCGAGCTCCGCGGCCTCGTCCTCGGTGCGGAACGTCGCGACCGGGGCCACGGGGCCGAAGATCTCCTCCGTCATGCAGCGGGCGTCGGCGGGGACGTCGCGCAGCAGGGTGGGCTGGAAGAAGTGGCCCGGCCCGTCGACGCGGGAGCCGCCGACGACGACCTGCGCGCCGCGCGCGACGGCGTCGCCCACGAGGGCCGCGACCGAGTCCACGGCCTTGGCCTCGACGAGCGGGCCCAGCGTGGTGCCGTCGTCCAGGCCGTTCCCGACGACGACGGCGCGGAAGCGCTCGGCGAGCCGGGAGACGAACTCGTCGGCGACGGACTCGTGCACGTAGAACCGGTTGGCGGCGGTGCAGGCCTCGCCGCCGTTGCGCAGCTTGGCGGCCATCGCGCCGTCGACGGCTGCGTCCAGGTCGGCGTCCTCGAAGACGACGAGCGGGGCGTTGCCGCCCAGCTCCATCGACGTCCGCAGCACGGTGCCGGCGGCGGCGCGCAGCAGGTTCTGACCGACCGGCGTGGAGCCGGTGAACGACACCTTGCGCAGCCGCGGGTCCGCCATCAGCGGCTCGCTGACCGACGACGCGGACGCCGACGGCACCACGTTGAGCACGCCGTCCGGCAGACCGGCCTCGACCATGAGCTGCGCGAACAGCAGCGACGTCAGCGGCGTCAGGCGGGCCGGCTTGAGCACCATGGTGCAGCCGGCGGCGACGGCGGGTGCCACCTTGCGGGTGGCCATCGCGAGCGGGAAGTTCCAGGGCGTGATGAGCAGGCACGGGCCCACGGGGCGGCGCTGCACCAGCATCCGCAGCGTGTTCTCCGGGGTGTGCGCGTACCGGCTGTCGTCGTGCGTGGCCTGCTCGGCGAACCAGCGCAGGAACTCGCCGCCGTACGTCACCTCGCCGCGCGCCTCCGCGAGCGGCTTGCCCATCTCGAGCGTCATGAGCAGCGCCAGGTCCTCGCGGCGCTCCTGCACGAGGGCGAACCCGCGCCGCAGGATCTCGGCCCGCACGCGGGCGGGGGTCGCGCCCCACGAGGCCTGCGCGCCCGCGGCGGCGTCCAGGGCGGCGCGGGCGTCGTCGCTCGTCGCGGACGCGACGTGCGTCAGCGTCTCGCCCGTGGCCGGGTTCTCGACGGCGAACGACCCGCCGTCGGACGCGTCGCGCCACGCCCCGCCGATCAGGAGGCCGGTCGGGGCCTCCACGCTGGTCGAGCCGGCCGGGATCGTCGTCATCGGGCTGGTCGTCGTCATCGGGTTCCACCGTCCTTGGTGTGCGCGGTCGTGGTGCGGGAGGCGACGCGCGCGGCGAGCTGCTCGGAGCCGCGCGCGATCAGGGTGACGTCGGCGCCGACGACGACGTAGGCCGCCCCGGCGTCGAGGTAGCGGTCGGCCATAGCCGGGTCGAAGGCGTTGACGCCGACGGGCGTGCCCGCCACGCGGCACGCGGCGATCGCGCGGAGCACGGCGTCCACGACCTCGGGGTGGTCCTGCTGCCCGAGGTGGCCGAGCGACGCGGCGAGGTCCGCGGGGCCGATCAGGACGGCGCCGACGCCGTCCGTGCCGGCGATGGCCGCGGCGTCGTCGATCGCGGCGCGGGTCTCGAGCTGGACGACGAGCGTGATGCCGTCGTCCGCCCCGCCGAGGTAGCCGGGCACGCGGGCCCACCGCGACGAGCGGGCGAGCGCGCTGCCGACGCCGCGCACCCCGGCCGGCGGGTACCGGACGGCGCGCACCGCGGCCTCCGCCTCGGCGGCGGAGTCGACCATGGGCACCAGGACGTTCGTGGCGCCGAGGTCGAGCACCCGCTTGAGGCCCACCGGGTCGCCGGACGGCACGCGCACGAGCGTCGCGACCGGGTACGCGGCGGTGGCCTGGAGCTGCGCGAGCACGGTCGTGAGGTCGTTCGGCCCGTGCTCGCCGTCGACCAGCACGACGTCCAGCCCGCTGCCGGCGAGGAGCTCCGCCGCCACGGGGCTGCCCATCGACGACCAGGCACCGACGAGGGGACGCCCCTCGTCCCCGGCCTCGGCGAGCATCGCGGCGAGCGAGCGGTCGGTGGTCAGACGAAGCGGCATGTCACGGCCCCCAGGGTTCCGTAGTCGGCGTGCACGGTGTCGCCGGGGTGCACCCACGTGGGGCGGGTGAACGACCCGGCCAGGACGGTCTCGCCGGCGGCGAGCGAGTCGCCGTGCGCCGCCAGCTTGTTCGCGAGCCAGGCGACGCCGGCGGCCGGGTGCCCCAGCACGCCCGCGGCGACGCCCGTCTCCTCGATGGTCTCGTTGCGGTACAGCAGGGCGGACACCCAGCGCAGGTCGACGTCGTCGACCCGCACGGGCCGCCCGCCCACCACCATGGCACCCATCGCGGCGTTGTCGCTGATGGTGTCGACGATGGTCCGGCCCGGCATCTCGACGCGGGCGTCGAGGATCTCCAGCGCGGGCACGACGCGGTCGGTGGCGCGCAGCACGTCGGTCACGGTGATCCCGGGGCCCTCGAGCGGCGACGCGAGCACGAACGCGAGCTCCACCTCGACGCGCACGTTCGAGTACCGGGCGTGCTCCACGACGCTGCCGGACTCCAGCACCATGTCGTCGAAGATGACGCCGTAGTCCGGCTCGGTGATGCCGGTCGCGGCCTGCATGGCCTTCGACGTCAGGCCGATCTTGTGCCCGACGACGCGGCGGCCGCGCGCCTCGCCGCGCTCGCGCCAGGTGCGCTGCACGGCGTACGCGTCGGCCACCGTCATGCCCTCGTGCCGCGCGGTGAGCAGCGGCACGGGGGTGCGGGTGCGGTCCGCCTCCGCGAGCTCGTCGGCGACGGCGACGACGGCGTCGTCGTCGAGGGTGCGCTCGCCGTCGCCCCCCGTCACAGCCCCCGTCACAGCGTGGCCCCCAGCTTGAAACCCTGCTCCGTGTCCCCCTTGCGGGTGTAGGAGAACCCGTCGGCGCCGACGGTCACCTCCATCTCGGAGTCGTCGGTGCGCGCGACGACGGGCTGCGGGGTGCCGTCGAGGTCCAGCACGAGGGACGCCTCGGTGTACCAGCTCGGCACGACGGGGTTGCCCCACCAGTCGCGGCGCTGGTTGTCGTGCACGTCCCACGTGACGACCGGGTTGTCCGGGTCGCCGGTGTAGTAGTCCTGCGTGTAGATCTCGACGCGGTGCCCGTCGGGGTCGCGCAGGTACAGGTAGAAGGCGTTCGAGACGCCGTGCCGGCCCGGGCCGCGCTCGATGGCGTCGGAGCGGCGCAGCGCCCCGAGCTTGTCGCAGATGGCGAGGATGTTGTGCTTCTCGTGCGTCGCGAACGCCACGTGGTGCATGCGCGGGCCGTCGCCGCCGGTCATGGCGGTGTCGTGCACGGTCGGCTTGCGGCGCATCCACGCGGCGTAGACGGTGCCCTCGTCGTCCTGGATGTCCTCGGTGACGCGGAAGCCCAGGTCCTGCATGAACTTCACGGCCCGCGGCACGTCCGGGGTCACCTGGTTGAAGTGGTCCAGACGCACGAGCTCGCCGGGGGTGTGCAGGTCGTAGCGCCACGACAGCCGCTCGACGTGCTCGGTCTGGAAGAAGAACTCGTACGGGAAGCCGAGCGGGTCGAGGACGCGCACCGACTCCCCGATGCCCTTCGTGAAGCCGCCCGGCTCGCGGCGCACCTCGCAGCCGAGCTCGGCGTAGAAGGCGACGGCCTTGTCGAGGTCCTCCGGCGTGCGCACGCGGTAGGAGAACGCGGCGACGGCGGCGACCTCGCCCTGGCGCAGCACCAGGTTGTGGTGGATGAACTCCTCGGTGGAGCGCAGGTAGATGCTCTGCTCGTCCTCCTCCGTGACGTACAGGCCCAGCACGTCGACGTAGAACTCGCGCGACGCGGCGAGGTCGGTGACGACGAGCTCCATGTACGCGCAGCGCAGGATGTCGGGCGCGGGGCTCGCCGGCGTCGGGGTCGGGTTGTCGCAGGTGATCGGCGCCTCCTGGCTCACGTAGAAGCCCGAGGAGGTGAGGGTGCGGTCGTTCAGGTGCGTCATGGCAGCGTCCTTGCTGGTCTCTTGCTGGTCGTCTCGGGCGGTCAGTGCTTGCCGAAGGTCGGGTTGTGGACCTTGCCGAGCGTGATGTGCACGGCCTGCTGGTCGGTGTAGAAGTCGATGGAGCGGTAGCCGCCCTCGTGGCCCAGGCCGGACGCCTTGACGCCGCCGAACGGGGTGCGCAGGTCGCGCACGTTGTTCGAGTTCAGCCAGACCATCCCGGCCTCGACGGCCTGGGAGAAGTTGTGGGCCCGCTTGAGGTCGTCGGTCCAGACGTAGGCGGCCAGGCCGTACTTCGTGTCGTTGGCCAGCTCGAGCGCCTCGGCGTCCGTGTCGAACGGCGTGATGGCGACGACCGGGCCGAAGATCTCCTCCTGGAAGATCCGGGCGTCGGGCTTCACGTCCGCGAAGACCGTGGGGGCCACGAAGTTGCCCGTCTCGAAGCCGTCTGGGCGGCCGCCGCCCGCGACGAGCCGGCCCTCGGTCTTGCCGAGCTCGACGTAGCTCATGACCTTGTCGAAGTGCTCCGGGTGCACGAGGGCGCCCACCTCGGTGTCCTTCTCGTGCGGGTACCCGACGCGCACGCGCTTCGCCTGGGCGGCGTACCGCTCGACGAACTCGTCGTAGACGGCGCGCTCCACGAGGATGCGCGAGCCGGCCGTGCAGCGCTCGCCGTTGAGGGAGAAGACGCCGAAGATCGTCGCGTCGATCGCAGCGTCGAGGTCGGCGTCGGCGAAGACGACGGCGGGGGACTTGCCGCCGAGCTCCATCGACAGGCCCTTGAGGTACGGGGCGGCGTTGCCGAAGATCAGCCGGCCCGTGCTGCTCTCGCCGGTGAAGGAGATGAGCGGCACGTCGGGGTGCTTGACCAGCGCGTCGCCGGCCTCCTCGCCCAGGCCGTTGACCAGGTTGAACACGCCCTGGGGCAGCCCGGCCTCCTCGAAGATCCCCGCCCACAGGGACGCCGACAGCGGCGTGAACTCCGCGGGCTTCAGCACCACGGTGTTGCCGGTGGCGAGCGCGGGCGCGAGCTTCCACGACTCGAGCATGAACGGCGTGTTCCACGGCGTGATGAGCCCGGCGACGCCGATCGGCTTGCGGTTGACGTAGTTGATCTGGCGGCCGGGCACCTTGTAGGTGTCGTCGGCCTGCGCCACGATCAGGTCCGCGAAGAAGCGGAAGTTCTCGGCGGCCCGTCGTGCCTGTCCGAGCGCCTGCGTGATCGGCAGGCCGGAGTCGAAGGACTCCAGCTCGGCGAGGCGGGCGTCGCGCGACTCCACGAGGTCGGCGATCCGGTGCAGCACCCGCGAGCGCTCCCGGGGGAGCATCTTCGGCCACGGGCCCTCGGTGAACGCGCGTCGGGCGGCGACGACGGCGGCGTCGACGTCGGCCTTCTTGCCCGCGGCGGCCTGGAGGTACGTCTCGTTCGAGACCGGGTCCAGGACGTCGAACGTGGCGCCGTCGAGGGAGTCGACGAAGCGGCCGTCGATGTAGTGCCGGATCGCGGTGGGCAGGTCTGCGGGACGGTGCGTCTGCTGCGTGGTCTGCTCGGTCATCACTTCTCCGAAGGGTCGTGCCGGTGGGACGCCTGGCGGGCGAGCACGGCGTCGAGGGTGTTGGTGCGGTGGTGGCGGGCGGCGAGCTCGACGTCGAGCGCGGTCGTGCGGCCCTCGCGGAGCCCGCCGATCAGGTCGAGGATCCCGTCGTGCTCGGCGACCGACTCGCGCGCGCGGCCGGGCACGAACGAGAACGACGAGTCGCGCAGCACGGTCATGCGCCGCCAGCCTCGGTGCACGAGGTCGAGGACGTGCGGGTTGGGGCAGGGCTCGAACAGCACCGCGTGGAACTCGAGGTTGAGCTCGGTGAACCGGTGCGGGTCGAAGTCGGCGAGGCAGCGGCGCATCCGCTCGTTGACCGCGCGCGCGGCGTCGAGCTGCGCGGCGGACAGGTGCGGCGCGGACAGCGCGGTGGCGAAGCCCTCGACCAGCGCGAGCGTCTCCATCGTGTGCTGGTACTCGGTCTCCTGGAGGAGGGCGACCTGCGCGCCGACGTTGCGCTCGAACGTCACCAGGCCCTCCGCCTCGAGGCGGCGGATCGCCTCGCGCACCGGGACGACGGACATGTCGAGCTCGCCCGCGAGCTGCGCCAGCACCAGCCGGTAGCCGGGCACGAAGCGCCCGTCCTCGATCCGCTCGCGCAGGTAGGCGTACGCCCGCTGGGACTTGCTCACGGAGACCGTGGCCGGGGTGCTCATCCGGCACCCCCGGCCGTCTCGCGCTCGTAGCGGGCGCGCCACTCGGCGTTCATCGGGAACAGCCCGTCGACGGGCGCGCCGGCGGCGACCTGCTGTGCGACCCAGGCGTCGGCGGCCTCCTGGGCCTCGGCCTCGGCGAGCACCTCCTCGACGAGTGCCGGCGGGATGACGAGGACGCCGTCGCCGTCGCCCACGACGACGTCGCCCGGCTGCACCGCGGCGCCGCCGCACGCGACGGTCACGTCGGTCTCCCACGGCACGTGCCTGCGGCCGAGGACGGACGGGTGCGGGCCCTGGGAGAAGACGGGGATGCCGATCTCGGCCACGGCGTCGGCGTCGCGCACGCCGCCGTCGGTGACGATCGCGGCCGCACCGCGGACGTGGGCTCGCAGCGCGAGCACGTCGCCCACGGTGCCGGTGCCGCGCTCGCCGCGGGCCTCGACGACGATGACCTCGCCGGGCCCGACGGCGTCGAACGCGCGCTTCTGGGCGTTGAAGCCGCCGCCGTGGGAGGCGAACAGGTCGGGGCGGAACGGGATCAGCCGCAGCGTGCGGGCCGTGCCGACGAACCGGTCGCCGGGGTGGTTGCCGAAGACGCCCTCGACGAAGACGTCGGTGTAGCCGCGCTTGCGCAGCGCCGCCGACAGGGTGGCCACGGCGACGCCGGCGAACCGCTCGCGCATCGCGTCCGTGAGCGTGAAGGCCGGCTCGGGCGCGGGGGCCGGCGTGCCCCAGGCTTCGGCCCGCTGCGTGTCGTCCACCGCCGGCTTCGACCCGAAGTCGCCGAACGCGCGCGTGCCGGCGGTGACCGTCGTGACGAGGCGGCCGCTGGTCGGGGCGCCGGGCGCCTCCGGGGCGTCCACCTCGACCTCGACGACCTGCCCCGGCCCGACGACCGACGACCCCGCCGGCGTGCCGGTGAGGATCACGTCGCCGGGCTCCAGGGTGAGGTGCTGGGACAGGTCCGCGACGAGGCGGCCGAGGTCGAACAGCAGCGTGCCGGTGGAGTCGTCCTGGACGAGCTCGCCGTCCACCCAGGTGCGCACGCGCAGGCCTGCGGGGTCGACGTCGGACGCGGGGATCCAGCGAGGGCCGAGCGGCGTGTAGCCGTCGCCGCCCTTGTTGCGCAGGTTGGAGCCCTTGTCGGCGGCGCGCAGGTCGTAGAGGCCGAAGTCGTTGGCCGCGGTGACGGCGTCGACGTGGGACCAGCCGTCGGCGGGGGAGACCCAGCGCGCGGCGGTGCCGATGCGGATCGCGACCTCGCCCTCGAAGGCGAGGAGCTCCGTGCCGAGCGGCCGTTCGATCGTGTCCCCCGTCGCGGCGAGCGACGAGCCGGGCTTGAGGAAGTAGGACGGCTGGCTCGGCGTCCGGCCCCGCTGCGCTGCGCGGGACGGGTAGTTCAGGTGGACGGCGATGATCTTGCCGGGTCTGGGCTGGTCGTCGGTGACCACGGGCACCCCACTGTCGGTCGAGGCTGTCATGTCGTATATCGGATGATATACGATCTCGCGAACTGCACCACCCCCCGCGGACTGACAGAGAGGTCTTCCGGACATGACCACCGGCACCGCAGCCGTCCCCAGCGACACCGCACGTCGCGAGCTCCGACGCGTCGCCTTCGCGACCGTCATCGGCACCACCATCGAGTGGTACGACTTCTTCCTCTACGCCAGCGCCGCCGGCCTCGTGTTCGGCACGCTGTTCTTCGAGCCCGCCGGTCCCGGCGCGGCCACCCTGCTGTCGTTCGCGACCGTGGGGATCAGCTTCCTGTTCCGACCCCTCGGCGCGTTCCTCGCGGGCCACTTCGGCGACAAGATCGGTCGCAAGGCGATGCTCGTCGTCACGCTCATGCTCATGGGCGGCGCGACGACGCTCATCGGCGTCCTGCCCACGTACGAGTCCATCGGCATCGCGGCGCCCGCGATGCTCGTGCTCCTGCGCATCGTGCAGGGGCTGTCGACCGGCGGCGAGTGGGGCGGCGCGGTCCTCATGGCCGTCGAGCACGCCCCCGACGGCCGGCGGGGCCGCATGGGCGCGTTCCCGCAGATCGGCGTGCCCATCGGCCTGCTGCTGGCCTCCGGCATGCTCGCCCTCATGACCGGCGTGATCTCCCCGGGGGACGCGTTCGTCGAGTGGGGCTGGCGCATCCCGTTCCTGCTGAGCGTGGTGCTCATCGTCGTCGGGATCGTCGTGCGGCGGTCCGTCGAGGAGAGCCCCGTCTTCCTCGAGATCGCCGAGAAGAAGGCCGCCGCCAAGACGCCGATCCTCACCCTGTTCCGCAAGCACTGGCTGCTCGTGCTGCTCGCCGCGCTGACGTTCGCCGGCAACAACGCCGCCGGCTACATGACCACCGGCGGCTACCTGCAGAACTACGCGACGACGCCGCTCGCCGAGGGCGGCCTGGTCGGCATGGACCGCACGCCGGTGCTCCTCGCCGTCGCGGGCGCGTCCGTCGTGTGGCTCGCGTGCACCTTCGCCGCCGGCGCGGTCTCCGACCGGATCGGGCGCCGGAACACGTACATCATCGGCTGGCTGGCGTTCCTCGCCACCGTGTTCCTGCTGTTCCCGCTGGTCGACACCGGCAACCCCTGGCTGCTGTTCCTCGGTGTGTCGCTGTTCGCCGTCGGCAACGGGTTCACCTACGGCCAGCAGGCCGCATACTTCGCGGAGCTCTTCCCCGCATCGATCCGCTACTCCGGCGTGTCCATCACGTACGCGATCGGCGCCATCCTGGGCGGCGCCTTCGCGCCCACCATCGCGGCCTGGCTCGTGCAGACGACGGGCACCGCGACGTCCGTCGCCTTCTACGTCGCCGGCGTCATGGTGGTGGCGTTCGCCGCCACGCTGCTGCTGCGCGACCGCACCGGCATCCCCCTCGGCCCGGAGCACGAGGACGAGCAGGCCGCCAGCCCGGTCTACGGAATCTCGAGGGCCTGACGCCGGCGCCGCCGGACCGGCCCGGTCACCGCAGGTTCTTGCGCACGCTCAGGTACTTGCTCTCGGTGGCCGGGCCCCACGTCCCGGTCGCGGACACGGACAGCACCCGCTGCAGCGCGGCGACGGCCTTGTCGTGCGCGGCACGGGACTTCGGGCCCCACTTGCCGTCCGCGGTGACACCCACGGCGCGCTGCGCCGTCTTCACGCCGTAGGGGAACTTCGTGCCGTGCATGCGGGAGGCGGCGCGGATCGCCTGCAGGCGCTGGTCGGTGTTCGCGCCCCACAGGTTGTCGCGCTGGGCCAGGGGGAAGTGGGCCACCTCCTGCAGCCGCTGCGTGGTGCGCGAGCCGGCCGGCGCGAGCACCGTGCCGCGGCCGTAGTTCGACGTCGTGCCGACGTCGACGTGCACGTGGTTGCGGTGGCTGGCGGCCGACCCGACCGTCCCGTCCCGCGCGTAGATCACGCCCAGGCCCATCGAGTCCGCCACCTTGATCGCGGTCCGCGCCCGGGAGCGCTCCGAGGAGGGCGCCCCGGCGGGGCCGTAGTTGAGGTCCGCCGCCAGGCCGTCGTAGTGCCAGGAGCTCTTCGAGTGCGCCCCGCGCGTCACGCCGCCGTACAACGGGTGCTCGGAGACCCGGAACCCGTAGGCCCGTGCCCAGCTCAGGTAGTGCCGGAGCGTCGTGGACGAGCTCTTCTGGCGGCCGATGCCCAGGGACAGCGGTCCCTCGACGGGCCGTGCGGCCGCTTCCGAGCGCTCGGGCGCCTGCGGAGCGGCGACCACGGGCGCCGCGCCGACCGGGGCGAGCAGGACGGCGCAGACTCCGGCGGCCGCGAGGATCCGGCGGGGCTGGGCGGGGACGGGGGGACGAGCACTCATGGACACCTCGCTCCTCGGTGGGACGGCGGGCTCCGCGGTGCATGGTCGCCCTGAGCCACCATGCATGGCCGGCGTCGGTTCTGCCAGGCGACGGTGTCCGGCCCTCAGCCGCCGAGGGCCTCCCGCACGGCGCTCGCCGACGCGGTGAGGCGCGCGGCGATCTGCTCGTGGTCGATCGGGCTGGCGACGTGCACCACCGCGACGGCCGCCGGCCCGCGCCCGCGCAGCGCGAGCGGCACCGCGACCGACTCGAGGCTGGGGATGACCTCGTCGTGGCTGGTGGCGAAGCCGCGCTCCGCGGCCTGGGCGACGGTGGCGATCAGCCCCTCGGGCGCGTCCGCCGGCCACTGCGCACGGGGGAGCAGCGTGAGGATCGCCTTGCCGGGCGCGCCGACCGTGACCGGGTGCCGGGTGCCGGGCCGCTGCGCCACGGGCGCGACGGCGTGCCGCGGCTCGACGCTGACGAGGGTCACGCACTCGTCGTGGTCGAGGACGGCGAGGAAGCAGGTCATCCCCAGCTCGTTCGCGACGGCGGTGAGCTCGGGGAGCGCCTCGGCCTGCAGGTCGTGGGCCACGCCCGCGGCGAGCGCCGCCATGCGGGCGCCGAGCGCGACGCCGCCGTTCGCGTCGCGCACCACGAGCCCGTGGTGCTCCAGCGTGCGCAGCAGCCGGTAGGCGATGGAGCGGTGCACCCCGAGCAGCCCGGCGACGTCGTCGATGGTCAGGGGCGCGCGGGCGTCGGCGAGGACCTCCAGGATGCGGATGCCGCGGCTGAGGGTCTGCGACGGGGGTGGGCCGGCGTCGGGCATCGTCGTCCTTCCGGTGGGTTACGCTGGATTCAATAGTAGAACGTCGTGTTCGAATATAGAACGCGATCGCAGCGAACGCCACGCCCGACACGGAGGTCGGGTCGCGCATCGACGACGATGAGGAGAGCTCGTGCAGTTCCACCACCACGGTTACGTCTCCGGCGACCCGCGGGTGCTGCCGCCCGCAGGCACCGGCGTGGACCGGCCCGACGGGCTGCCCGACGAGGTCGACGTGCTCGTCGTCGGCTCGGGCCCGGCGGGCATGCTGCTCGCCGCGCAGATGTCGCGGTACCCCGGCGTCACGACCCGCCTCATCGAGAGGCGCGAGGGCCGGCTGGTGCTCGGCCAGGCCGACGGCATCCAGCCGCGCAGCGTCGAGACCTTCGACGCCTTCGGCTTCGCGGAGCGGATCATCGCCGAGGCCTACAACATCGGCTGGATGAACTTCTGGGGCCCCGACCCCGAGAACCCGAAGCACATCGTGCGCACCTCGCGCACCGAGGACTACGGCCTCAAGATCAGCGAGTACCCGCACCTCATCGTCAACCAGGCCCGCGTGCTCGACTACTTCGCCGAGGCCGCCGCGCTGGGCCCCGCCCGCATCGTGCCCGACTACGGCGTGGAGTTCCTCGGCCTCACCGTGCACGAGGGGGACGAGCACCCCGTCGAGGTGCGCGTCCGGTACGTGGGCGGCGTTCGCGCGGGGGAGGAGCGGACCGTCCGGGCCAGGTACGTCGCCGGGTGCGACGGCGCCCGCAGCGCGGTGCGCGAGGCGATCGGGCGCAAGCACGTCGGCGAGCTCGCGGCGCACGCCTGGGGCGTGATGGACGTGCTCGTCAACACCGACTTCCCCGACTGGCGCACCAAGTGCGCGATCAACTCCGAGGCCGGGAACATCCTGCTCATCCCCCGCGAGGGCGGGTATCTCTGCCGTGTCTACGTGGACCTCGGCGAGGTCGCCGCGGACGACCACCACCGGGTGCGCAGCACGCCGATCGAGGAGATCGTGGGGCGGGCCAACGAGATCCTCACGCCCTACGCCCTCGACGTGAAGGAGGTGGCCTGGCACAGCGTGTACGAGGTCGGCCACCGCGTCACCGACAAGTTCGACGACGTGCCCGACGGCGAGGAGCACCGCACCCCGCGCGTCTTCCTCACCGGCGACGCCTGCCACACGCACAGCGCCAAGGCCGGGCAGGGGATGAACGTGTCCATGCAGGACGGGTTCAACCTGGGCTGGAAGCTCGGGTCCGTGCTCACGGGCCTCAGCCCCGAGTCGCTCCTGGCCACGTACTCCGCCGAGCGGCAGCCCGTGGCGCAGCAGCTCATCGACTTCGACCGCGAGTGGTCCAGCCTCATGGCCCGCAAGCCCGAGGAGATCTCCGACCCGCAGGAGCTGGCCCACTACTACCTCGCGACGTCCGAGTTCCCGTCCGGGTTCATGACGCGGTACGAGCCGTCGGCGATCGTGGGAGGCTCCGCCCGGCAGGAGCTGGCCGCGGGGTTCCCGCTCGGCAAGCGGTTCAAGTCCGCCGAGGTGACGCGCGTCTGCGACGGCAACGCCGTGCACCTGGGGCACCACGCCAAGGCCGACGGCCGGTGGCGGGTGTACGCGTTCGCCGACGCCGCCGCGCCGGGCGAGGGCTCCGCCCTGGACGCCTGGGCGGCCTGGCTCGCCTCGCCCGGGTCGCCCCTGGCACGGTTCACCCCCGAGGGGTCCGACGTCGACGCCGTCCTCGACGTGAAGGTCGTCTACCAGCAGGCCTTCCAGGACGTCGACCTCGCGGCCGTGCCCGACGTGTTCCGCCCCCGGACCGGCCCGCTGGGGCTCACCGACTGGGAGAAGGTGTACGCCGCCGGGCCCACCGTGTGGACCTCGGGCGACATCTTCGCGGAGCGCGAGCTGTCCCGCGACGGCGTGGTCGTCGTCGTGCGCCCCGACCAGTACGTGGCGCACGTGCTGCCGCTCGACGCCACCGACGAGCTCGCCGAGTTCTTCGCCGGGGTGTTCGTCGGCCGCTGAGCTATCGTCCCCAGGACGCTGACCGCGATCGAGGGGAGCAGGCCGTGCTCGTCCGCCACCGGGGGGTCGCCCCGTCCGTCCACCCGACCGCGTGGGTCGCCCCGACCGCCGTGCTCGTCGGGGACGTGACCGTCGCGGCCGGGGCCCGCGTGCTGCACGGCGCCGTCCTGAGCGCCGAGGACGGCGCCGTCGTCGTGGGCGAGGACAGCGTGGTCATGGAGCACGCTCTCGTCCGCGGGCGGGCCGGCCACGACGCGCGGATCGGTGCCGCCGTCCTGGTGGGCCCGCACGCCCACGTCAACGGCAGCGCGGTCGAGGACGAGGTGTTCGTCGCGACCGGGGCCGCGCTGTTCCCCGGCAGCCGGATCGGCACCGGGGCCGAGGTGCGCATCCACGGGGTGGTGCAGGTCAACACCGTGCTCCCGCCCGGGGCGCTCGTCCCGATCGGCTGGGTCGCGGTGGGCGACCCCGCGCAGATCCTGCCGCCCGACCGGCACGACGACATCTGGGCCGTGCAGCGCGAGCTCGACTTCCCCGGCACGGTCTACGGCGTGGGGCGCGACGTGCCGATGCGCGAGCTGATGCGCCGCCAGTCGGAGCTCTATGGTGCGCACCGCGACGACGAGGTGCTGCCGGGGTGACGCGTGGGCGATCATCGTCCGCATGACGCTGACGCTCCGCCCTCCACGGCTCGACGACGAGGCCGCGCTGCGGCGCATGCACGACCAGCTCGCGCCGGACGGGTTCACGTTCCTCCAGCACGGCGGGACGTGGGAGCAGGTGATCGCGGCCGTGCGTCGCGAGTCGCTCGGGGAGGACCTCGCCCCGGGGCGGGTGCGGTGCGACTTCCTCGTCGCCGAGGTCGACGGCGTCCCCGTGGGCCGGGTGTCAGTGCGGCACGAGCTCACCGACTACCTGCGCGAGATCGGCGGGCACGTCGGGTACGCGGTCGCGCCGGAGCACCGCCGCCTGGGGTACGCGACGGCGATGCTGCGGCAGTCCGTCGAGCTCCTCGCCGAGGGCGGTGTCGAGCGGGTGCTCGTCACCTGCGACGTCGACAACGTCGGCTCCGCCGCCGTCATCGAGGCGTGCGGCGGCGTGCTGGAGGACGTGCGCACGCGCGGTGACCAGACGAAGCGGCGCTACTGGATCGCCGCGGCCGGATGACCGACCTCCTGCGCGTGCGTGATTGGGGCGAGGGGGACCGCACCGCGGTGCTGCTGCACGGCTTCATGGGGTCCGCGGACTCCTGGTGGCGGGTCGGACCCGCGCTCGCGGAGGCCGGCTGGCGGGTCCTCGCGCCCGACCTGCCCGGGCACGGCCGGTCCCCGCGCGACCCGCGGCTCACCGTGCCGCGGGCGGCGCGTGCCGTCGTCG
>JADHZE010000399.1 GCA_026934365.1 Isoptericola sp. QY 916 | reverse complement strand
GGGACTGCTGCACGGATAGGTGACACCTGACCTGTGGTGCCTGCGGGTGCTGCTGGAAGGATGTGTCCCGTGCCCAGATCCCATCCCAAGGAGTTCCGCGACGACGTCGTGGCGATCGCCCGCCAGGGAGAGACCCCGATCAAGCAGGTCGCGAAGGACTTCGGAATCAGCGAGTCGTGCCTGCGCAACTGGCTGCACCGCGCTGATGTCGAGGACGGCGCGAAGCCTGGCGTGACCGCGTCGGAGTCTGCGGAGCTGCGTGAGGCGCGCAAGCGGGTGCGGCTGTTGGAGCAGGAGAACGAGGTGCTGCGTCGTGCGGCGGCGTACTTCGCCCAGGCGCACCTGCCGGGAAAATGACCTACCCGCTCGTGAGTGAGCTCGCCGTAGCGGGGATCCCCGTCGCGGTGACGTGCCGGGTCCTCAAGATCGCCCGCCAGCCCTACTACCGATGGCTTGCCAACCCGGTCACCGTCACCGAGCTCGAGCAGGCCTACCTCGCGAACGCCCTGTTCGACGCCCACGCCGACGATCCGGAGTTCGGCTACCGGCTCCTGGCCGACGAGGCCCGCTCGGTGGGCCACGTGGCGTGCGACCGCACGATGTGGCGCCGCTGCGCCGAGGGCGGCTGGTGGTCAGTGTTCGGCAAGAAGCGCGGCTCCAAGGGCGGCAAGAAGCCCGGCCCGCCCGCACACGACGACCTCGTGCGCCGCGACTTCACTGCCAGTGAACCCAACGCCCTGTGGCTCACCGACATCACCGAGCACCCCACCGCCGAGGGCAAGGTCTACCTCTGTGCGATCAAGGACGTCTACTCGAACCGGATCGTGGGGTACTCCATCAGCGACCGCATGAAGTCCTCCCTGGCCGTGGCCGCCCTCGAGAACGCCGTCGCCAGACGGGCCATCGAGGGTCGTGAAGTAGCCGGCTGCATCGTGCACAGCGACAGAGGCAGCCAGTTCCGAAGCCGGAAATTCCTGGCGGCGCTGCGCGCCCATGATCTGGCCGGATCCATGGGGCAGGTCGCCTCCGCGGGCGACAACGCGGCCATGGAGTCCTTCTTCGCGCTGCTGCAGAAGAATGTTCTAGACCGGCGCCGCTGGACCACCCGTGCCGAACTACGGATCGCGATCATCACCTGGATCGAGCGCACCTACCACCGACGCCGCCGCCAGGCCCGCCTCGGCAGGTTGACCCCCATCGAGTACGAAGCCATCATCACGACTCAGGTCGCACTCGCCGCCTGACAACCGCTGTCACCTATCCGTGCAGCAGTCCC
>JADHZE010000398.1 GCA_026934365.1 Isoptericola sp. QY 916 | reverse complement strand
AGGCTGACGGCGAGGCCCTCGCACGCCGTGAGCAGCCGCAGCCGGGCGCCGGTCGCGCCGCGCGCGAGCAGCACTGCGAGCGCCGACCGGCGCCGCTCCACGACCAGGCGTGCCGCCAGCACCACGACCGCGCCGAGCGCGCCGAGCGGGCCCACCACCAGCACCGCGAGGACGGCGTCGGTGGTCACGCGCTCCCGCAGGAGCGCGTCGAGCACGTCCGAGAGGGCGGTGCGCGCCTGCAGGACCACCGGGTCACCGGGCACCACGGCCAGCGTCTCGTGCGTGAGACCGCGCACCTGGTCGGCGAGGAGCGCGACGTCGTCGGACCGGAGCCCTGCGACCGTCACGGGGTACCAGAGCTCGGTCTGCGCCTCCCGGAAGGCGAGGGAGCCGATCATCGCCGGGTCGACGTAGACGGCCGCCGTCGCGATGGTGGCGCCGTCCGCGGTCACGCTCAGCTGGGCGTCGCGCCCGAACGGCTGGTGGTACCAGGTGCTCGCACCGGGGTCGACGGGCTCGGTGAGCCCGACGACGCGCAGCGGGGGGAACTTCCAGACGTCCACGGCGTAGGTGCCGCCGAGCTCCCACCCGAGCGTCTCGGCGGCCGAGCTCGACAGGACCACCTGCACGGGTTCGTCGCCCTCCGGCCCGTTGAAGCTCGTGACCACCGGGGTCGCGGCGGGCCACTCGCCCTCGACGAGCCGCAGGTCCTCGGTCATCCGCGCCGACGCCCGCATCACGACCTGCGGGACCTGGATCCCGGACCCGGGCACCTGCTCGGTCACCGTCTTCCGGGAGGAGACGGCGAACGACGGCTCGCCGAGCACGTCGCGCAGCGGCTGCGGCCGCTCGTCGCGCAGCCGCACCATGCCGTCGAGGAACTCGTCCCACCGGGGCTCGGGCGGCACGGCGGGCTCGCTCGCCGGCCCGGTCATGACGGCGTCGGTGGCCGACAGCCCCCCGCCGGGGACCACCGACGACCGGGACGAGACGTCCCGGCGCTGGGGCGAGAGCTGCTCGGTGGCGTAGGTGACCTGCTCCGAGCGCATCTCGCCGATCGCGCGGGTGGCGACGGTGGCGGCGCCCGCCCCGAGCACGGTCACGACGGCGAGGACCAGCGCGGTCCCCCACGCGGAGCGCAGGTGGCGGCGCAGCAGCAGCCACAGCATCAGCGCACCTCCTCCCGGTAGCCGCCGTCGCGCGCCTGGGCGGCGACCGCGGCCCCCACGACCAACGCGACGGCGGCCAGACCCGCGACGAGGACGCCGCCGGGCACGAGCGCCGCCTCGGGCGAGTACGCCGTGTCCGGGGTCGGGACGACGGCGAACCCGGTGAGCGTGGCCGCGCT